>DAIDKV010000077.1 GCA_027449865.1 Planctomycetales bacterium
GCCAGCGAGGGTTCCGACACGAAGACCCTCGCTGGCGCGTCGGGTTGGTATGAGAAAGAAACACGAAGACCCTCGCTGGCGCGTCGGGTTGGTATGAGACATCGGCCATCCAACGGTAACGCGCTCTAGCCTAGCCGAGAAGAGGAGAGCTGGAACGATGTCGACCCGGGTGCAGTGGCTGGGGCATTCCGCGCTCTGGATCGAGGGTGCCGGGAAGAAGGTTCTCATCGACCCATTCCTGACCGAGAATCCGAGTGCGGCGGCGAAGGCCGAGGAGGTCTCGGCCGACCTGATCCTGATCTCGCACGGGCACGGAGACCACGTGGGCGACGCGGTCGCGATTGCCCGGCGGACTGGTGCGACGGTCGCCACCAACTACGAGATCGCCCAGTGGCTCCAGCAGCCGCTTCGCGGGCTTCCCGAGCCGAAGGTCCACGGCCTCCAGCACGGCGGGGCTTTCCTCTTCGACGAGACCATCCGGGTCAAACTGACCCTCGCCTTCCACGGATCGGCCCTGCCCGACGGCTCGAACGGCGGGAACCCCTGCGGCTTCCTCCTGACCTTCCCCGACGGTCTCCGCATCTACGACGCCGCCGACACCGGCCTCTTCGGCGACATGGCCCTCATCGGCGAGGAGGGGATCGACCTGGCCATCCTGCCGATCGGCGACTATTACACGATGGGCCCCGACGACTCGATCCGCGCCATCAAGCTGATCCAACCGCGGTACGTCCTGCCGATCCACTACAACACCTTCCCGACCATCGCCCAGGACGCCCAGGCGTGGGCCGCTCGCGTCCGGTCGGAGACCTCCGCCGAGCCGATCGTCCTGAAGCCGGGCGAATCGTTCGAGATCCCCGGGCGATGAGCCGGGCTACACCCGGCTTCCGAACTCTCAAAATAAAGGTGGAAGGAGTTTCTCTCCTTTGGGTGAGGGAGGAATTCCGCTCGGGTCCGTCCGTCCGCCGGATGGACCGGTCGATCGTATTCATCTTCAATACAAGTTATGAAACTGACCGCGAAGATTCGGCTTCTGCCTGATGCCGGCCAGGGTCCAATAGCCCGTGTAGGAGCCAGCTCCCGCTGGCGACCCGGACGAAGCCAAAGGTCGCACGAAAATCGCCGGCTGGAGCCGGCTCCTACAAAATCGGTCATCGTCCCAGACGTTGCCAAAGGTCTCGCGAAAATCGCCGGCTGGAGCCGGCTCCTACAAAATCGGTCATCGTCCCAGAAAAAGATCGTCGAGACCGCCAAACGCACGGGCCGAGCCATCGGCCTGGAAGACCTGACCGATATTCGGAAGCGGGTCACGGCTCGGGGCGGCAACGCGAGGAACACGCTTGCCAGTTGGGGTTTTGCCCAACTCGGTGCTTTCCTTGCCTACAAGGCACAATTGGCTGGTGTCCCCGTGGTCCACGTGGACCCAAGGAACAACCAGCCGGACTTGTGCCGAGTGCGGGCATTGCGAGAGAGCCAATCGTCCGGGCCAGGACAGGTTCCTCTGCAAGAACTGCGGGCATGCGGATCATGCCGACCGAAACGCCGCCCTGAATATCAGGACTCTCGCCAACCGTAACCTGGCGAGAGAACTGGGAAGCCATCCGATTCGTCGGACGGTCGAACCGGAAAGTTTCCCGCTTTGGCGGGGTGTTGCTTACCTCTGGACGTAGCCCTGGAAGACGTTGTTGACGTAGATGGCGCCCGGCGGGATGTGGGTACCCGCGTCGAAGTTGGAGTTTTTCAGGTAGGCGTTGGCCCCGACCGTCGAGCCGGTCCCAAGCGACGACCCGACGACCACCGCATGGGAACCGATCGAAACGTCGTTACCGATCGCGACATGCACGCCCGGACTTCCCTGGATCACCGCGCCCGTGCCGGCCCGGAACTGCTGCCCGATCAGAAGCGAACCACCCGAGGGCGACGAAATCACCACATGCCGGCCCGTGTGCGCGATCGATCCAATCACGATCGGCTGGCCGACATCCGCTCGAATCGAGTTCGCCCGGCCGAGGTGAGCCTGCAACTGGCCGGGCCGCTCCGAGGTGAAGATCGCCTGGCCGATGATCCGACCGGCGAAATCGAAGAGATTCGCGCTCACCAGGCCGCCGGTCGGCGCGGGGAACGAGGGGCTTAACGCCTTGCTCCCGCTCACATACGTGGACCCAGGCGCCCCGCTCACCCCCTCGACCATCGACAAATCGCCCTGGTAAACCCCGCTGACCGTCGGGTCGGCCCCAAGGTTCGACCCGGTCGCCGAATTTCCCTGGTAGAGATGCGTGTAGCCAGCGGCAAGGCCCACACCGGACGTCAACGTCGCCTGAACCGCGGAGAGGTCCGACGCCGTGGCCTTCACCACCCGCCCCAGCGCTGGGTTGGTCGCCTGCGCCTCGGTCGTCACGCTGACCCCAGGTAGAACCCGGTATCCCGACGGCACCGTCACCCCAGGCCCAACCATCGCCAGGCCCGAAACCATCGCGCCCGGGTCGATCGTCGCGCCGTCGATCACCGCGTTCGCGCCGATCGAGGTCGGCGCCGCTGTCGTCGCGTACGACCCGATCGTGCTCGAACCCAGGATCTTCGCCCCCGCCCCGATCACCACGTTGTTCCCGACGAGGAGCTTCGCCCCCGCTGGCGAGCCGTGGGGCACGGCGACCAGCGAGGCACTATCCTGCACCGTCGATCCGTACCCGATCTTGATCGCACTGTGCCGGCTGGCGTCGAGCGTCGCATAAGGCGCGATGTACGACTGAAGCCCGACCAGCACCGACGGACCATTGCGCACCGAGACCGTCGTATCGATGAAGGTCGCCTTGCTGGTCGGTGTCGCGAACGGCAGGACCGGCCGGTTCGGATGCCGGACCGGGACCGCGATGGGATTGACCGCCAGCGGGTCAATCGGCGGACCGGCCGTCATGAGCCGCCGATCCTCCAGCGCCTCGCCGCCGAGGTGATACCGGGTCGATCGCCGCCTACCGTGACTCGTGCGGTCCATCCATTTACCCGATCGACTGGGTGGGCAAAACCCACGGGGCTCTGAACGTCCCGCGCCGACCGGCTGGGCCCGCTCGACGCACTCCAACTGTTTTATCGACTCGACCGATCCCGCCTCTTGAAACACCTGGGAGATTTTCGCGCTCTGAAGGAGTTTTTCTGGCAATGGCCATCCCGATCGGGATTCTGCTACAAAGATCGGTCACGACGGAGAGAGGGATTGGCTGTTCCACGAGGGAGCCTGGATTGCATGTCCACAATATCCACGATCACGGTCCCGTGGGGGCCGAATGGTTCGCTGGACCTTCAATGGCCGGTGGAGGGTGTTCTGGCGGGTGCGGAGGTCGAGGTGATCGAGCCCGACCTTGCCGGTGCGATTGGAGACTATTCCGCCGCGATGAACTCGGCGCTCGAGGCGCCGGTCGGAGCGCCCCGGCTGGAGGAACTTGCCAGGGCGGGGATGACGGTCGCGATCGTGGTGGATGATCCCTCTCGCTGGACGCCCGTTCGCGAGGCGTTACCGATCGTGCTGGATCGGTTGCATCAGGCGGGGGTGGGTCGCGAGGCGGTGACGATCAGCGTGGGGGTGGGTCGGCATCACGCGGTGGATGAGGCGGCGATGAGGCGCCGGGTGGGCAACGCGATCGCGGATCGGTATCGATGCTTCAGCCCGCCGGTGGATGACCTCTCGGCGTACGAGGAGCTGGGGACGATCGAGCCGGGGATTCCGGTCCGACTTTTTCGGCCGGTGGCGTCGGCCGATTTGCGGATTCTGATCGGCTCGGTGCTGCCGCATCTGCAAGCGGGATTCGGCGGGGGCTACAAGCTGATCCTGCCAGGGACGAGTCATCGATCGACGCTCGGGGCGTTGCATCGGCAAGGTCTGATGGGCGATCACGGCGGCGATGCCGCCCGGCTCCTCGGCGGGGATGCCTCGACCAACCCGATGCGGCGGGCCATTCACGCGGCGGCGGGATTGCTGGGTCCGTGCTGGTCGATCAGTCACGCGATCGGCGGTCCGGGACAGATTTTCCGGATCGCGGCGGGGCGTCCGGAGAGCGTGCAGGAGATCCTTTCCGAGGAGGCCCGCCGACGGTTCCGCGCCCCAATGGAGAAACCCGTGGATGTGGTGGTGGCGGGGAATCATCCGTGGCCGGGCGACCCGATGCAGAGTTTCAAGGTGTTGCTGCACCACCGGGCCGGGTGTCGGCCCGGCGGGGCGCTGGTCGGGATCTTCTGGACGGATCCGGAGGAACTGGGCCGATCGTTCCCGGTCGGCGGCTTGCGGGCGATCGCCGCGACGGGAGCGGTTGGCGGCTGGGGGATTCGTCATTTGATCCCGGCGGCTCAGCACGCCGCGGCGGTCGCGAAGTCGCCGGCCGCCTTCATGATCCGATGGGCCCGCGAGCTGGTGGTCGATCGCGATGTTCTGGTCTATGCTCCGCCACTTCGGGCCCAGGTTGGGCCGAGGCTGGGGCCGGTCCGGCTGTTCGATGACCTGGGGGCGCTCTGGACGGCCGCGGCGAAGGGGCGGGGGACGTCGATGCGCGTTCGGATCTTCCCGAGCGGCGGTTTGACCTACATCCCGGCGCGGGTGGATTGAACGTCGGTCGTCGGGTCGTTGGGCGGGCCGGGAAAAACGCTGGAGCCGGCGCGCGGGGCTTCCGATACAAGAAGCTGTCGGCGGGAAAGCCGGCCCGGTCAGGGAAGGCCGAGAGATGCCCCGGAATCGAGGTCGAGCCCAGGGAAGGGCGAGCGACCCGAGGGCACGGGCCAGGGAAGGCCCCATTCCACCGCGAGCCAATCACCCAGGAGATATGCGGTTGTGTACCCGTCGGCCTGGCCGCGGGACGTGGGTTCGTCGATTCGTCGGCGTGCTCCGGACCGTTGCCCCCGTCGTGAGTCCGCCGCGAAACGGCCGCCGACCGGCGCGATCGAGGGCTCACCCCCAAGATCCGCCGGTCGCGGCCTGTTTTTATTGGTCGCCGGTCGTGAGAGCGTTTGGATTGCTTATCGACCGCCTCGACCACTACGATAAGATGGGTGATTCCCAGGGCCAGGGCCGTTCGAGGCTTCGGTGGTGCTTTCACCCGAGCCGAGACACCCGAGAATGGCTTCACACGGAGACATCTGACGGTGTCCACAACCGCAACACCAGTGGCCCTCTCCTCGCTGCCCGAGGCCGAGACCACCCCCTGGATCCCGGGGCCTCTGTACCGGATCAGCGTCGAGCAGTACGAGGCGATGACCGCCTCGGGCGCGATCCCGGAGAGCCACCGAGTCCACCTCATCAACGGTCTGCTGGTACAGAAGATGACCCAAAAACCTCCGCATGTGGTCGCGGACGAGTTGTGCGGGAGCGAACTGCTGCGGGTCATCCCGTCTGGCTGGCATCTACGTACCTCCAAGCCGGTCCGTCTCCCGGCCCAGTTCAGCGAGCCCGAGCCCGACCGCACCATCGCACGAGGGACAATTCGCGACTACGAAGGCCGCCATCCCGGCCCCGGCGACATCGCCCTCGTCGTCGAGATTTCCGACTCCAGCCTCGCCGAGGATCGCAAGCTCGCCACGGAGGTCTACGGTCCCGCGGGCATCCCGGTCTACTGGCTTGTCAACCTGGTCGACCGCCAGGTTGAGGTCTATTCCGAACCGGGTCCGGGCGGCTACCGGTCCTCCGCGGTCTACGCAGCGGGTCACACGATTCCCGTCGTCATCGACGGCCGCGAGGCCGGGCAGATCGCCGTCGAGGATATCCTGCCGCGCCACGGGAAATGAGCCCGAGAGCCAGCGGAAGCGATAAGGCGGCGGGCCAGCGGTCACGTCTCGTGTGCCATCGTGGTCCTCGGTGGGCGAAGTCCGCCCCGCATCACGCTTGCGAAAGCCCGTGGAAAATCCGCTTCACTTTCGGCCTGGACCGGCTTGGGCCGGGTCGATCAGAATTCGCGGGCGGCCAGGCCGATCAGCAGTTTTGAGCCGTCTGTCAGATAGGGACGCTCGCAGAAGAAGAGTTGATTCAAGGGCGCCCGGATCGTCGCCGAGAACTGGCGCTCGCCGTCGAGGTCGAGTTCGCAGCGAAGTTGAACCTTGCCCTCCTCGTCGATCGGGCGGAGTAGCGTCGTCTCGATCGCGTAGCCGTGAGTGAGCCGGGAGCCGATCGACTCGCCGGCCGCGATCCGGGCCGATTTCACATCCAGGAGTTTGAACCCGTGCTTCGGCAGCAGGTCGCCCAGGTGCGTCTGGATCGTGGAGAGCCGGCGGTCCACCGATTTCGACGGTTCGGGCGTCGCCAGGATCGCGAAGACGGTGACGTGTCGAACGAGATCGCCGCGCGGATCGCCCCCGACACCGGCGCCCGCCCGTGTCGGGTGCATCCCGAACCCGACGATCGCCGCCGCGCCGAGCATCAGCCCGGCCATCGTCAGCCCGGTCCGCATCGCCCATCGTCGCGAGAGCCTCATCGACGTCCCTCCACCCGGTTCTCAGCGCGCCGCCATTTGAGGCGTGGCGATCGACTCCATCGCGTTGGTCATCTCCATCCCGATGTCGGCACCCACGTTCATCTCGGCCGGGGTCCGGTCCTCGAGGCGACTCGACTTGCGATCAAAGTGGATCACCATCAGGCCGCCCGCGTCGATGTCCACGACCGGGTCCACCAGTCGCTCCGATCGGATTGCCGTCGGCTCGGTTCGGATCGAGCGATCGCGTTCCGCGAGCCGGGATTCGGGCGCGTCCGAAGGGGCTCGCCAGGCCAGTCCGAGCGCGACCAGCACGGCCGCCGCCTGCGCCAGGCCCACCAGTCCCACCGCCGCGATCCAGCGGCCCGGACGCGGGCGTCGGGCGGGTGCCGCGACCGGCAGCGCCGAGGGAGCCGGGGACGCCTCGCGCCTGGCGAGCCCCTCGGCGATGTTCGACCAGACGGCGTTCCAGGCCGCGGGCGACGGCTCGATCGGGCGCGTGGCGTTCCAGAGGCGATCGAGATGCTCGGCGCGCCGGGCCCACTCGGCGCACGCCTCACAGCCGGCCAGATGCTCGGCCATCACGGCCAGATCCAGGTCGGCCGTCGGGGCGGCCAGTTCGAGAATGACCTCATCGCATCGCATCGTAGGGTTTGCCTTCCTGATCTCTTGTCCGACGACAGCCTGGCGTCTCCCGCCGATCCTCGGTGGGTCTGGCCCACCCAGCACCATCTAGAGGCTTTCGCTAAGCCGGTCCCAGTCCAGGTCGGCCTGGAGCTTTTCGCGGGCGGAATGGATCCGGCTCATCACGGTTCCCACGGGAATTCCCAGCGTTTCGGCAATTTCCTTATAACTCAATCCCGAGTCGGCGAACAGGACGAAGGTGGTTCGGAGTGCGGGAGTCAGCCGGTCGAGGGCGCGGTCGAGGGCCCTTCGGAGGTCCTCGCGGTGCAATCCCTGGGCCGGGTCGTCCACGTCGGCGGGTTCGGGGATGTCGGCCGATCCACCGGTTCCGTCGCCGATCTGGACACCTGCCCGGCGATGCCGGCGGCGGCCCCAGTCGAGGGCGGTGTTGACCACGATTCGCATCAGCCAGGTTCGGAAGCCACTCCTCCCGTCGAAATCCGCGAGGGCCCCAAAGGCCTTGATCATCGATTCCTGGACCACGTCCAGCGCGTCGTGCTCGTTTCCTAACTGCCGATAGGCCAACCGATAAGCGCTGTCTCGGTGCCGGCGGAAGAGCTCGGCGCAGGCCGCCTGGTCTCCCGACCGGGCGTGGCTGACCAGCAGCTCATCGGGCATCGCCACGGCGGTCGTCGGGGCCTCGGGCATGCGTTCACCTGATCTCCTGGACGATCGACCGATCCCTCGTATTCGCGCCAGCGCAAGAAATCGGGAAAATGCGGAGCCCCGAGGGCTCTCTTGATTTTATCGGGATGAGGCGGTCGGGACTGCTCTCCGGTCGGCCGACGGAGCGGAAAAATCCAGCTTGACCGATTTTACGGGCCGACGCACAATGCGGCCCTCGATGAACCAGAGAGTACCCCCATGCCTGACCCCTCCTGATTCGCCAGTCTCTCGGGATCGAGATCTCCGCCGCGTCGGTATCGCCCGATGGCCGGCCAGGTGGAGAAACGGTCGATCCGCGAAATCCGGGATGTCCCGCCCCAGGGATGGGTGCGAGCACGGACATCGGGTCGCCATCGATCGTGAAGCAGGACAACGACCCGGCTGCGCTGTGCAAGGATCTTTGGATGACCCGACCATGACCATTGCAGGTTGGAAAGCCATCGAAGGAACAACCGTGAGACGGTCGGATCACCTGGGCCGAAGTCGTGGGAATGGAGACCGAGCGAAGGGACGCCACGCAAGAACCGAGGAATTCCCGTTCCTGGCCGTACGTTCAAGGAGGAGACCCGCCGTGTTCCGTCGTTGCCCCGCCCCATCGATCGTGTTGTCGGCCGCCCTGGCCATCGGGCTGGGCGCCGTCCCGCCGTCCTCCCGCGCCGACACACTGACGAGCAACTCCAACACGAGTAACACCCAGACGGTGACCCTGGAATACACCCTGAAGGTGAACCAGAATTTTAGCCCGGTCTCGGGCTCACCGCCGGGCCAGGGCTCGGCCAACCCGCCGACCCCCGAGATGCTGGCGATGGTTTCGCCGGTCTCGATCGTCACGCCGCCGTCGAGCAGCAATAGCGGCCCGCTCGCCATTGCCGCGGATAACGGCGGCTCGACCAGCGGTTACTACGCCAACAACCCCAATGAGGTCTCGGTTTACGTCGGGAATATCCCGGCCAACGGCTCGCCGATCACGCAGCAGGCGCTCGGCCTGAGCTTCTACGGGCAGGGGTTGACCAAGGGTGAGAGCATCGGCTTCACCCTGACCTTCGACAAGGCGGTTTACGACGCGGCCACGGCCAACGGTGGGTCGGGCATTCAGTTCACGGCCTACAACCCCTCGACCTTGCAACCGTACAACTCGGGATCGTCGCCGTTCACGATCAGCTTCGACAAGCTGGTTTCGGGGACGTCGAGCTCGGGTTCCTCGGCTTCCACCTCGACGTCCAGTTCGTCCTCGGCGTCGGGTTCGGGGTCGTCGTCCTCGACCTCCACGTCGAGCTCGACGTCGGTCTCGGGGGGCGGAACGCCGATCGCGGAGCAGGGGGGGAGTGGTGGCGGGGCGACGGTGGCGCCCGAGCCGTTCTCGATGCTGGTCTGGGCGGCGATGGCCGGGGCCGGTGTCTGGCGGATGCGCACCCGGCGCGGGGTCGCGGCGGATCGAGCCCGTTGACGGGATCCTCGCTCTTGATGGCTGATCCCCGGCGATCTCTCGGGGATCGGCCTTCCCGTTTCTGGTCCAACTCCGCTAGATTCGATCTCGGGCGTCTCTCGCCCGACGGAAATCCACCCACCCGACGCTCCCCCTGATCGAGGACCCCCGACGAGATGCGACCGCGGCGATGGAGGATCGCGGTCCCCCTGCTTTTGTTCCTGGCGATCGTCTGGGGGGCTCAGCGATGCGGCGAGTTTGGGGGCGACGAGTTCGCCGAGGAATCCCGGGTCTTGCCGGGTGGCTTTCTGGTCCGCCCGTACCGGCAGCTCGGACCCTCGCCAACGACCCGGTCGTCGCGGATGCTCTGGCAGACACCCGACGTCGACGCCGACTGGTCCCTCGAATTTCGGCCCCAGGGTCATGCCGAGGAATGGCGAGCCGCGCCCACGCCCGGCTGGCGGCGCATCGCTGCCCGGGGCGTCTTGCCGCACCGGGTCTACCGGGCCGATCTTGATGGCCTGCCCCCCGGCTCGGTGTTTGACTGGCGGGTCCGCCGCGATGGCACGATCGTCGACAACGGCGAAGGCCGAGCGCCGAGACCGCCCGGCCAGCCGCATCGGTTCGCCATCTTCGGCGACTGCGGTGCCGGTACCTGGAACCAGCGCGCCATCGCCCGCCAGACCTACCTCGCCGCTCCCGACTTTCTGCTGATCGCCGGCGATATCGCCTACACACGCGGGAGAATCCGCGAGTATCGACGGCGGTTCTGGCCCATCTACGACGCGGCGGCCGACGCCCCCTCGCGGGGCGCTCCACTGCTCCGTTCCACGCTCTTCATCGCAGCCCCCGGAAACCACGACCTCGCCTTTCGCGACCTCCGATCCAATCCCGACGCGCTCGCCTATTTTTATTACTGGGATCCTCCACTCAACGGCCCAGAGGGCGCCGAGGGAAGCCCGCTGGTCCCGAAGCTGATCGCCCCCGCGCCGTATCGCGAGGCGTTTCTCAGGGGAGCCGGTGAGAATTATCCGAGATCGGCGAGCTATTCGTTCGACTACGGCGACGCCCACTGGACCGTGCTCGACTCGAATCCCTATGTGGACTGGTCGGCCCCTGAGCTCCGCGAATGGGTGGCGCGCGACCTGGCCTCGGCAAAGGGAGCAGCCTGGCGATTCGTGGCGATGCATCATCCGCCGTTCAACTCGTCTTATGCCCACTTCGGCGACCAGCGAATGCGACTTCTGGTGGATCTCTTCCAGGCGGGCCACGTGGACGTGGTCTGGTCAGGTCATGTCCACAACTACCAGCGAAGCTATCCGTTGACGTTCCAGGCGGACCCGGGTCCCGACGGCCGCCCACCGCGCCGGAGCGACCGGATTCCGGGCCAATGGACCCTTGATCGCGACTACGACGGCAAGACACGGACCCGTCCGCGAGGGATTCTTTACGTGGTGAGCGGCAGTGGGGGAGCGTTTCTCTATAACCCCGAGCAGGACGAAGACCCCAGTTCGTGGCAGCCGTACACGTACAAGCTGATTGCCCGGTTTCACTCGCTGACCGTCGCGGATCTCGACGCCGAGACGCTCACCGTCCGCCAGCTCGACGCCGAGGGTCGCGAGCTCGATCGGTTCGTGGTCAGCCGGAGCGAGCGGGGGACGTCGGATCCTTGAGGCGACAGGGGGATCCATTGTCCGACGAATCGGGATCTCGCGATAATGAGAAGGTCGTCGCCTTCCGTGTGATCGAGGTGGCGAGCCTGGACGAACGACACAGGCGTAAAGACCTGATCCGCGTCTTCGGGCTCTCCGTCCTTCACCGGCTGGCCGTCGATCCGGCGCGGGCTGAGGCAGGAGCCTGGAAGCGGCCCGTTCGGGTCGATCGGATCGCCCCAGGACCCGAGCCGGAGCGCCGCGAGGAAGCTCGAGAGATCGGATGGACGGGGCTCACCGACCTTCTCGAGCGGTGCGAGGTGATTTCGGAAGTTCTGAATCAGCAGGAGATTACTGAGAAGGCAGCCATCGGGGTAATGCTCCTGCTTATCCACGAACTGGAGGGAGCCGTCCTCAACACGGTGCTCCCGATCGGTTCCGGATCTGACTATCTGGTGAGCGTTCCAGGTCGTGATGGACGAATCGAGGTGGAGGTCAGCGGAATCAAGAGCGGGGGTGCGGGCGAGGCATCCAGTCGGCTCGGCAAGCGGACCCGTGAGCGGCTTTGAGGCCCCGGATTTGTCTCGGTAACCACGTTCCAGCATGGCAAGTCTGGAGAAGCCCACAGCTATCTCCATTTCGTGGATCCGGCGGCAGGAGCCAATCGAGGTCGAAGCAAGGGCAAGAAGGGTCGTGGATCATGAACGTCCTGGAGGAGATCGACCAGAAAGGCGAGGTCACGAACATCGCCCTTGAGGCCCAGGCTGCCTTGCAAGACGGCGACACCGAGCGCTCCGCCCGACTCTTCCGCAAGGCCGGCGAAATGCTGGAAGCGTCCGTCGCGGGTCTGGCGAGGCCCTCCGAGCGCGACCTCGCCCGGTTCCTGGCCGCGACCCATTACGACAAGGGCGGGGCCAATCCCGAGGCCGCCCGGGTCTGCGACCGAATCCAGCCACGTCGCCTGCCGTCTCGCGTTCGACATCTCTATCCCCCCTTCCTGAAGGACGTCCGCGAGCGATCGGCCCCTGGATATCGAGACAACTACGACCGTACCCTACTTGAACAATTCCAGTTCGCGATGAAAGCCGGGAACCAGTCATCCGCCCAGAAGGTCATCGATTTACTCAAAGAACACCCCTATATTCTCCCGCCGACACTCATGGCCCATGTGCGGGCCAGTTGTTGCGAGGTGCTAGGGAAACGCCGTGCGGCGACTCTTTTCTACCAAAGGGCCTGGCAATTCGACCCGGATAACGGGTTCTATCCCTACGCCTACCTAAATAGCCTCTGCAAGGAGGGGAAACATGCGGAGGCATGGAAAATCGTGGAAGTACAGCTCAAGGAGCAACCCGGCGCGCGATGGTCGATTTACGCCCTGAGCACCCTCCATGCAATCCCCATGAGTCTATTTGAAGCATCCTCTGATTTCGACAACAGACTCTGGCATGAGCATCTTCGTAATATTGTGTTTCTTTTTATGCGATCGATTCATACCATGAGTCCGGCGGAGAAGCGAGCGCTCGACCCGCTGATCGATCACGCCTTCCTTCTGGCCTGGGTTTCCTACCTCGAACTGGACGATATTCGCGGCCAAAAAGAGGTACTTGAGCGCTGGATCGAAGCTCGGCCCCACTCGCCCCGTCCGTACGAGCTACGTGGATTGATGACCTATCCCGGCCCGGCTTCCGAGCGCGACTTCCGGGAGGCGGTCCGGCTCGGTTCGAGGGATCCGTTGCCCTACTACTTCCTCGCTCATGATGCCCTGACCTCGGGCCGCTTTCTCGAATGCGAACGGCAGTGCGACCGGGCCCTTCGGTCCGTCCCCGAGCCGGCGATCCGCGCCGATCTGCTCGTCTGGCAGGCGGTCTCGCGATGGAGCCTCGGCCGCGATCGAGAGCAGGTCCGCCCGCTTCTCGCCGAGGCCAGAAACCTGCGGCCCGACGACGTTCCGATCGCCGAACTCGCCCGGGCCTTCGAGGAGAACGGCAGGGCGGCCCATCCACCCGTTCCGATCAAATGGGAAGACGATCCGACCTGGGTCGAACAGGCGAAACGCCGCTTCGGAGAGGACATGATGAGGCGGTCGGAAAGCGAGCGTCCTCATCCCGACAACATCGCCGCCTGATCGGCCGCCGGTCGAATCTCGACGGACGCCGCGAGAGTCCTGGAGCTTCCTTGATGACCCCGCCCCGCCCGGATCGGCGAGCCGGATTCACCCTGATCGAATTGCTCGTCGTGATCGCGATCATCGCGGTTTTGATCGCGCTGCTCTTGCCCGCGGTGCAGGCGGCGCGCGAGGCAGCGCGCCGGGCTCAGTGCTCCAACAATCTCAAGCAGATCGGACTCGGCCTGCACAACTACCACGCGAGCTGGGACGGATTCCCGGTCGGGTTCCTCTACGCCTACACCGGTGTCATGGCCGATTCGTCGCCGATGCAGTATCGGTGGTCGGTCCTGGCTCAGATGTCAACATACCTGGAACAATCCACGCTCTTCAACGCGATCAACTTCCACTTCCCACTGGCGCACAAGCCGACCGGATCCGGCTCGCTCTTCTGGCCGTACTTCCCGGCCAACACGTCCGCGATGGCCGCTCGGGTCGCGATTTTTGCCTGTCCGAGCGACGCCGTCCCGCCGCCGAATCCCGACCTCGGTCCCTCGAATTACGCCTTCTGTGCGGGGTCGGGCCTCAACGGGGGCGACGCGACGAACGCCGACGGCTCCTTCATCCTGGGGCGCTCCATCTCCATCGCCGCGATCCTGGACGGGACCAGCCAGACCGCCGCCGCCTCCGAGCAGACTCTCGGGATTGCCGGGCCGTACTCGCAGCCGACGCCCACGCCGATCCCCTCGCCCTGGTCGCGCGCCATGGCCCGCGTCGCCTCGGCGCCGCTGTCCGACTCGGCGTGCTCGGAAGCCCCCGACGGGTGGCTCCTGAACCGAGGCTCAAGCTGGTTCGACGGCAACTATCAAAATGGCCTGTATAATCACTACCTCACACCGAATGCCCATCGGCCCGACTGCATCGTCTACCATAACCCCGGCTGGAAAGCGGCCCGCAGCCTCCACCCGGGCGGCGTCGACCTGCTGTTCGCCGATGGCCACGCGGCCTTCGTCAAGGATTCCATCGACCCGACGACCTGGCGAGCCCTCGCGACCCGGGCTGGCGGCGAGGCGATCTCCAGCGCCTCGTTCTGAACCATGGCCGGGGCGGGCCGGTCTGCCTACAAAGTTCGTCGAGGACGAACCATGAACCACGACGATCTCAGCGAAAGCCACGGCGACGATCCGCCCAGCGATCGCGAACGGAAGGCCGGCCCGTGCGAGCTTTGCGGCCGAGCCGGGCAGGAGCTGACGTTCCATCATCTGATTCCACGTCACTGCCACCGCAAGAAGCGCTTTCGAGCCAGGTTCTCGGTCGCCGAGATGCGAAGCCGCGGACTCTGGATCTGCCGCCCCTGCCACAGCGGCATCCACGACCTGATCCCCGACGAGAAGGAACTCGGCTGGAACTACAACAGCCGTGAGATACTACTCGCCCACGAAGGGGTTCGCCGGCATGTCGAATGGGTCCGCAAGCTGAAGTGAATCACCACTACCTTCACGAGTCCGGTGATCCTGTCCGGTTTGTAGATGGCTGAGGTAGCGGCTCTTTTGTCGGAGGGAGCACCGGGTCTCGCGCAGATCGCCGGCTGGAGCCGGCTCCTACATGGGTCATCGTCCCGGACGAAGCCAAAGGTCTCGCGAAGATCGCTGGCGAAAGCCCTCGGAAGTCAAACGATGGGGCCATCGCGAAGGACCAGGCCAATCGCCCGGTGTAGGAGCCAGCTCCAGCTGGCGACCCGGACGTAGCCAAAACCGACGCGAAGATCGCCGGCTGGAGCCGGATCCGACAAGGAAACCCATCGGACAACCTCAGCGGGCACGTGAATCAGAACGAGAAGAGCCAGCGGACGACCGTCACGAACCCGACCAGCACCAGCGTCAGCACGACCGCGAGCCCGATCCCGATCGGAACCAGGAACTTCCACGACATCCCGACGCGATGCTGCTCGATCATCGAGGGGCCCGGCCGCCCGCTCATGGTCGTGGTGCCCTGGGATTGACGAAATTCGTCGAGCAGGCGGATGTTCCGGGTGTTCGCCTTGAAACCAACGTCGAAGAGGTCGCCAAGTAGCGGAATCGTGCCAACGGCGATATCAAGCAAAACATTCCCCGCCATCCGTGCGGCCACCGTCTTCGGCACCCGGTAATGCCGGAGCGCCACCAGCACCAGGCCGACCTGCACGAGTCCGGTGAGGAAATCGCCACCGACCGGCAACAGGCCAAGGATCGCGTCGAGCCCCACGCGAACCTTCGTCCCGGGGATACCGAAGGCTCGATCCATCAGCCAGGCGACCCGCTCGAGGTGGCGGGCCATCGCCTCCCGGCGCTCGAAGTCAGGGTCGCGATGGACAGTCCAGGGCTCGCTGCTCACCTTGCTCATCAGGATGGCCTCGGGTCGCTCACGCCTCGTCGGGCGCAATCTGGTCCTCGGCAAGAGGACGGATGGGTCATCGAAGATTCCCTGATGCGAATGGTGTGCCGGGTCGCCCCGGGCGACGATGTCATCACCGTCCGTCATCGGAACGACGCCGACCGCTCATCAAATCAATATCGGACCGCCGCCAGCCAGGCAATCCCGACCAGCGTCGTCAGCAGGGTTAGCGGGATGCCAACCTTGAGGAACTCCCCGAAAGTCAGCTCCACCCGGGCGCGTCGAGCGCTCTCGACCACGATCAGGTTCGCGACCGAGCCCAGCATCGTCAGGTTGCCCGCCAGCGTGCTCGACATCGCCAGCGCCAGCCACGCCTGCTCCTTCTGCGACATCACCTCCATCATCGGCCGGAATAACAAAACCGCCGGAACATTGGAAACCAGGTTCGACATCGCCACCGAGATCAGGCTGACCAGCACCACCGGCGACTCCCGCAGCGCCGTCCATCGCTCGATTTGCCAGGTCCGAACGACCTGCACCTCAAACGCATGCACCACGATGAAAAGCCCGGCGAACATGACCAGGAGCGGCCAGTCGATCAGGTGATAAACCTTCTCCGGCCGGACACGGTCCAGCAGCAGGACCGACGCCGCCGCCAGGGCCACGATCGCGATCGGCTGCCCGGCGAAGAACAGCGCGATCATCGCGCCGGTCACGCACAGGCACTTCGTCAAAAGTCCTCGATGCACCCGAGGCTCCGCCGTCGACTCCGGGCCCGCGACCACCGCCACCGGCGGGGCGGAGAGCGCCCTCGCGTAGATGATCGAGAGCGCCACGAAATCCACGACCAGCCCCAGCGCCGCCACCGGCGCCAGCCTCGCCGCGAACCGGACGTAGCCGATGCCTGAGAGATTACCAATGATAATGTTCTGAGGGTTGCCTGTAATGGTCGCCACCGATCCGATGTTCGAGGCGGTCGCCAGGCCGATCAGGTACGGCATCGGCGAGAGCCCCCGGCGCCGGCAGAGGTCCAGCACCAGCGGCGTCATCGCGACGCAGACCACATCGTTGACCAGGAACGCCGAGAGCACGCCGGAGAGCCCGATCGTCGTCGCGAGCAGTCCGTGTGGGCCCAGCCGACGCGCTGCGATCCAGTGGGCGACCACCGCGAAGAAACCCGAGATCCGGACATATCCGACCACGATCATCATCCCGAAGAGCAGGACGATTGTGGCGGCGTCGACCGAACGCGCCGCCTCGTCGAGGTCGAGCACCCGGCAGGCCAGCAGCGCCGAAGCCCCCACCAGCGCGATCCCGGCGCGATCAATCCGGAGCCTCGGGATCTTTCCCATGGCCAGAAACAGGTACGTCAGACCGAAGAGGATCGCGGTCAGCATCGCGGTGGGTTCCGTCGGCACGAATCGGAACGAGTTCAAGGTCGGGTCGGTCATGAGGGCATCTCGTGAGGACTCGAATTCGATGAGAGCTCGGATAGCGGATGAAGCTCGTCCGATCACCCATGGACTGTGTTCTATCGGAAATCTTCCAACTGTAATCTGGAATTCGGAATCAACCTGCTTCAACCCTCGGACGACGATCAGGCGTTCGCGCCGTCTCCGGGCGCGAGCGAGGTCGAGGCCCGTTCGGGGAGTGTTCCGTCGGCCGGCTCGAACTCGTCGCGCCGGGCGAGCGATTCGGGAACGGCGAACAGGACGATCAGTGTCGCCAGGGCGCCGACACCGGCCAGGGCGCCGAAGAGGTTCCGGTATCCGATCGCGTCGACGCACAGCGCGGAAAGATACGGTCCGATCGCCGATCCCGCAACCAGGGAAGTGCCGACGATCGCCTGGGCCTCACCGGCCCGCCGGGCCCCACCGAGTCGATCGGTCACCCAGGCGGCGGCCAGAACCGCGAAGAGGCCGTTAGCAAGGCCGTCGAGCGCCTGGTTCGCCACGATTTCGAACGGAGTCCGGGCGATGGCGACGATCCCGAGGCGGATCGCCATGATCGTCCAACCGGCGATCAGAAGGGGTCGGCGTCCGAATCGGTCGGAGAGTCGTCCCGCTGGCCGGACGACCAGCATCCAGGCGACCATACTGACCACGAAGGCGGTCGCGAGCGTTGAGCGCGCGGCGTGCAGGTCGCGCTCGAGGAAGAGGCCAAGATAGATGCCGCCGGGCGCGTTGGCGGCATGGAACAGCACCATCGCCGCGAGGAACGCCCAGAGAGCGGGATCGGCCCAACGACCGCCGGGCGGCCCCTGATCGCCGGCCTCGACCGTCTCATCGATTGAGGCGGGTCGGTGCGACCGATCCTCGCGGATCAACAAGGAGGCGACGAAGGCAAGCCCCTGGATCACGGCGAGTGGGGCGAGGATCGACCCGATCCCGTATCGCTGGGCCATCTGACCGCCGATCAAAAGGATCAAAATGATCCCAATCGGTTTCCAGAATCGAAGGCCGCCGAGGGCTTGACCGACCTGCGAGGGCTCTGCCAGCGCGACGGCCTCAGCGCCCGACTGGCTTTCCACGACGGCCCGACAGACGCCGTTCTCGGCGAAGAGGACCACGGCGATGGCCAGCCAGATTCCGTTCGGGGCGTTCGGCAGGGCGAAGGTGGAGAGGGCCAGCACCGCCAGCGAAACGACCAGAAACGGTTTGTGCCTGCCGATCCGATCCGACCAGATTCCCACGGCGAACTGGACCAGGGCACTCAGAGCGGCCAGGGTCGAGAGGATGCCGATTTCGCGGTCGGAGAGCCCACGCTCGCCGAGGTACACCGGCAAATACGGGAGCGTGAATCCGATCCCCGCCATCGCACAGAAATAGGCCCCGTAGAGCCCGATTCGATTCCGCCCGTTCATGAGGTCTACCCTTGTCGATCAGGAAGAACAGCGAATGGAATAATGAAGAGGAACCACGAAAAAACACGGAGGACACGAAATACTCAAAGGATTCAGGAAATAGGAAATGTGCATGCCACGGCGACCGGACGAGTGGGCCGGCGCGCACGCTGGACGATCGGCCGGGACGGCGGCCGTCGGGATCGGGGAGGGCGCCGGGGATTTCTGAAAGGCCCCGGCGTCCCCCGATCATTCTTCTTTCGTGCCCTTCGTGTTTTTCGTGGTTGATCCTGATCCGATCGAACCGCGATCAGGGCTCGGGTGGAGGCGGGAGGATCTGGCCCTGGCGGTCGGCCTTGCCTCTGGGGCCAGCGCGATCGGGCGAGGGGGTTTCGCGGACGTCGGCGGCGTGGCCGAGGTGCTCGGCGACGTGCGACATGGCCTCGGCGGCTCGGGCGAGTTCGGCGGCTCGTTCGGTGCGGCCGGCCTCGAAGTCGCGGCGGGCGGCCTGATAGAGTTCACCCGCGATCTCGCGATAGCTCCGCGCCTTCGGGCCGGCATCGCTGCCGCGGTCGCCCTCGCGGAGCCGATCATAGGCCTTGGTCAACTCCTTGCGGGCCTCGCCGCCGCGGCCCTCGCGGCCGGGTCCGGCGTCGGGTGGGGCGGGCAGGTCGTCGTCGGCCCGATCGAAGAGGGCGGCGTTTCGGGCGTGGTCGACGGCGCGGGCCAGGTCGTGCGCGATCGCGCCATACTCATGAGCCAGTTGGGGGTTCCCCTCGCGAAGGGCACGAAGGCCGTCGCGATAGTAGGTGACGGCCCGATCGGTCCACTCGCGAATCCGGGCCTCGGAATGGCCGGAGGCCTGTCCCTCCACGCGAAGGCGGCGGAGCAGGCGATAGGCGCGGGCCAGGTCGCCTTCCGGGCCAGGCTCGCCCTTCTTCTTGGCGGCCTCACCCTTCTTGCCATGCTCCTTCTTTTCGCGCTCCTTCTTTTCACGATCCTTCTTTTCGTGATCCTTCTTCTTCGGGGGCGGCGGCTCGTCGCGCTCCTGCGACGTCGCCGGGACCATCCCCAGAAGCGTCAGGCTGAGCAGCCCTGACGCGCCGGCGACCAGCATTTTCCCCAGCATCGAGTGGTCTCCCTGGTATGAGCGTTCTCCTCGGCGTCCGGGGCGATCGACCCGGACCAAGCGATCTCCCGGATCGCTCGATGGGCCTCCTATCGCACGACGCGTGCCACTGGCAAAACACGGGCCATCGGCCGGTTTTCCGGCCCGGATCCGGTGGATTGTGGGCAAAAATCCCCCACCGGCGGGGCGTTTTGCGCCCAGGGGATCGACGCTGCCCTGGCGCAAGGAGAGGGGACGGCCAGGACAGGGCCATCTTCAGGTTGCCCATGCCCGAATCGCCGCTCGGATCATCGCGGCGTACTCGGCGGTATCCTCGATCCACAGCCTGATCTGGTCGTTGATCGAACGCCTGTCGCCGGAATGCCGCGCCTTCGCAGCACGTCGGGCGGCTCTGCCGGCTTCTTGATTCGGATCACGGCGTCGTGCCCTGGTATTTCTCGATGAGCTTCAGCGACTTCTCGATCAGGTCCATTGTTTTCCTCGCCTCGTCGAACGACTCTCCCGAAGGGACGGGCCCAAGCTGCTCGTTGATCGAATCGAGCTCTCGTCGATCAGCCGCGGTCAGCCGAGACTTCGCCAGGAGTTGATCGCGACGGAGTATTAGCGTCTCTTCACCGGGCGGCCGGGCGGTCGGCAAACCAAACAGGTCGCTCGTGAGAACCTGATCAATCCGCCAGCCTCGGATCGTCTCCGGATGGTTCTCGATGACGACGTGGTCGTCCTCGCGACGGAGCAGTGCGAGGTTGGCATCCGCCGCCGACTGGACGATCAGCGGGCTATGCGACGTGACGATGAACTGCGTGTTCGGGAATCGCTCGGTCAGGTAAGCAATGACCGTTCGCTGCCACTTCGGATGCAGGTGCAGGTCGATCTCGTCGACGAGCACGACGGCCGACTCGGCGAGCGGGTCGGGACTCTCCGGGTAGCGCTCGATCATCCGGGCGGCAAGGTCCACGACCCAGGCAATCATCGTCCGGTAGCCGTAGCCAAGCTGCCTCAAGGGAACCCATCCGTACGGCGTCTTGAACTGCACGTTGGGCGTCGGGAAGAAGCCGCTTGAGGCGTCGAATCGGATCTCCTCGATACCAGGCAAGAGATTCATCAGGACGGTTGTCACCATACCCAATAAATCGCGTTGTCTCTCTTGCACGTTCGATGTCTTGCTTGCCGAATAGTCAAGTTGAATCAGCCAATTTTCACCATCAATCAAATCAGCGGTGTCGGAAAACAGGCTTGATGAGGAGTCGCGGGATGCGATCCGATCAAAAAGTTTGGCTCCAAATCGACGACCTGCGCCGTATCCCACGCAGTATGGAAAAGGTTCCTTGTCGGGAATCCGAAGAGACTTATGGTAGTTGTGGCGTTCCTCATACACCAAGCGGCTTTCCGAGGTTAAAGGATTGGCCTCCAAAGTCGTAGCCGCGGCATAGTGAATATCAATCTTAGCCGGATGGTCGCCACGTATGAAAAGGGGGCTGTCTAGCAATTGGCATCGTCGAATGATGCCGAAGTACTTCTCTGCATTCGGTCTGGCCTCGACGGGTTCCATGGCTGCAAGAGCCTGCAAAATCGTCGTCTTACCAACCCCGTTCTCGCCGAGGAGAATTGTCCAGCGCGCCGGGCGGCCCTGGCCATCCGAGAGGTCAAGAGTCTGGCGCTTGGAGAAGCATCGGACGTTCTCCAGCTCCAGCGAGAGGAAGTACGAGCCGGTCGTCGGCGCGGGGCGAACGGGCTTCTTCGGCGCGCGTGGCTTCGGCGTCGCCTTCGTCCGGGGCTTCGTCTTGCGGTCGGACATGACCTGTTCCCGAGAGGGGTCGTCAGCCTGGATCGTTGGGTCTCGCCACATTTTACACGATTCGGGTCGGTCCACCGAACCGCTCCAGATCCTCGCCCTTGGCGACGACCGTGACGCCCTCGTCGGAAACAGTAAAGCCGCGCGCCAGGTCGGCCTCTCGGTCCCACCCAATCTGAAAGCCGGTGGGAACGCGAACGTGCTTGTCGATGATCGCCCTGCGGATCCGGGCGTTCCGGCCGACGTGGACACCGTCGAACAGGATCGAGTCTTCCACCAGCGCGTAACTATGCACCCGCACCCCCGGCGAGACAATGCTGCGATACACCTGACCGCCCGAGATAATGGCCCCCTGGCAGACGATCGAATTGTATGCGGCGCCCCGGCGGTCGCCCTCGGTATGGACGAACTTCGGCGGGGGATAGGCCGGCTGATACGTGTGAATCGGCCAGTTTCGATCGTAGAGATTCAAAATCGGCTCGATCTGGATCAGGTCGAGATTTGTCTGGTAGTAGGCGTCGATGGTCCCGACGTCGCGCCAGTAGGCGGCGTTCTTGCGGTTCTCGTCGCGGAAGGGGTAAGCCAGCACCCGGGCACCATCGGCGATCATCGCGGGGATGATGTCGCGGCCGAAGTCGTGCGCGCTGGCTTCCTTTTTCGCCGCGTCCTGGAAGAGAAGCTCGTACATCACATCGGTGGTGAAGACGTAGATTCCCATGGAGGCCAGGGCCAGTTCGGGATTGTCGGGCATTCCTGGCGGGTCCGCGGGCTTCTCCAGGAAGCTTGTCACGCGGTTTGAGGCGTCCACTCCCATCACGCCGAACTCGCTGGCCTGGGCCCTCGGCACGGGGAGGCAGGCGATGGTGAGGTCGGCAGCGCTGGCCCGATGCTCGTCGATCATCCGGGCGTAGTTCATCTTGTAAATGTGGTCGCCGGCCAGGATCAGAGTGTCTCTCGGCGCGGCTTTTTCGATCGTGTAGACGTTCTGATAGATCGCGTCGGCGGTTCCCTGATACCACATCTCGGCGATTCGCTGCTGCGGACCAATCACCTCGATGTACTCGCCCAGCTCGCGCGGGAGGAACCTCCAACCCTGGTCAAGGTGGCGATTCAGGCTCGTCGCCTTGTACTGGGTCAGGACAAGAATCTTACGTATGTCGGAATTGATGCAGTTCGAGAGCGTGAAGTCGACGATCCGGTAGAGGCCACCGAACGGGACCGCCGGCTTGGCCCGGTCGCGGGTGAGGGGTTCCAGCCTCGAACCCCGGCCCCCGGCCAGCACGATCGCCAGGACATCGCGATACACCAGTCGGACCTCCGCGTGAGAATCGGCCGTCGGCCCCGAACCCTGTGGTGGATCGGGGACGCTCGCACGAGCAAGGACCATATCATTCTGGCCGCGCGCTCCCCCCAAAGCCAACAGCGCGGTCCGGCCGGCCGGTTCCATTCGCCCGGGTGATCCTGGTAAAGTCGTCTCTCGGCAGGCCGGGCCGGGCCGCGATCGATCGGGATTTCCGAGGACCACGGGAGGACGGGCGACGATGTGGCGAGAGCATCGAGACAGGGCCAGTTGGGGTTGGGCGTCGATCGGCCTTCGGGCCGCGGTCCTCGCGACGGCGGCGGTCGCCATGATGGCGATCAGGGCCGGCGCCGTCGAGGACGCGGGCAAGGGCGGGACGAACCGGATCGCCAAGCTCCAGGCTGAATACGTCGCCGACCCCGCCGCGAAGCGGGCGCGGGCGTATCACTTCGGGTCGCAGGGGCCTGGCGACGTCTTCTCGAATCACGCAAGCCACTCCAACCGGCTGGTCCCGGTCTACCTCTTCGGGCGCAAGGCCGATTTGAAGTCGGTCATGGGCGAACAGAGCCGGTATCGCAAGGCCGACGAGGTGAAGAAAATCTACGGCTTCCTGCCGAAGAACACGGTCAACCCCTCAGCCGATTATGCCGACCAGAGCGACCTCTACCGCGTGCAGAAGGAAGCGATCGCGCGAGGGGTCAAGCATCTCTTCATCGTCTGGTTCGACGGGATGGACTGGCCGACCACGCAGGCCGCGGCCATCGCGAAGACCGGGAAGGTTTATACGGAAGGGAAGGGCTCGGGGCTGATCTTCCAGGACTACGACGCCGGGGGCGCCGCTCAGTTCGGCTACGTGGTGACCAGCCCGACCCACGACAAAAACGAGCCGGATCTCGACCGGCAGACGGTGGTCATCCCGTCGAACAGCCTGGGCGGCGGCTACGACGCCGCGATCGCCGGGCCGAATCCCTGGACGCTCGGACCGCTCGGGCCGAAGGCACCCGGCTACATCAAGGGATCGTCCACGAATGCCGACGACCGCGCTGGGATCAAGTCGGTCGGCCGGGTCCGACACGCCTACACCGACTCGTCGCAGAGCGCCGCCGAGATGATCAGCGGTGTGAAATCTTATAACAACGGCCTGAACGTCACCGACGACGGCCGGCTGGTCTCGACGCTCTTCCACGAGTTGCAGTACCAGGGATGGAAGGTCGGAACGGTGACGAGCGTGCCGTTTGACCACGCCTCGCCGGCCGCGATGTACGCGCGGAACGTCCACCGGGATGACTATCAGGATCTCGCCCGCGCGATGCTCGGCTTGCCCGGAATCTTGCAGGAGGCGCGTCAGGCCCCGCTGCACCCGGGTCTCGACGTCGTCATTGGCTGTGGCTTTGGGATCGCATCCCAGGATCAACGGAGGGGCGTGTCAGCGCAGGGGAAGAACTGGAAGCCAGGGAACCTTTACCTCGCCGACGACGACCTCTCGAAGATCGACGTCCGAAGCGGGGGCAAGTACGTCGTGGTCCACACCGAGAAGGGGACCAGCGGCGGCGAGGCGCTGCTGGCCGGCGCCCAGAACGCCGCGAAGGGCTCGGCGCGGCTGTTTGGATTCTTCGGTCGCGAAGGGCTCGACCACCTGCCGTTCCGAACCGCCGACGGCCGTTATGATCCGGTCGCCAGCCTGGGCCGAGGCGGCAAGCCAGGACCGGCCGAAGCTTACACCAGGGCCGAACTGCGCGAACAGCCCACCCTCGCCGAGATGACCGACGCCGCCTTGACCGTCCTCGCCAACGACCCCGCCCGCTCGTTCGCCCTGTTCATCGAGGCGGGCGACGTCGATTTCGCCCTCCACGCCAACAACCTCGACAACGCCATCGGCGCCGTCTACAGCGGCGAGGAGGCCGTTCAAAATGTCATCCGATGGGTCGAGACTCACAGCAACTGGGACGACTCAATGCTGCTCGTCTCCTCCGACCACGGACACTATCTGGTGATCGACGATCCCCAGGCACTGGCAGGGGGGCAGTAAGTTTTCAGTTTTCAGTTTTCAGTTTTGACGTCACCGACAGAAATCCGCGTGTGAGGGGACTCGGTTTTTGGCTCAAGCGGCGAATGAGGCTGTCCCGCGATGAAATCCGCCCCAAGAGCTCCGGAATGGCCTCGCCAAGTCCCACCAGGGCCACGTTTCGGGGGCGCAAGACGGCGTTTTTGCCCCAGTTCCTCCGCCCGACAGCGTCTGCTCCACTTGCGCTTTGACCTTCGCGCGCAGCGTCTTCGACGCCGCCGCCCGCAGCACGTTCCATCCCGCCACCTTGTGCAGGATCACACGGAACACGCTCCCCCGGCCACGCACTCGCAAGCGGTCCATCCCCAGCCGATTCTTCAGTCCGCTGTTGGTCGACTCGATCCCCGCTCGCGGCGCGTACCGCTCGGCGAACTCCGGCGTCTCTTGTTCCCGACGTCGTCCCGCCAGGCGGTGCTCCTTATCACTGAACTCCAGCGTGTACCGCCCGTCTCGCGTCCGGTGGATCGGGCAATTCGCACGGAACGGGCAGCCCTCACAGGCTGTCGCCGGCATCTCGATCCGCGTCATGCCCGCGGTCGCATCCCGCTCCAACGACAGCGGCGCCTGCCCGCTGGGACACGCTTCCACTCGCCCGGTCCGCTCGTCCACGGCGAAATCGTCCACCGTCAGCGCTTCGGAATCCCGCGCCGGCTCCCGGCCGGGGATCGGTCCCACCAGGTCCACCCCGCGTTCCGCGGCAGCCTGGACGTTCTCGTCGCGGCAATAGGGCGTGTCGGCCACCATCTCCTCGGGGAGCAACTCGGCCTCCTCGAGCTGATCGAGCATCGGCACCAGGGCACCGCTATCGGCCTCGCAGGCCGTCTGCGGCAAGGCCCCGGTGATCAGTTGCACCTCGTTGGTCGGGCTGTAAGTCTCGGTGAGTTGCACCTGGTAGCCGGGCCCCTTGTGGGCATCGTAGGTGGCGTCAGGGTCCGAAGGGTTCTGGATGCGGTCCCCGCCGGCCTTGGTCTTCACGACCACGGCATCGCCGCAGACTTCGCACTGCTGGTCGAAGATCGTCTGCAGAGCCTTGTAGGTCGTGCGGCCGGTCCACTCGGAGCGATCGGCGAAGTGCTCGATGGTCCAGAGCAAGTCCTCGGCGGCTTGCTGCCGCGACCGCTGTCGGGCCTCGGC
>DAIDKV010000078.1 GCA_027449865.1 Planctomycetales bacterium
ACGGCGATCCAACCAGTCAGACCGACGCTTACGGCCACACGACCTACTTCAATTACTACTTCAACCCGTCGAATTCGGCCGACCCTCAGAACGGGAATTTACTCTCCACCACCGACGCGCTGGGGAGCACGACGTCGTTCAGCTACGACAACGCGGGCGACGTGCTGACGACGAGCACGACGGTGGGAACGGCGACGAACACGACCACCAACACCTATGATTCGTACGGCGACCTGCTGACGACGACCGATCCTCACGGCACCGTGACGACGAACACCTACGACAACAACGGCAATTTGCTGACCAGTAGCTGGATCTGGACCGATCCCAACTCGGGCGCCCAGGACACCCTGGAGACGGTCAACACCTACGACGCCAACGGCAACCTGACCCAGACGCAACAACTCGAGAATGGGAGCGTCCTGACGACGACGTCGACGACCTACGACGCCGACGGCCACGTGGTCACGTCGACCGACGCGCTGGGTGGCGTGACGACGACGGTGTACAACGCCAATGGGAATGTGATTCAAACCACGACGCCCGACGGTCTGGTGACGGATACGGTGTACGACGCGCAGGGCCGGGCGATCTACACCGATGGGGGGGAAACGGGGACGCAGCTAGTTCTTGACGGACGGGAAACGGGGATAAGGGGACAGGAGCTGAATCGACATCTGTCATTGGCCCCGCCGATTGGGACGGTCGCCGGATTCCCCGGCCTCGTCGCCCCCGAATGACCCGGGCCGAAGTCGTCCCGCCCGCCGCACGCAGGCCCAATCTACCATCGCTCCGACGCGGGCGCCGCCCCGTTCCGGCCGTCCCCGCGGCCACTCGGCCCGATCCGGCCACCCGACGTCCGCACCCCGCCGGACCGGTCCGATCCGCTCAACCGGACCCGCCCGAGGCCCATTTCACGGGATCGGGTACTACGACCCGCGGATCCGGCCCGCCCGCCCATGTTTAATATGTCTTCTCCTGCGAGGATTCAATCACGGAATGGATGATCTAAATCGCCGATCCGCAACAGAGAACTCCGCGCCCAACCGTCCCGAGGCCCGACGATGAGCCTAACAGATCCGAGGTGCCCGGCCGGAAAGGGGATATATTAAAATTGCGAGCGAGCACTCAGTCCTAGTTGTATCCCCTTTCTACCTCCACGTCACCACAGTGAGAGCCGTGGGACGGTCCCACTTGACTATCCGCCCCACTTTGCGTTAGACTTTCAAGAATGTTGGGGCAAAAAGGAGGTTTCATGCACTCCGAGACCCGGACAACCGACGCGAAAGCCCGGTTGGTACTCCCCAGATCGTTCGCGAACGCGACGGTCATCGTCGAGCAGGTGAGCGAAACCGAACTCCGGGTCCGCCGCGCCAGGGTAGTGGCTGAGGACGAACTGGCGTTCACTGAGGAAACCACCGCTCCGTTGTCCGACCGCGACCGCGATCGGTTCCTGGATCTGCTCGACAACCCGCCGGCGCCGACCCGAGCCCTCAAGAAGGCGGCCGCCCGCCACAAGGCCCGCCGTGGCTGAGTGGACCATTGAGCCGTTCGGCAAGCACCACGACCGGACCGCCTTCTCCTGCGGCCGGACGCCGCTCGACGACTTTATCCGTGTCCGCGTCAGCCAGTACGAGAAGCGGCGGCTGGGCAAGACGTTCGTGGCCGTTCCGCCGGGCGAGACGCGGGTGATCGGCTACTATACACTGGCCTCCGGTGCCCTCGTGTTTGAGCATCTCCCGCCCGACGCCTCTCGCAAGCTGCCGAAACACCCGGTGCCGGTCGTGCTGCTGGCTCGACTGGCGGTCGATCAATCGGTCCAGGGGCAAGGGCTGGGCGAAGGGTTGCTGTTCGACGCCCTTCACCGCACTCTGACCCTTTCCTCCGACCTTGGGGTCCACGCGGTCGAGGTGGACGCGCTTGATGACGCCGCGGCAGCGTTCTACCGCAAGTACGGGTTCACCGCGCTGCTGGACAATCCGTTACACCTGTACCTGCCCATCGCAACCGTAGCGCAGGTGCTGGGATAAAGTCGTTGCCACCGGCCTCGTCGCGGGAGCGGGGATAAAGGAGCCCGGAGCCTTCGTGGAAGGTTCCAGGCCCCTTCTTCGTTTCCTCAGAAACAGGTTGACTTCGGCGAGCGATGACCCGAGAGAGGGGACCAATCTCGGTCGGCCGACTGCTGGAGGTCTTTCTCGGGCGGGCGTGGTTCGATGAGGCTCGCTCAGGCGCCGGGACGTCGCGTCTCGGACGGACGGGCGCCTGGTAGGGGGTTCGAGACCTTTCGGGTCTGCGGCTTGTTTTCGTCGTCCACGGCCAGCGGAACCGGCAGCAGGCCCGTGCTCAGTCCGGGATAGCCCGGGCAATAGGTCGGTGGAACCACCGTCATGAGTTGCGGAGCTGACCAGATCCCGTGTCGCTCGTTCCCAGGGAAATAAACCAGTGAGTCAAAGTCGATCGGATGCTCCTGGTTGAGCTTCGCCGCGAACCGGAGTCCGTACATGCAGAGGGGATATTCCGGAGCGCGCTCCATGTCTCCCAGCGCGATCGGCTTGCAGAGGACAATCCCGGCCGAGCGATACGCCTTGAGGGTCAGCTCGATGCAGTACAGGTGCGAGTCGTCCAGGCCCAGTTCGTAGTCGAACGGAACCTTTTCCTGGAAAACCCGCTGGCAGTAGGCCACAACCTGCGGGATCGCACCTCGATAGGAGGGCTTCAGCCGCTTGACGCCGAAGTTGCCGACGCAGTCCTGCATCCAAACGCAAAACGGCTGGCGAGCGACGGCGGGCCGGGTCACGTCGTAAACGACCGTTTGACCCTTCTCGATCGAGACAATCCCGGTATGTGAGAATGGACTGTTGCTGCAATTCGCCAGGAAACGGCTCATAGGGAAATAGCCGTGGAGCAGCCGGGCGTCGCCCATTCGGAAGACGATATCACCGTCGCGAAGGTACTGCCGGCCCCATTGGTCCCAGCGGACCATTTCCGGAGTCAAGAAAACCGGCGGGAGCTTTCCCTCCTCGCGGGCCTCCGTGGCCTCGGGGCCCCAGTAGTGACCGACGAAACCGGGCGGAGCAAACCGCTCGGTCATCTCGCGCTCCTCCGGCGGGAACAGAACCAGCGAGAGGAACCAGGCGAGGATACCAGTCATGAGGATAACCTCGGATATTGTGCGCAGGCCGATCGGGCATCCATCATCCCGATCCCGCGGGACATCGTCATCAGACATCCAGCAGTAAGGGATCGGCCGGTCGACCGCGGGGCATCAGGGCCCGGCCCATCCGTTTCGGCCGGGGATCGTCAAGGGTCCGATAACCCATCGAACCAGCGGCAGGGTCACAACGAGGACCATCTAGTTTACCCTCGAACCCTCAATAGACGCAACCATCCGCAGGATCGGTGCCGGTCTCTCGAAAATCCGAAGCTCAGATGATCCGTAATTCTACGTCGATTTGGTGGACCCGGTTCGAGAAAAAAGGCGGGCCTTTCGGAAAGCAGGACAACTCGGCGAGGGAGGGCGTCTCGGTGATCGCGAGACGCCCGGCGAGGCGGGATGTTTGAGAAAAGGGCGTGACCTAGCGGGCCGGTCGTCGCGTGGTGGGAGTCACCGTGGTTTCCGTGGTTGTCACGGTCATCTCATCGACGACCCGGGTGACGCCGACGGTATCGGCCGTGAGCGTGACGGCTTTGGTTCTGGCCTCGACATCGGGGACGGCCCCGCTCAGCGTCGCCACGCCGTTCTCGACCTTCACGCGCAGGTCGCTTGAGGTCAGCGCCTTGTCCCAGTGCAGCCGGCCGTAGACCCGTGCCGCGACGTTCATGCTGTGGACGCTTTCGCGGGTCTTGTGGAAGCTTTCGCGGACGGCGCCCTCCGCGCGGTCAATCCCGCGTCGGAGTTTGCGGCCGACCTGGTCGAGCTTTTCGCCGGCTCGTTCGCCGACACCTTCCTGCTGAGCCTGGCCGACGCTGCCCCACCAGGCCGCGCCCACGGTCAGCGCGACGACGGCCACGATCCGGTATGCGTTCTTCATCGGTATTGCCTCCGTTGCTTGGTCTTCGATCGCCCACCTCCGACGGACGGAGCCGAACTCCTTACATAACAAAATCCGGGCCAGGGAGCCTACCCCCGGCCAGAGGCTCCGATCCCATCCACGGTGGAGAGGATCATCCTGGGATGGTTTCGAGAGTGCGGGTCGTGCGGCCTTTTCGTGAATTCGCGCGACGCCCGAATCCGATGAGGATTCCTACGGAACGAATCCTAACCAGGGGATCGAGGTGATTGCCGGGAGGTCCGTGCGAGCCCGGATCGACCTCGTCCAGCGAAAGCCGCGCCCCGGGCTTCCCGGGCGAGCAACCCCCGGGTGGACAGGAGGAGAGGATCACATGGTCAGGTGGCACCATTTTCTTCGGGTCTCTTCCACGGCGATGATCCTCGCGGCGCTCACGGCGGCCTCGTCGAAGGCGCAGGCTCCTGCCGGATCTCGGACGTTTTCCGAGCGATCGGCCCACGCCGCGGCCTTGATTCGTCGGGGTACTGTGGAGCATTCAGGTGATCCGGTCGCTCTCCGAAAGAAACGAGTGGCCGCGGCCCGCAAGGCGCTGGCGGACCTCGATCGTCGGATCGCCGTGGAAGCGCCGACCGCCGTGGCTGCATCGCCATCGTCCGGGCGCACCTCGGCCCATCTGGTCGCTAGCAGCCATCCCCTCGCTCCGCGGCCAAATCTCCACGCCCCCGTTTCTCGGACTCCGGTCCAGTCCGACCATGCGGTCTCGAGTCCGCGTCGCGAAACGGCCGTCGTTCGCGCGGGTGTCACGATGACACGGCCTTCGATCCCCATGCCTTACACGAGGTCACAGGGCGCTGGAGTCTCCCGCGCCGTGATGCCACCTCCCTCGACCCGATCAACGCCCACCAGCTACCGGACGCCGCCCCTTCCCTCGCGGTCCCTGCCGACTCCTGTTGCCGCTGGCTCATACTCTCAGCCCTGAGTCCCGATCGTGATCGTGTCCGGAGAAACCGGACGGACCCGATCAACATAACGAGTTTGCACAATATGGAAACTCGTTCAAATGAACAGAGAAGACCCTCGGGCCTCGCGCTGGGTAGTCGGCCGCTGGCCGGTCCTGGATGCGAGCGTCGTGGGAGCAGGATCGCGGCCCTGGGGCTCGGAACCTCGGGTGTCGCCATCCGGGAGGCTCGCCGATGATGACCGACCGATCGCGACTCTGGCGGATCGTCGTGGGGTTGCTTCTGTGGGGGATGATTTCTGAGTCTCGCGCGGTGAGCCCCTCTGAGAATGGTTCCATTCCCAGCGCGGCTTCTCGGGCCCATCTGGGGACGATCGACGGTGAGCCGACCCGGGCGCCTGCTGTTCGCGACGATATCGGCAGCGTGACGTTTGCCGTGACGACCCTGGATCCGCGAGCCTCGCAATTCGTCCGCCAGGGGGTGGTGCTGCTGCTGGGGCTTTCGAACCTGGAAGCCGAGCGGTCGTTCCGACAGGCAGCCCGATATGATCCTCGCTGTGCGATGGCGTACTGGGGGATCGGGATGGCGAACCTTCCCGACGAGAAGAAGGCGAGAGGCTTTGTCGAGCGCGCTGCCTATTTGAAGGATTACGTACGGGCGGTGACCACTCGTGAGGGGATTTACATCAACGGATTGAAGGCTTATCTTGAGGCCGATCCCAGGCGCGATCGGGAACGGCGCGAGGCGTACGTTCGGGCGCTGGAGTCGGTCCTGGAGCAGGAGCCGGGGGATCGGGAGGCGCGGGTTTTTTTGGCTCGACAGCTACGAAGTAACCGCGAGGCGGGAGTGCCGATCGGGAGCACCGTGGCGGCCGATTCGCTTTTGAAGCTGGTGCTCTCGGAGAAGCCGGGCTATCCCTGCCATCTGGAACGTGTGCTGTTATGGGAGTCGGACCATCCGACGATCGCGCTCGACTCGGCGAGGAAGTGCGGTCCGTCGACGCCCGGATGTCCTGCCGCGTGGCACGCGCCCGGCCATCTCTACGAACGTTTGAACCGTCCTGAGGACGCGGCCTGGCAGTATGAAGCCGCCGTCCGGGTCGATCGGGCGGAGATGGCGCGGTTGGGCTTATCACCGACACAACTTCCGGGGTATGTCGAGCATCTGACCTGCCTGGCCCGGGCTCTCGCGAAACTCGGTCGATCGCGCGAGGCGATGGCCTCGGCACGCGAGTTGATCGCGGTCCCCCGACATCCTCGGTACAACGTGGTTGAAGATCCAGAACATGCTGTCAGCCGTGGACGTGATTTGCTTGTGGATTTACTCACGCGGTTTGAGCATTGGGACGACCTGATCGCGATCGTCGGAGAGTCGGATCTCTGGCCGGCCAAGGAGACGATCGCAAGGGCCCGGCGGCTTCGCGCCGAGGGCCGTGCCAGAATCGCTCGAGGCGACGCGAAAGGTGCAAGCCTGGCGCTTGCGGCGCTCCGTTCGATGGCCGTCGATTGCAAGGTCTCCGGTGCTGGGACGAAGGCATCGCCTGGAGCGGAGGTCGTCCGAACAAGCCTGCGATCGCTTGAGTCGAAGGACGAGTCCGGGAGTGCTGAGGTTCGATGGGCGGTCGAGGAGCTGGAGGCACGCGCCGCGCTCGCCCGGGGCGACCGGGCCGAGGCGCTCCGACGGATCGAGCATCTCGACGGGCTGGACCCGATCGATCGGGCGCGGATGCTCCGCGAGGCCGGCCGTGCCGAGGATGCCGAGAACGCGCTGGCGGAGCAGGTGCAGAACCGGCCGGGTGAGGTTCTGCCGATGGCCGCACTGATCGAGGCTCGATGGAACGACGGCCGGAGGATGGAGGCGGAGCAGGCGTTCGTCGAACTTCGCGAGGCGACCCGATCGGCGGACCTCGACGCCCCGCCGCTGGCCCGGCTCGCGCCGATAGCCCGGGCGCTTGGCTACCCGGCCGACTGGCGGCTGGGCCAGCCGAGGTCGATGGACACTGGCGATCGTCCGGCGCTCGAGACGCTCGGCCCCGCGACGCTGACCCCGCGGAAAGCCGCGAACTGGACCCTCAAGAGCGGCGATGGTTCCGAGCGATCGCTGGCCGATTATCGCGGCCGGCCCGTGATCGTGATCTTTTACCTGGGCGCGGGTTGCCTGCACTGTGTCCAGCAGCTTGAGGACTTCGCTCCGAGGACGGGCGACTTCGCAAAGGCCGGGATTGATCTGATCGGTGTGAGCACCGACGACCGCGAGACCCTCGCCCGATCGCTCCGGAAGTATGGCGGCCAGCCGTTTCCCTTCCCTCTGGTTTCCGACTCTGGGCTCGATGCCTTCCGAGCGGCCGGCGCCTTCGATCCGATCAACGACGAGCCTCTACACGGCACCTTCCTGATCGGCCCCGAGGGCACCATCCGATGGCAGGACACGGGCCACGAGCCGTTCGACGAGCCGGAATTCCTGCTCCAGGAAGCGAGACGACTTCTCGGCACGACCGACAGACACTGAGCCGCTCGGCACAGTCTTCGCAGACCCAGAAAGGCTTCATCCTCGTTCAGGTCAGGAATCGATTTTCGGTCCTTACCGGGAGGCGAGCATGGTTCCGGGATGGCTGGAGTGGGTCTCGAAAATTGCGGTCGCGGTTTCGATGGTCTCGGCCGGAATCGTCGGGCTGGACATTCTTCTCGGACGCCGCCAGAGGATGGCGATCATGGACCTGGTCTGGCCGATCACCGCGCTGTATTTCGGTCCGATCGGGTTGTGGGCCTACTGGAAGCTGGGGCGCCCCGATGCCCGCCAGCCCGGCGAGGGAAGTTCGGGTGGTCATCGCGGAGAGGATGGCCCTCCGAGCCGTCCTTCATGGCGGACGGTCTTCAAGGCGACGAGCCATTGTGGCGCCGGCTGCACGCTCGGCGACGCGATCGCGGAGACCTCGATCTTCGCGATGGGGATCACACTGTTTGGCTCGAAGCTGGCGACGACGTACCTGCTCGACTTCGTGCTGGCTTATGGCTTCGGCGTGATCTTTCAGTTCTTCACGATTGCCCCGATGCGGGACCTGGGCCCATGGGAAGGCCTGAAGGCGGCAGTGAAGGCCGACACGATTTCCCTGGTCGCGTTCGAGGTTGGCATGTTCGCGTTCATGGCGATCAATCGGTTGATCTGGTTTCCCTCGAATCCCCCCGAGCCCAACACGACCACCTACTGGTTCCTGATGCAGCTTGCCATGATCGTCGGTTTTGCCACAAGCTTTCCGGCGAACTGGTGGCTGATACGCGTGGGGCTCAAAGAAGCGATGTGAGCCGTTCGCGTGGGAGGTCGGACCCTCACTACCGGCGGCGGGATTCGAACCCGCACGGTGGTTCCCCACCGGAGGATTTTAAGTCCTCTGCGTCTGCCATTCCGCCACGCCGGCCCAATCCGGGCCATGTCGCGACCTAGCATATCCGCTCCGTTAGCCCCTCGGCAATCGTTCCGCGTTCTGGGTGCCCCGTCTCGGCGGAGTCCTCGATCGGTCGCCGATGAATCGTGCCGAGCGCGCCGGGATCGTCTCGGATCGATCGACGCGTTGGCCCTCGCTCCATGTACGCCAAAGGGATTATCCGCCAGATGGCATAGAAATTGCTTCTGATTCTTCATATTGTTTTCGGCCGGGAGGGTCGAATCCTGGAGGTTGGAGTGATGAAGTCGGATCGTGGTGTAAGCGATCAGCAGGGCCCCGTGAGCCAGGGGTTGCGTGAGGCGATCGACGAGAGAGGGCTAACCGCCTATGCCGCGGCGAAGCGCGCCGGGGTTTCAGTCGACGCCATACAGAGGTTCTTGAAAGAGGAGCGAGGACTAACTCTCGCCACCGTGGATAAGCTGGCACGGGCCCTGGGCCTCTCGCTCTGCCCCGATGAGAGCAGCAGTCGGGGGTCGGAGTGAGTCAGGTCGGCAACCGGGGTGACCGCTTCGACGCGGGGAATGGGGCCCATGGACATGACCGCTGAGTTACTCGGCGCCTGGATCGATTCGGCCCGGGATTACGCGATCCTCCTGGTCGATCCGCAGGGGCGCGTGAGTAGCTGGAACGTCGGGGCCGAGCGAATCCTCGGATACGCCGAGGACGAGGCCCTGGGACAGCCGATCTCCATCTTCTTCACGCCCGAGGACCGCGAGCGCGGGGTCCCCAAACGCGAGATGGAACGGGCCGCCTCCAACGGTCGGGCCTCCGACGATCGCTGGCATATCAGGAAGGACGGTTCCCGCTTCTGGTGCAGCGGAGTTCTCATGCGGATCGGGTCGGAACCGGGGGCACCCGACGGTTACGTCAAGGTGATGCGCGATCTGACCGAGCGCAAACTCCTGGAAGAGCGGCTCCGCGCCCGGACGGAGGAGCTACTCGCCGCCGACCGGCGACGGAACGAGTTTCTGGCGATGCTCTCGCACGAGCTACGCAATCCGCTGGCTCCCATATTGACATCGGCCTATCTTCTCCGGTCGATGCTCGCCAACGCCGACCCGATCGTCCGCGAGGCGCGCGACATGATTGAGCGGCAGGCCATTCGACTCAAGGGCCTGATGGACGGACTGACCGACGTCGTTCGGATGACGCTCCAGCGGATCGAGATCGAGCGGAAGCCGGTCGCTCTGGCCGAGGTTGTCGGACGAGCGATCGCCTCGGTTCGGCCAGCGATCGATCGCCGTGGGCTCGACCTGATCGAGGCGATCGATCCTGGGCCGATCGTGCTTTCGGCCGATCCCCTCCGCATCGAACAGACGATCTCCGCCCTGCTCAGCAACGCCGTCCGGTTCACCGAGCCGGGCGGGCGGATCACCATCACCGCGGGCCGAGACGCCGATCTGGCCGTTGTTCGCGTCCACGATACCGGGATCGGAATGACTCCCGAGCTTGCTGGTCGCATCTTCGAGATGTTTGAACAGGGCGAGCAGGGGCTCGCCCGTTCCGAGGGCGGGCTGGGGATCGGGCTGACTCTCGCCCGAACCGTCGCCCAACTTCACGGCGGCACCCTCACCGCTCAGAGCGAGGGACCAGGCCGGGGCTCCGAGTTCGTCCTACGGCTCCCCATCGACAACTCCCCCTTGGAGACTCCGGAATCAACGCCAGGCCATTCCACTCCCGAACGAGAGGACACCAGGCGTCTCCGCATCCTCCTGGTTGACGATAATCACGACGCCGCCCGGAGCGCTGAGTTAGTGCTTCAGCAAGCCGGGTATCAGGTCGTCCTCGCCCACGATGGAGCCAAGGCCGTTGAACTTGCCCTGAGCCTCCGACCCGACGTTGCGATCCTGGATGTCGGCCTACCAATCCTTGACGGCTACGCGGTCGCCCGGGAACTCCGACAGCGAACGAGAATCCCACTGGTTGCCCTGAGCGGATACCTTCCCGAAACCACGACCGGACTCCTCTTCGACGCCTACCTCGTCAAGCCCGTCGAACCCGACGAACTCGTCCGCGTACTCAGGAGCCTGCGGACCGGACAATCCAGAGGATCGCTGAGATGATCATCCCTGGATCGCATTTGTTCGGCCGAGTGCGATGTCAAAATCGCCGACGGCGGGGACCAGCATCGCGAGCAGGGCAAACCCGTAGACGCCCATGCTCACCAGGAATGCCGCCATGTTGTCGTGGTTCAGCAAACTGATGATGCAGTAGAACGTCCAGAAGGGCGTCAGCACGGCGACCAGCGCGATGGCGTTCGAGGGATTGCGGGCCCCCATCGAACCGAAGAGCGCGACACTCCCCGCGCCGATGAAGATCATGAAACTCAGCAACTGACGTCCGAACTCGCGATCCGAAAGCGCGATCAGGAACGAGCAAAGCAGGATGCCGACCATCAAAAAGAAGATCGTGCCAAGGCTGTTGGCGACCGCGGTTCGACTGCTCACATAAGTGATTGCCGAATGCAAACCGAGCATCGCCGAGAAGTGGCAGAGGAGCAGGAAGTCGAGGACGAAGAACACCAGGCTTTCGACGCTCAGGTAGCCGAGGAAGACCATCGCCATGGCCGTGAGGATCGGTAATGCGATCATCTCTTTACTGTTGTAAAGGATGCCATACAATTTTCCGTAGATAAATTCTTTCGGGCTGAGCTCGGTGACGAGGAGCAGGTCGAGGGCGCCGGTGTCTCGCTCGCTGGTGAGGGCGGTCACGCCCTGCGCGTTGACGAGGATCAGGCTGAGGATGGTCAGGCCGACGGGGATCAGGGCCAGCCCGGTGGCGAGCGGGTTCTCTCGTCCCTGGCCGAAGTAGTAGAACAGGAGCATGCCGAGCGCGAAGAGCAGGACGTAGCACCCCTTGACGATCAGAGGGCGGGTGCCGTAGGCGCGGGTCATCAGTTCGCGCCAGAGGATGGGATTGGCCCAGGCTTCTCGGTAGGGTTTCGGTCCGGAGGCGATGCGCCGGTGTGTCCTGCGCGGGACGTGGAGGCCGGTTGTCGGTCCTGGCTCTCGGTCGGCGCCCACGGGCGGCTCGGGATCGAGCCCCGAGGATCGCGAGGCCGACGCATAGGACGGGAGTCCGCGTGAGTCACCGCCGATCGAGCCAGTGCCCGCGCCGATGGCGACGGTCTCGGCCTCCTCGATCTCGATCAGTTCCTCGACGACCTCGATCGCCTCGTCCTCGCGAAGCTCGCGAGGTTCGTTCTGCCCGGGGTTCCACTTCCGGAGCATGTACGTTCCGAAGGCGACCAGGACCGCGGCGAAGGTGAGCCGGCAGGCGACGTAGACGACGCTCGTGGTTCGGACCACCATCCCGATCTGTTCGGGCCTTGGGTAGAGCACGGCGATCATCGCGCGGTACGGATTGAGGACCTCGATGAGCGGAACGCCCAGCAGTTCGACGTTGGGAAACGCGATCGCGAGCGCCTCAACCCCGGTCACGGAGAAGGTGACCAGCAGGATTGTCAGCGAGATCGACTGGAAGGTTCGGTCGCGCCAGAGCGCGATCAGGAGCCCGAGTGCTCCTCCAGCGACGCCGGAGGCCGCCGTCACGAGGAAGAGGTTTGTCACCTGGGCGAACGAGATTCCGCCGAAGAGCGTGCAGATCATCATCAGGCCGACACTCGCGGCCAGGATCGTCAGGACGTTCAGGAGCCCGGCGACCAGCTTGCCAAGGACGATCTCCAGGTCGCTCAGGTCGGTCATGAGGAGGAGGGTGAAGGTTCGCCGGTCCTTCTCGTAAGAAACCGTCGCCGCGGTGAACAGAGGCGCGAAGAAGAGCATCAGCGTCAACTGGAGCATGGCGAACATCCAGTAAAGGATGCCGCCGAACCGCGCCAGAACGCCCAGTTCCCGGATCGTCTGCCAGCCGATGATCGACTGCCAGGCGGTCCACATGAGGATGAAGAGGAAACACGAGAACGAGGCACGGCTGATATAGTAGCGCCAGGGCCGGGGGGCGGTGAGAACCTCCCGAGCGATGATGGGTCCCGCGAACAAGGACGATCCTCCAACGAGGTCGATCGAAAGGAAGCTACCGGGATCGTTTCGGAAGGTCGGAGGGCCAGGCCCTCCCCCTGCTACGTTCCCCCTTGCCCATTGGTTCGGTCGAGAACGGGCCCTCTCCGGAGAAGCCTCGATGATTCGAGTCTACCCGTACACCCGTCACCTCGCCAAGCCGATCAGGCGGGCGTCGTAGCCCGGCACAGCGGAGGGGGTGGGATTCGAACCCACGGGACGTCGGAGACGCCCAGCGGTTTTCAAGACCGCCCCAATCGACCACTCTGGCACCCCTCCCCAATCGGGCCGACCTCGGCCCGGTCACTGCTGTCCAACGTCGTCAATAATATCATCGGCAACGTAGATCGGTACATCCACGGTCACCGCCAGGGCAATCGCATCACTCGGTCGAGAGTCGACCTCAATCAGCTCGCCATCGTGGCGGATCCGAAGCTTCGCAAAGTAGGTATGCTCGCGTAGTTCATTGATGTAAATGTCCTGAAGATCGCCGCCCAGAAGGTCGATCGTGTTGGCCAGAAGGTCATGAGTCAGCGGGCGCTGAGTCGTAACGTTCTTCACCCGGCGCTCGATGCTGGACGCCTCAAAAAAGCCGATCACGATCGGGAACATCCGATCACCGTCGACTTCCTTGAGGAAGATGATGTGCGAATCGCTCGTCTCGTTGATGATGATTCGCGTGAGCTCCATCTGGACCGCCACGGCAATCGCACCTCACCACGTTCGGGCCCCGCTCCGGCAATCGACATTGAGAACGATCATACTGGCGGGCGGAGGGGGCCGTCCAGTAGGGTCGCCGCTGGTGCATTTACCGGAGGAGTGCTGAGACGGCCTCGTGTTGCGCCTCGAGCTCGGCGAGCTTCGCCCGAGCCTGTTCGACGACCTCGGCCGGCGCCCGGGCGACGAACGATTCGTTCGCGAGCTTCGCGCGGTGGCCGGTGATTTGTTTTTCCAGGTCGGCGAGAGCCTTGCGGTGCCTCGCCTGTTCGGCCTCTCGATCGATCAGACCAGCCAGGGGCAGGATGATTTCGGCATCGGGAAGGACGGCGACGGCCGATTCGGCCGGGCGATCGACGGTCGACTCGACGATGGTCACCGAGGCCGCGGGCGAGAGTCCACGAAGGTAGCGCTCGCCCTCTCGGAGCATCTCGGCGACCCGGCCCGAGGCGACGACGATGGGCTCGACCCTGGCCTCCTTTGGGACGTTTCGCTCGGCCCGAAGGTTTCGGATGGCCTTGATGGCCTCGCACCACTGGTCGACGGTCCGTCGGGCGTCCTCGTCGGTGAAGCCCAGGGGCTTCGGCCAGGCGGCGATGCAGACGCTTGGCTCGGCTGGCTTCGGCTCGGCGAGACCGCGCGACGGGGCGAGCCCGGCAAGGCCCTGCCAGACCTGCTCGGTGACGAACGGGACGATCGGGTGCAGGAGCCGGCAGAGCCCGTCGAGAACCGCCGCCAGAACCCGCTGGGCGACGGGCCGCGAGGCCGGGTCGCGCAGCCGGTCCTTGGCGAACTCCAGATACCAGTCGCAGAAGCCGCCCCAGGTGAAGTCGCGGAGCCGCCGCGTCGCCTCGGCGAAGCCGAACTGCTCCAGCTCGGCCGTGACCTCGACGATCGTCCGATCCAGGCCGTCGATGATCCATCGGTCCTCGACCGGGAGCGATTCGAGGTCCACCGGAGCGGGCTCGTAGCCTTCGAGGTTCATCATGGCGAACCGGGCCGCGTTCCAGAACTTGTTCGCGAAGTTCCGACCCTGCTCGAACCGCTCGGAGGTGTTGATCGTCCGGCCGTCGGCCGTCTTGAGCTTCTCGACCGGTATCCGGAGGTCCTGGGTCTCGGTGGCGCCGGTCGCGAGTGTGTAGCGGAGGGCGTCGGCGCCGTAGATCTCGATGATATCCACCGGATCGACGCCGTTGCCCGCCGACTTCGACATCCGCTTGCCGTTGCCGTCCTGAATCACCGGGTGGATGTAGACGTCGCGGAACGGGACATCCTGGCAGTTGAATTGCCCGAAGATCACCATCCGGGCGACCCAGAGTGTGATGATGTCGCGGGCCGTCGAAAGGACGCTTGTCGGGTAGAACTTCGCGAGTTCGGGCGTCGATTCAGGCCAGCCGAGAGTCGAGTGCGGCCAGAGCGCCGAGCTGAACCAGGTGTCGAGGACGTCGGGGTCCTGGGTCATCGCGTGATTCGGGCCCAGTTCGTCACCGGTGAGGTCGGCCTCGGCGCAGATGAGCCAGCCTCCGGATTCGCTCGGCCGCCAGGCGGCATCGTCGCGCGAGCCGAACGCGGCGCGAAGGTCGGCCTCGGTCGCGGTCGAACAGTGCCAGATCGGGATGCGATGGCCCCACCAGAGTTGACGGCTGATGCACCAGTCTCGCTTCTCGCCGAGCCAGTCGAGGTAGCTCTTGGCGTAGCGCTCGGGGTGGATCTTCACCTGGCCCGAGGTCACCGCGTCCATCGCCTGCTGCGCGAAGCCGGGGGAGCCGTCGGGCTCGTCGGCCATCCGGACGAACCACTGATCCGAGAGGTACGGCTCGATGGGCGTCTTGCTCCGGTCGGAGTGATTCAGCCGGACGAGGTAGCTCTCAACCCGCTCCAGCAACCCGGCCGCCTCCAGGTCCTTCACCACCCGCTTCCGAACGACGATCCGATCGAGGCCGGCATACGGGCCGGCGTTCTCGTTATAGGTGCCGTCGGGGTTGAGCAGGTTGATCATCGGGAGGTTGTTGCGGAGCCCGGCCGCGTAGTCGTTCGGGTCGTGCGCGGGGGTGACCTTTACCACGCCGGTCCCGAACGCCGGGTCGACCAGCACGCCATCCCCGACAATCGGAATCCGACGCCCGGTCAGTGGAAGCTCGACCTCCTGGCCGATCAGGTGTCTGTAACGGGGATCGTCCGGATGAACGGCGACCGCCGTATCGCCGAGCATCGTCTCGGGACGGGTCGTCGCGACATGCAGGATCTCGCCCGAGGGCGAGCCGGCCACGGGGTACTTGATCGTCCAGAGATGGCCGGGCATTTCCTCATAGTAGATCTCATCGTCGGCGACCGCGGTCCGGAGCTGGGTGTCCCAGTTGACGAGCCGCTTCCCCCGGAAGATCTTGCCGGCCCGGAAGAGGTTGAAGAACGTCCGGCGGACGGCCCGCGAACAGACCTCGTCGAGGGTGAACCGGGTCCGGTCCCAGTCGCACGAGCATCCCATCATCCGAAGCTGGCCGAGGATGCGGGCCTCGTATTCATCCTTCCAGGCCCAGATCCGGCGGACCAGTTCGTCGCGGCCGAGGTCGTGGCGCGTCTTTTTTTCTTCCTCGAAGAGCCGGCGCTCGACGACGGCCTGTGTCGCGATTCCGGCGTGGTCGGTGCCGGGCATCCAGAGCGTGTCGAAACCCTGCATCCGTCGCCATCGGACCAGTATGTCCTGCAACGTATTATTGAGAGCGTGGCCGAGGTGCAGCGCCCCGGTGACGTTCGGCGGCGGGATCACGATGCAGTAAGGCGGTCGGTCGCTCGAAGGCTCGGCGTGGAAATACCCGCGCTCCAGCCAGAGGCCGTACCATCGGCGCTGGGCGTCCTGGGGATCGTACTGACGGGGGATCTCGGTGGTGGTCATGATTCCTCAAGCTCGGTCGTCGCGGAGGCAATGGCCGTCGACGATCATCGGCCTCGTTTCGACGCCCCCAGCATCCCGCAGAGGGCCGGTCGGCTGCAAGGGTCGTTCGCCTGACTCGAGGCTCGACCGAGGAACCGGCCCGATCGACACTTCCGATACGACTCCGACAATCGTGGCTTCGTTCGCGCCATTTTCAGGCGTTGGAGACCTTCGGTGGCTTCGTTCGCGCGATTTCGACCCCTCGAATCGACTCTTCCGGCTGCCAGAATGGCAGGGTTGGGTTCGTTCGCGCGCCGAGGAGGATGAGGTCGGGCTGGCTCCTCACGCTTTTCGAATGTGTGAGGCGGCCCATCTCGGTTTCCCCTTCTCGCCAGTTGCGCCAAATCAAACACCAATGACAGTATCCCAGATGACAATTTGCGCTACGAATGGACGAATTGCAAATGCAGCTGGGCTTTTTTCCTGAGTGCTCCAAATTTTACGGAAAGTCGGATAATGAGGCCGAGAATGGGGAGCCCTTGAAGGCGGGGATTGGGGGATGCATTCGAGGGGCCGCGCCATCGTCGAGTCGGCCGAGGGGCCGCGCGATCGAAACGGGAATGGGATGTCGGCCCGTTTGAAGGAGGGATGCCGTCGGCTGGATTGGGTGTATCGTTGCAAGGTTGAAGGGGTGGATCGTCTGAGACTGGATCTAGTTCGCCGGGAGCCGAGCGGCGCGTCGTCGAGGTTTTACGAGGTATCCCCCCCCTGCGAGAATGACCAGGGCGATCCCGCCCAGGGCCAGGCCGGATGGTTCCGGGACGAAGCCGACGGGCAGGTAGGTATATGTGATGCTGATACTGCCGATCAATGTACCTTCTTCCGGCATTGCAGTACTATCCTGGCTGTTGGCAACAGGGAGAGGCGAAAGTTCAATGCCATAGTTTATAAAATCGCCATGATTAGCTAGAAAGCTCTCCAAATCATTGCTGCTTATGGTTTGTGAAGCGTCTATGCTAAACGAAGGAGAGTTCCCGGGCGGCCATACTGATCCCGGAGGCGGGATATCTAGCCATTGAACGTAGTTTTGTGAGACAAGGAGAGTGGGTCCATCGACGAGAACCTCTAATCCATACGGGACATTTTGTGGACCTGATCCATATATATGGAATCTCCAAAATGCTTCGTATGTGGATTCAAGTGATACTGATGCGCCAATGAGCGTCCCCATCCTTGGGTCGAATGGAAACAAGCTAACAGTGTATTGCCGACCGAGATAATAATCAGTGAATTGGGAGGTCGTTGTGATCTGGTCGGCTTTTGCCCTCCCCGCGCCGGCGAGAAGCATGATTGCCAGGACCGCGACGACGGCTGGCGAACGCCTGCGCCTTGCCTGGAACAGCCTGTCCATCGAAATCTCCTTGTGTGGGGGGGCTGGCAACCCTTTTCCAGAGACGCGAATTCACCGTCTACCGCGTCGTCCCGATTGAGAGGCCCTCGAATCCTTGCGGCCCTGAGCCCATCAACCCATGGCCCGGATTCTACACAAAAGGACACGCGAAACGCATCCCTGTTGATAATAAACATCACAATTGGTCGAGATTCGGTATAATTGGGAGCGATCTGGACTAAACATGCCGTCGTGCCGCCATCCGAGTCGGATGATCACCTAGGTATGCAGCCGATCAGGCTCGATTTGACTTGATCGATCATGTGTGCTTGGTGTGGGTGGTGGAGAGTTTCGTCGGGACGGACTGGTTGGCTTCCTGAGTGGGAGCGCCGAGGGACTTGCCCTTGCGGATTGAGTGGGGGCTCCTAAAATTCAATGTGTTCTGAACGTTCTACCCAGACCGGGAGAGTCGTCGTGAGTGGGGGTGAACCGCGACCCGCCGGGGCGGCCGAGGACAGGGAGGGCGGTCGGTGATGAGACCCGCGATTCGTGTCGGAGCGGTGAGTTATTTGAATGCAAAGCCTCTGTATTACAGGCTTTGCGAGTTTGGGCCACAGGTCGAGCTGACGATGGACGTTCCGAGCCGTCTGGCCGGGCAACTGGCGGAGGGCTTGCTGGACCTTGCGTTGATCCCGTCGGTGGAGTACCTGCGTGGGGTCTCGCGTGGGTATGAGATTGTGCCGGGATTCGCGATCGCGGCGCGGGGAGCGGTGCGGAGCGTGAAGGTTTTTAGCCGGGTTCCGTTCGGCCGGATTCGGCGGCTGGCTCTTGATGCCGGCTCGCGGACGAGCCAGGCGCTGGCTCAGGTCTGGCTGGATGCCCGGCATGGGTTGCGTCCGGAGATTGTCGAGGAATTGCCGATGGGCGTCTCGGCGCTGGAGAGCACGGCCGACGCGGTCCTTGTGATCGGCGACCGGGCGATGAAGGTGCCGCACGACCCATTCGTCGAGGTGGTCGACCTGGCCGAGGCGTGGGTCGAGCTCACGGGGCTTCCCTTTGTTTTTGCTCTCTGGGTCTCACGGGGTGGGGTCGACCTGGGTGATCTGCCCGAGGCCCTTCGGCGGAGCCGGGCGGAGGGTTTGGCGAACGCCGACGAGCTTGCCCGGACTCACGGGCCCCGGCTGGGACTCGACTTCGCGACGTGTTACGATTACTTGACCAAGGTTTTGTCGTACGACCTCGGCGAGTCCGAGGTCGCCGGGCTGCGCCGATTCGCCGGAATGGCGGCGCGGCTCGGACTGGCCCCGGAAGGAGTGAATCTTGTCTTCCACCGTCGCCGAGATCCTGCGCCGCGCCGTTGATGGGCATCGTCTGGGATTCGACGAGGGGGTCGAGCTGTTCCGATCGGCCTCGCTACTGGACCTGGGACGGGCGGCCGACGCGGTCTGTCGCCGGCTCCATCCAGAACCTTATCGAACGTACAACATCGACCGGAACATCAATTACACCAACGTCTGCGCCGCGGTCTGCGACTTCTGCGCCTTCTATCGGAAGGTCGGGGCGAGCGACGCCTACGTCCTGGATCGTGAAGTCCTGCACCAGAAGATCCGTGAGACGGTTGAGCTGGGCGGCGACCAGATCTTGCTCCAGGGCGGGCTGCATCCCGACCTGGAAATCGAGTGGTACGAGGAGCTGCTGCGCGACATCAAGTCGCACTTCCCAACGGTGAACGTGCACGGCTTCAGCGCCCCGGAGATTTACTTCCTCACAAAGCTGGCGAAGAAGCCGCTGGCCGAGGTTCTGGAGCGGCTGAAGGCGGCCGGACTTGGGAGCCTTCCGGGCGGCGGTGCCGAGATCCTGGTCGATCGGGTTCGGAAGGCGATCACCCGGGGAAAGGTGAACACGGAAAACTGGCTGGAAGTGCATCGGGCCTGGCACCGGATGGGCGGACGATCCACCGCGACGATGATGTTTGGTCACGTCGAGACGATCGAGGAGCGAGTCGAGCATTTCGAGCGGGTCCGGCAGCTTCAGGACGAGACGGGCGGGTTCACGGCGTTCATCTCATGGACCTTCCAGCCGGAGAACACCGAGATGGCCGACGTTCCGACGTCGGGGGCTTTTGAATATCTACGAACGCAGGCGATCTCGCGGCTTTATCTCGACAACATTCCAAACATTCAATCGTCGTGGGTGACGCAGGGTCCGAAGATCGGCCAGTTGGGGCTGCACTTCGGCGCCAACGACATGGGAAGCCTGATGATCGAGGAGAACGTGGTTTCGTCGGCGGGGACGGTCCACCATCTCTCGCTGGAGGAGATCCGCCGAGCGATCCAGGAAACCGGCTACATCCCCCGGCAACGTAACGTATTCTATCAGTATATCGATCAGGAGTCGGCCGCCTGCGCCTGAGGGGGGAGACATGGCGGGACCAACCGATATCCTCACCGAGGATGTCAAGGAACTGCGCGAAACGAACCGCGAGCTGGCCCTGGAGATCAAGGGCGTCTTCGAGCGGCTGTCGACCGAGATGCGCGAATCGAACCTGCGGCTGACGGAGGCCATCAACAGCCTCGCGCGCGACTTCAGCAACTTCCGCGTGGAGGTGGCGAAGGAGTTCGGTGCGGTCCGGGCCGAGATGGCGAAGGAGTTCGGTGCCGTCCGGGGCGAGATGGAGAAGGAGTTCGGCGAGGTGAACGCCCGGATGGAGAAGGAGTTCGGCGAGGTGAACGCCCGGCTGGACTCGACAGCGATCACCGTGCGGATGCTTGGTCGAGGCGTACTCCTGCTGTTCCCGGTTGTTGTGAGCCTGATGGGAGCCGCGTTCGGGATTGCCTGGTATGCCGGTCGGCTCGAGTCGCGGGTCGAGCGCGTGGAGAAGGCCGTCGGAGCGATGGAGCACCCGGGTTCGGCTCGGCGTTGAGGAGGCTGGAGCTCGGTCGTCGGGCGCTCCGGTCGATCGTCCGTTTTGAAACCGAGCGAGGAGCCGGGCCGATCGGCCCGACATCGACGTGATCCAGGTCCAGCATCTGTGCAAGTCGTTCCTCGACTACCAGCGAGGCTGGGTCGCGGCGGTCGACGATGTCTCGTTCGAGTGCCGTCCGGGCGCCATCTTCGGGCTGCTCGGCCCCAACGGCGCGGGCAAGACGACGACGCTTCGGATCCTCAGCACGGTGCTACGGCCAACCTCGGGAACGGCGATCATCGCCGGGCACGACGTTCGGACCGAGGCCGAGAAGGTCCGCGAGAAGATCGGCTACATGTCGGCCAGCACCGGGATCTACGACCGGATGACCGCCTGGGAGCTGGTCGAGTATTTCGGAAGGTTGTATGGACTCTCGGGCGACCGGCTCAGGGAGCGGATGGAGAAGGTGTTCGACTGGCTCCGAATGAACGACTTTCGCGAGACTCTCGGCTCGAAGATGTCGACCGGGATGAAGCAGAAGGTCTCCATCGCTCGAACGATTGTTCATGATCCTCCCGTGCTGATCTTTGACGAGCCGACCTCGGGGCTCGATGTGCTGGTGGCACGGGCGGTCTTGCAGAAGATCCTGGAGCTTCGCGACCTGGGTAAGACGATCGTCTTCTCGACTCATTCGATGCACGAGGTTGAGAAGCTTTGCTCGCGGGTGGCGATCATCTACAAGGGCCGGCTTCAGGCCGAGGGGACGCCCGCCGGGCTTCTCGAACAGTTTGACCAGCCCGATCTGGAGGAGCTATTCTTCTTCCTGGTTGAGCGTGTCGAGGCCGGAAAGACCGGCGCCGGGATGAGCTGATCCCGATTGGAACACCTCTCGAACGGGACACCCGATGCGCTGGTCGAATGTCGCTGTCATCTTTCGCCGCGAGGTCCGCGATCAGGTCCGCGACCGTCGGACTCTGTTCATGATCTTCGTGCTGCCGATCCTGCTGTATCCGCTACTTGGGTATGCGACGGTGCAGTTCGCGGCGGCGCTTGAGCAGAAGCCGAGGACGGTGGTGGTGGTCGGTGCCGAGCACTTGCCGGCGAGTCCTTCGCTGCTCAACCGGGAGCGGACGGGCTTTGATCCCTCGCTGTTCGACACCGAGGCCGAGGCTGGTCGAATGGTCGTCCGGCTGGAGCCGGAGGATGGTCCCTGGGGGGATCCTCGGGTTCGGCTGGAGCTGATCCACCGGGGCGCGGCCTCGGCGGCGATGATCGTTCCGCGCGACCTGGCCGACCGGGTTCGCGGCGAAGGAGAGATCGAGATTCCGACGGCGTATAACAGCGTCGACGAGCCGAGTCAGATCACCAACCTCCGGCTGAAGGAATTGCTGGAGCGGTGGCGGAACCGGATTGTCCAGGCCCGGCTGAAGCGCGACAACAAGCCGGCGAGCTACGCCGAGCCGATCCGGATTCGGTCGGAAGACGCGGCGACGCCGAGCGAGGTTGGCAGCAGCGTCTGGAGCCGGTTGTTCCCGTTCCTGCTGGTCGTGATGGCGTTGACCGGGGCTTTTTACCCGGCCATCGACCTCTGCGCCGGCGAGAAGGAGCGCGGAACGATGGAGACGCTCCTGATCAGTCCGGCGAGCCGGTCGGAGATTGTCGTCGGCAAGTTCCTGACGGTGGTTCTCGCGAGTGTTTTGACGGCCGTGCTGAACCTGGTCAGCATGGGACTCACCGGCTGGCAGATGGCGCAGCAGGTCGGCGGCGCGATGCCGACCCCGGCGGCGCGTCGGGCCGCTGGCGAGGCCGCGACCCACGCCCTGGCGGCTCCGACGCTTCAGGCGACGGCCTGGATGCTGGTCCTTCTGATCCCGCTCGCGGCCTTCTTCGGCGCCGTCAGCCTGGCGATGGCCGTGCTGGCTCGGAGCATGAAGGAGGGGCAGTATTACATGACGCCGCTGTATCTCGTCAGTCTGCCGCTGGTCTTTCTCTCGATGGCGCCCGAGATCGAGCTGGACCTGTTTTACAGCCTGGTCCCGATCACTGGCGTGGCGCTTTTGCTTCGGGCGCTGATCCTCGGTAATTACGACATCGCGTTCCGCTACTTCCTTCCCGTCTTGCTGCCGATGCTCGTCTACGCGGCGGTGGCGCTTCGATGGGCCGTCGACCAGTTCCAGCGTGAGGATGTTTTGTTCCGAGAGGCCGAGCGGTTCAGCGTGGGGATCTGGCTCCGCCATCTTCATCGCGATCGCGAGCCGACTCCCACCGGAGCCCAGGCGCTGTTCTGCTTCGCGGTGATCCAGTCGGCCTCGTGGTTCCTGCTCGAATCCCTTTCGATGTCGGGCGCGGCGAGCGGGCTCTCGGCGATGGCGCTGGGGCAGCTTTTCATCCTGATCCCGCCGCTTTTGTTGACCCTGGTTCTCACGTCGTCGCCCGCGCGAACGCTACGCCTGAGGCGGCCGAGAGCCCAGGATCTCGCGATTGGGATCGCACTGGCGATCGCGCTGAATCCGATGGTCAACGAGCTGCAACCGTACGTTGAGCGGCTCTTCCCGATCAATCCGACGATCCGGGCGGCTCTCGGGCGGATGATGGGTAAGACGATGGAGCTTGGTCCGTCGCTTTTGGTCTTCGCGCTGCTGCCGGCGGTCTGCGAGGAGTTCGCGTTCCGGGGGTTCATCCTGTCGGGCCTGGAGCGGCAGCATCGAACGCGGTCCGCCATCTTGCTCTCGGCCTTGATGTTTGGATTCCTGCACGTGCTGATGAGCCTGTATCAGCAGCTTTTCAACGCGACCTTGCTGGGGATCGTGCTGGGTCTGATGGCGGTACGAACGCGGAGCATCTGGCCGGGGATCGCGTTCCACTTTCTGAACAACGCGATGGGCGTGGGGCGTGGTTTTGTACTGGAGCGGGCTGGAGACTCGGCCTGGGTGGGTTGGATCTATCGGAGCCCCGCCGACGGGCTATATCATGGGGCCTGGCTCGCGCTGAGCGCGGCCGTCTCTGGCGGGCTGCTGTATCTCCTCTGGAAGCGATGGCCGGGTCCCATCGACGAGGCTGACGGCGACGGCGGCGGCGGCCCGTGGTCCCTCGACGCGATCGAGCCGGGACGTGCGAAGGCTTCCGACCCCGATCGGGAATGACTCCAGGATGAGGCGAGACACGCTGACCGTTCGGGCCCGGCACATTCTGCCGGTCGAGGGCGCACCGATTGAGGACGGGTGCCTGACCATCCAGGGGCCGAGGATCGGCTGGCTCGGTCCAGCCTCGGATCGGGCCGCCGACATCGACCTGGGGAATGTCGCGATCGTTCCGGGATTCGTCAACGCGCACACGCATCTGGAACTTTCGCCGCTGCCCGATGAGGGGTCCACGGCTGGCACGGAGTACGAGCTGGACTGGCTTCGCCGGGTGATCGGCCAGCGTCGAGGATCGAGCGACGCGACCTATCGGGTGACGGCGGCGGAGAACGTTCGATCGTCGATCGCGGGCGGAACGACCCTGCTGGCCGACTCGACCACCGCCGGCCTGAGCTGGGGACCGATCTCCGGCGCCCCGATCCGGGCGGTGGTCTTCGCCGAGGTCATCGGCCTGCGCAGAGATCGCGGCCTGATGACCGACGCCGCTGCCTGGGAGTGGCTCAAAACGGTCCGTCCCGAGGCCCAGGTCGCGGCCTGCTCGCGTGTCGGGCTGAGTCCGCACGCGCCTTACAGCACCTCGGGATGGCTGTATCACAAGGCCGTTTCGAGCCGGTTCCCGCTGATGACGCACCTTGCCGAGATGCCCGAGGAACTCGAACTCCTCGAAACTCGCGAGGGGCCGATGCGCGAGTTCCTCGAAGAGATCGGTGCCTGGGACGAAGAATGGGAGCCGATCGGGCCTCGCCCGTCGGATTACGTCCGGCGCGGGGAGCTTCGCAATGCCGACTGGCTGATCGCGCACGGGACGTACATCGATCCCGAGGACTTCTGGCAATTCCGTCCGGAAGCGGCCCCCGATAACAAGCGGGTCGCGATCGCCTTCTGCCCGAGAACTCACGCCCGGTTCGGCCACAAACCGCATCCGTATCGCCAGCTTTTGGAGCGTGGGGCGATCGTCTGCCTGGGGACGGATAGCCTCGCCTCGGCCGAGACGCTCAGTGTCCTCGACGAGATCCGGTTCCTCCACGGTCGCGATGAATCGCTCTCGGGCGAGCTCCTCCTGACGATGGCGACCCTCTTCGGCGCCTGGGCCCTTCGCGACGAGACGAGCACGGGGAGCCTCAGGCCGGGCAAGCTGGCCAACCTCGCCGTGATCGATCTTCCCGACCGCGACGAGGCCGACCCCTATCGATTGCTTTTCGAATCCGATCGGCCCGTCGCCGCGACCGTATTTGAAGGGGATTTCGTCGTCGGGCGATGGATGAACGTGGTCTGATGCGGGTGAGAGGCCGGTCTCCGATTGGCGGGAGCTTCGTCAGGGGTCGGGACCGGGCGGGTCGATCACGTCGAAGGGTGTCCCGTCGTTGAACTGCCTCAGGCCGAGGTAAACCATCGTCGCGGCCGTCCAGAAGTAGCTGTAAACCCAGGCGTGGGCGACGAGCCTGACCGTTTCCAGCCAGAATCGATGAATGCCCCTCGCGAGGCTCTCCGTCTGGTTCGGCTCGATCGCGAAGAGGTCGAGGATGCGGTCGGAGGGGCCGTCGAGCGTGAGGCTCCAGGCCGAGAACTGGAAGACGGCCGCGGTCAGGAGGTCGACGACGAGGAGCCCGACCACCCCCGCCGCCGCGGCGATCGCGATCGCCAACACAAAGATCACCAGCCGCTGATTCAGATAGCTATACGTTCGGCCGAGGGCATCCACGGCATCCTCGGCGCCGGTGGCAATCGCGGCGGGGAAAAACGCCCATCCGGCAAGAACCGAGGCGGCGAAGAGAGCCATGATCAGCCCGCAAATCAGCGGCACGAACAGGAGAATCCCGGCGATGAGATCGCCGCCCGGAACCCGGTAGAGCCATCCGATCGCCAGTCCCGGCAGGCACAACAGGGCGATTCCGGCCATTGGAAAGAGTGTCGCGAAGATCATTGAGGGGCCGGCGACGCGGGCGAAGCGGAGGGCCTCGCCGATCCCGCCCAGCCGCGACTGGGCCGCTTGGATCGCGGCGAGCCGGGCAATCGCGAGGCCGATCGGTCCCCAGACGACCAGCAGCCAGGTCATCGCGAGCAGCGCATGCGCCATGGCCATCCCGCCGCCCGACGGATGAAAAAGGGCCGAAATCGGCTGGGCCAGGGCTCGAAAGGGCTCGCCGAGCCGGCCGAGAATGAGGTTGCGTCCGACGTCGGTGAGGATGACCCGTCCGAGCGAGGGAGGTGGTCCGAGCTCGGGTGTCACGTCGGCCGATCCCGGGAAAAGCCGATCGAGTATCGACCAGCCGAGCCAGAGCAGGATCAGGCCGATCGTCGCCAGCGCGATCTTGCGGATGTCGAACGCCATGCGGACCGCGGAGAGGATCCGAAGGAACGGCCAGAGGCGGGGCAGGGGCGTTACCAATCGATCTTCGCTCATGGAACGACGCAGGTCAGGACGACCGCTCCACGCTCCGAAAAGACCTGACAGGCACCGAGCGAGGCGGGCAGGAGAATCGTCTCACCGACGGCCAGATCGTACGTCTCGTCGCGGTCGACGAGGGTTGTCTTCCCTTCCATCCCGATCACGATCGTGAATCGATCGGACTGGCCGATGTCGAAGCCGTCACGGGCATCGGTGGGCTCTAGCCTGAATCGCTCGCAGGCGAAGTAGCGGGAGCATGCCAGCCGCTCGCGCGTCCCGCAGGCTCGCGACTCGACGACCTCGGGCACCATCGGGTCGACCGGTCCGAGGGCGAAGTCGGTCGACTCCATCGCCTGCTCGATGTGGAGGGTCCTCGGCTGGCCGTCGGGGCCGAGGCGGTTCCAGTCGAAGACGCGGAAGGTGGCGTCGGACATCTGCTGGATCTCGGCGAGCATCACCCCCGCGCCGATCGCGTGGACGGTTCCGGCCTCGATCAGGATCGCGTCGCCGGGATGGGCCTCGAAGCGGTGCAGGAGCGGTTCGACCTGGCCCGAGGCGATCGCCTGGCGGAACTCCTCCGGCCCGACGCCGGCCTTCAGGCCCGCGTAAATCACGCTCCCCGGCTCGGCCGCCAGGACGACCCAGGTCTCGGTCTTCCCGTTATCGTTCGCGAGGCGGCGGCCCTTCGCGTCGTCGGGATGTACCTGGACCGAGAGGTCCTGATGGGCGTCGATGAACTTCACGAGCAGGGGGAACTGGTCGAGGCCCGCCAGCGCGGGGCCGAGCAGTTCGACCGGGCGGGAGCGGATCAGGTCGCGGAGAGTCACCCCGTGGAGCCGCCCGCCGCGGACGAAGCTGACCTGATCGTGGTAGTCGGAGAGTTCCCAGGATTCCGCGTAATCGGCCTCGGCTCCGATCGGCTTGCCAAGGACGGTCCCCAGCCGGCGCCCTCCCCAGATCAGTCGGCGGAGGATCGGCTCGAATCGGAGCGGGTAGAGTCGTGGATCCGGCATGGCTCTCGGGTCGGCTGGATTGCGGTCGCCGGGCCGCGGTCAGGTCGTCTCTCGCGGACGACGTCCTCACGCGGGAGATTCGTTGTAACGTCCGGGCCTGGGGTGTGTCCATCCGGGATCGGCGACGATTCCGACGCTCGGCGTTGACTTCGCGGCGGCGAGGGTCCTATGATCGTGGATACAGGAACGCCCCCGCGCGCCCGGCCGTCCCGGCGAGGCCGGCCCGCGGAGCCGCCAGAAAAGGGTTCCGGCCTCGGGACTGGCCGATGCAACCCGCGTCTCCTCCGAACCTCGCCGTTCCGGCGACTTCCATCCCGGCCCGTTCGGATGGTTTTCTTCCATGCCTACCGATCAAGATCTCTTCGCCGAAGAACAGACGATGACGACGATGAGCTTCGGCGAGCACATCGAGGAGCTGCGCGTCCGCCTGATCCTCGGCCTGCTCGGCCTGGTGGTCGGCGTGATCCTCGTTTTTCTGCCGCCGCTGGACATCGCCTCGAACGTCATGTGGAGGATGGAGGCGCCCGCCAAGGCCGCCCTCGACGCCTTCTACAAGCAGGAATACGCCAAGAAACGCGCCGAGGCCGAGAAGCAAAAGGCCGCGACACCACCCGTCCCGGCCCGAATCCCCCTCGACACGTTCGCCAGCCAGCTCCACGCGGCTTTTCCCAGCCTGGAGATCCCCGGGCCGGAGTCGCTGGCCAATCGCTGGATCGAGTTGCCGATCCAGTTTCCCTCGTCCGACATGATCGGGATCGTCCAGAAATCGACCGTTCAGATCGACCAGAGCCTGGTCTCCCTGGCGCCTCTGGAGACCCTGACGATCTTCTTCATGGTCGCGCTGGTGAGCGGGCTGGTGCTCGCGAGTCCCTGGGTGTTTTACCAGGCCTGGGCGTTTGTCGCGGCGGGACTTTACCGGCACGAGCGAGCCTATGTGAAGAAGTTTCTGCCGTTCTCGCTTGGGCTCTTCCTCGCGGGGGTCTTTCTCTGCTTTTTCGGGGTTCTGCCGATCACGTTGACGTTCTTGCTCCAGTTCAACGTGTATCTCGGCGTGGCGCCAACCCTCCGGCTCAGCGAGTGGATGAGCTTCGCGACGCTTCTCCCGCTGATCTTCGGCCTGGCCTTCCAGACGCCGTTGATCATGCTCCTGCTCGAACGGCTGAACATTTTCAGCATGGATGACTTCCGGGCGAAGCGCAAGTTCGCCATCCTGGTGATCGCGATCGCGGCGTCGGTCCTGACGCCGGGGCAGGATCCGTTCAGCATGATCCTGCTCGCGGTTCCGATGGTACTGCTGTACGAGCTTGGCATTTTGTTGATGGCGAACCGACATCGGAAGGCGCTGGCACAGGTCCAGGGTTGACCCGAGGTCCATCGGCCAGGAGGGTGCCGATCGGGCACCGACGCTCGTGGAGGATTCCGGCGGAACTCGGGACTCGGAGCAGGTCGGAACGGTTTACCTCGTTGGGGCCGGTCCGGGGGATCCCGGGCTGCTCACCCGTCGGGGCGCCGAGCTGCTCGCGATCGCGGATGTCGTGGTTTACGACCATCTCGCGAGCAGCCGGTTGCTCGATCTCGCCCGGCCAGGGACGAGGCTCGTTTGCGCGGGCAAGTCGGTCGGCCACTGCACGATGAGCCAGCCCGAGATCCATCGAGCCCTCATCGAACACGCCCGCGCCGGCCGGACGGTCGTCCGACTCAAGGGGGGCGATCCGCTGATCTTCGGCCGGGGAGCCGAGGAGGCCGAGGCCCTCCGGTCGGCCGGCGTTCCGTTCGAGATCGTTCCGGGCGTCACGGCCGGTGTCGGGGCCTCGGCGACGTCCGGCATCCCGCTCACCCATCGCGAGGCCGCCTCGGCCGTCGCCTTCGTGACCGGCCACACCAATCCCGAGGATTCGGCCTCCACCCACCGGCTCGACTGGTCGGCGCTCGGCCGGTTTCCCGGGACGCTCGTCGTTTACATGGGCGTTAGCCATCTCGGGGCGATCTGTCGGACGCTGATCCGAGAGGGAAAGCCGCCCGAAACGCCTGCCGCGGTGGTCGAATCCGGAACAACCCCAGCGCAGCGGACGATGGTCTCCACGCTCGCCGATTTGCCCCGGGTCGCCTCCGAATCCCTGGTCCGGCCGCCGGCCCTTTTGATCGTCGGCGAGGTGGCGCGAATGCGAGCCGCCCTGTGCTGGTACGAGGATCGCTTGCTGTTCGGTCAAAGGATTGTGGTGACCCGGCCTTCGGGCGAGTCGGAACGTTCCGCGGCCCTGATCGAAGCGCTTGGTGCCGAGGTGATCCTCGCGCCGACGGTTCAAATCGGGCCGATCGAGGAGTCCGCCCCGCTCGACGCCGCGATCGATCAGTTGAGCGCGTTCGACTGGCTGGTCTTCACCTCGTCGAGCGGCGTCCGGTTTTTCGTGAAGCGTCTCGAAGAACGGGGACGCGACCTTCGGGCGCTGGGGCACCTTCGCCTGGCCGCGATCGGCCCGACCACCGCCGAGGCACTCGCCGCGTATCACCTCCGCGCCGACCTGGTTCCCGATGAGTTTCGCTCGGAGGCGCTCGCCGAATCGCTCGCCGAGAAGGCCGCCGGCGCCCGGATTCTTCTTGCGAGAGCGGATCGGGGCCGGACCATCCTCCGCGACGAACTCCAGCACGTGGCCGAGGTCGTCCAGGTGGCGGTCTACCGGAATGCCGACGTCGAGGCCCTGCCACCGGGGGTCATCGATCGGATCGCGGAGGGGACCGTCGACTGGATCACGCTGACCAGCTCGGCAATCGCTCGACGACTCCACGGACTACTTCCCGGGCCGGCGCGCGAGCGAGTCGGCCGGGAGGTCCGGCTCGCCAGCCTGAGCCCGGTCACGACCGCGACCGTTCATGAGCTCGGCTGGGAGGTTGCGGTCGAGGCCCGACGCTACGACTGGTCTGGTCTGGTCGACGCGATCGTCGAGCGGGTTGACGCCGATCGCCGGAACGCGAGCGAGGCCAGCCTCTAGCGCGAGCGATCGTGGCTCATTTTAGCTCCAGCATCGTCTCGATCCCCTGCCAGAGCAGCAGAACGGCGGCCAGGATGAAGAGGATATCCATCACCATCAGGCGACCGAAGATCCCGACCGCCAGGTCGAGCGTGAAGATCAGGGCGACAATGCCCGCGATCGCGATCGCCGCGTAGGTCATGACCTTATTGAGGCCCATCGAGTCGAACTCCGCGGATTGTGTCAAAGAGTCTCACCAGATCAATTTACCACAAATCCCGGGAGTGCGAGCAGAGTAGGATCGCGGAGAATCAGGCCGGGCGGACGGGGATCGTTCGGGTTCTCGCGGCGCTCCGCTTTGGGAGTCGGATTTTCAGGACGCCGTGGTCGATTGTTGCCTCGGCCCTGTCGAAGTCCACCTCGTTCGGCAGGTTGATCTGCCGGTGGAAGGCGCCGAAGTTCCGCTCGCGAACCTGAATGTGGGCTTCGGGCAGTTCGGCGGATTCCTTCACTCCCTTGACGGTCAGAACGCTGCCGACGGCCGCCACGTCGATTGACTCGGGCGCGACACCCGGGACCTCGACAGCGACCAGGAATTCCTCGGGCGTCTCGTAGAGATCGACCGGCGGGCTCCAGGCCGAAGGATCAAGGTCGGTCGGCCGAGGATCGACCTCGCGAAAACGGACCTGGCCGAGGTAGGGGTCGAGCAGGCGCTGGAGTTCCTGCTGGAGCAGGGCAAACGGCGTGGCCGACTCGCGCGGCCAGTGACCGGGACGGGACATCGCGGAGGCTCCGATGGGGACACTCGGGGGAGCTTGGGGCGGATCCAGGGCCTCGATTTCACGATCGGATCTCAATCCGACGCGTTTTGCGCCGGTCGGCGCGAGGGAGGGTCAGCCGGAGGACGCCGTGAGTCAGCTCGGCGGTGATCCGATCGCGGTCGACCTCGTCGCCCAGGATGAACGATCGCTGATAATCGCCGAGTCGATACTCCTCATGCAAGAGCCGGGCGCCTTCGGGGAGCGGCGGTTCGATCCTGGCGTGGAGGGTGAGGACGTTGCCCTCAAGCTCGACGCGCAAGGTCGACGCGGTCGCGCCGGGGAGATCGGCTTCGAGGATCAGGCCGTCGGGCCCCTCATGGATGTCGATCGGCGGAGTGATGGTCGGCGCGGCTCGCTCGCCCGGCATGGGCGCTGGCTCCGAGGCGCCTGAGACCGGCCTTCGCGTCGCCACGGTGACCTGGATGGTCGGGTTCTCCACGTTCAAGCTCCTCGGCCGCCGTTTGGCTCGACACCGGCACCATTGGAGACGGCGATGTGCCTGGGCCGGGCCGCCTCGGCCTTCGGCAGGGCGATTGTCAGGATTCCACCGGCGAAGGAGGCTGAGACCTGATCGTTGTCGACCCGGTCGGGCAGCGTGACCGTGCGGGACCATCGCCCCATCGGCCGCTCCTGCCGACGATAACACTCCTCGCCGATCCCCTCAGCCCGCTTGCGTTCACCGCGGAGGGTCAAGGTCTCGCCCGAGATCGTCAGTTCGATCAGGTCGGAGGTCATCCCCGGCAACTGGGCCGTCAAGAGATAACGATCGCCCGCGTCATAGAAGTTCATCGGCGGATAGACGGCCACTCGAGGTCCGACCGGAAACGGGTCGATCGACCCGATCAGCCGGCCGACCTCCCGCTGAAGCTCTCGGAACGGATCCCATCCGCGATCCCAGGGCATCCCGCTCATGGAACCTCCTCGGTCGATCGGATTCCTGTCGGACAGGCCCGCCCGGCCGCGATCGCCAGGGGCCAGAATACGTGCATGGTTAGGAAAGAAGCACTCGGCATGCCAACCGTCGTTCTGGCAGCCGCCTTGTTCGGGGCGTTCTACCTAAACTATTTCCCAATAAGGATTTTCCCGATCCTCCTGAAAGCCATATGGGAAAGAGGATCTGACCGAAAGGGCCGGCTGTGCTGTCAAACTGGCAGAACCGTGAAACCCGTCGAATGGGGGTCGCTGCCGATCTGGCAGGTGGGCGATTACCAGGAGATGACGAGGTTGCGAAACTCGGCCGGGCTATCCAGCGGCGACTGGATGGTCAGACAGGCGGGGGTGGGTCCGGTGGGATGGGCGTCGGCGAGGGGGTGGTCGTCGAGGAAAATGGAGACCTCGGGGCCATCGCGGTGAATGTGAACTCGGTGCCAGGCGGGTTCGTCGTCGATCACCTCGGCCGGTTCCTCGAAAGGATCATCGATGATCGAGAAAGCAGGGATGGTGATCGAGATGCCGATCACCCGGATCTGCTCAGGACCGCTTCGCGCGCAACGGACCTCCACTTCGAGATCGAACCGCGAGGGGAGCATCACCGGTAGAACGTAGATTCGGGGCCGCCAACGTCCGTCGGGCTCCGAGAGGGGTTCGGCGAGGAAGCGGGTCGATTTGAAGCGTGGGCGGGGAGACTGACTGACCGCCGGGGTAGAGTCAGCCAGCGAGGGATGCGGCCATCGAATGACCAGGCAGGCGGCGAGAATCGAGGTTGAGACCACCACGAACCTGGATGTCCAAGACCAGACGCGGGGCGTTCGGGCCTCGACCGGGTACGGGCAATTGAGCAGCATCATCATCCGCTGAAAAAGCGGCGAGGGGCCCTCCTCACCGAGACTCGCGGATGAGACTTCCGTTTCGACCGCCTTCGCACTTTCTGGAGGGCCAGGGCACGTGGTTGGAGCGTCTTGTTCACCGGTGACGATCGAGAGCAGTGAGGAGGCGTAGTCCGAGGACGTTCCGTAACGATCGGCGGCGGCACGGTCGGCGAGAAATTCCTGATCGATCAGAAGCTGTGCCCGAATCCACCAGATCTGCGGGAGGAAGAACCAGATCGCCTGGGCCAGGCTGGCCGCGGTGCTGAACCAGTGGTCCGACCGCTCGACGTGAGCCAGTTCGTGCAGCAGGCTCAACCGGAGCGGTTCGGGATGATCGACGGGCCGGTCGAGAGACTCGGGGATCAGGATCATCGGGCGCGCCAGCCCGGTGACGACCGGATGCCTGAGACGGGCGCAGACCTTCAGGCCCGGGCGGGGACCATCCCACGACCGGCCTACCAGCAGATCGTCTAGCATCGCCAGGGCCTCGGGCGAGGCGGGACGCGATCGAACGATCAGCCAGTGGACGCCCGCGATCCCCAGGATGAGCCAGGCACCACCGACCGAGACGCAGATGAGGTCCATGATCGTCAGGCCGCGCGGGAGCCATCGCAGGGCGACGTCTTCCCGCTCGATGATCCAGTCGGGAAAGACCAGGACCGGGAGACCGGAACCGTCGGAGGGCTCGCTCTCTCTCTGCGATTCGAGAGCCGCCGCGGCATCGACCAGCGCCCGGGGGAAGAATCGCGATTCGACGAACGTGTCGATCACGTTGAGGCGGGGCAGGTGGCCCCAGGCGACCAGAGGAGGGATTCCCAGCGAGGCCAGCATGGCCACGCGGGCGAGGAGAATCCGGCGCGCCGGCTGCCGGCAAACCAGGATCGCCAGCATGATGAGCGTGAGGAAGACGGCAGCCGCGAAGGCCGCATCAAAGAGCAGGATGCCAGTACGATCCGTCCAGGCCCACATTTTGGCGACCGGATGAGGAAAAGGACGGTGTCCAGGACGCCCCCCGCGCGGCGATCCGGGCGATCAGGCCGCTGCTGGCGGCCAGGTCCCCAAAAGAACGCGGCGAGTCGCCGGCCGATAGCCCACGACCCGCCGCCTGGTTGTCTCGTCGCAGGCGGCCCGGTATCCCAATTCTCCTAGGATGCCGGAACCAGCCCGGTCGCGTCAAGGCTCGACCATCTCGGCCTCGACGGAAGCGGGCTCCTCGACCTTCTGCCCGCTCTGTCGCTGCGCCTCGTCGATCATCGCCCGGAGCCGCTCGAGCTCCTCGGGAGACGGCGACTTCGAACCGAGCAGCGCGACCATCACCCGGTCGAGCGCTCCGTCGAACACGCGGTCCACGAACCGTCGCGTCAACTCGCCGATCGTCCGCTCCGAGGTCTTCTTCGGAATGTAGACGAACGTCCGGCCCTCGACGACATGGCGAACCAGCCCCTTCTTGTCTTCCATGATGTTGAGCAGGGTCTGGACGGTGCTGTAAGCCACCGGTCCCGCCATCCGATTCAGATCTTCCTGCACCTCTCGCACACTCGCCCGACCCCTCGCCCAGAGGATCTTCATGATCTCCAGCTCGCGGTCGGTCACCATCTGGGTCTTCCTCACGGCTAGCTCCTCCGATGATGGGGGAAAACGAGAATAATCATGCTCGTAACGTAACGGGCTCCATCACAATACGCAACCCGAAGCAACTCGGAATTCCTTCCCCAACTTCCCGCGAGACCGGACGATCACTTCGCTCGGCCAGATCGACGATCATCAGATCCGAACATTTCTCTTCTTCGCCATAAGCACCACGATCCGACGCCCTCAGAGAACGGTCTTGACGGATCTCAAGATCCTTTAAGGATTTCAGTGAGCCGACCGGCGAGCATTTCCGGGAAGCGACTGTACCATCGGCGGTTCAGGGGTGAGGGATGAGGCAAGGGATGGACGAGGACATCGCGGGGCACGCCGGAGGCGCCTGGGATTCGGCATGAGAAGGCCGAGTCGAACCGGGCGTCGGTTCGGCCGGGTCCGGAAAACTCGTCGGATCGGCCGTAGGGCTCGAACCACTGGAAGGCCTCGGTCCCGAGGGTGAGGATGTGGCCACCACTCCAGAAGTTGGCGAGGAGTCGGGCGAGGAACGGTCGGAAACGCCGGCGGACCGACTCGGCGTAGGCCTTGTTGCCCGGTGGTTTGTAAGGGACGGTGTTGGTGAGCAGGGCGTAAGCCAGCGCCCCCTGGAGCGAGAGCGGATCTTTTCCGCGTGGTCCCTCGACGCGCTGGCCGTGGGCCGCGAGCAATCCGAGCCGAACCAGTCTTCCGCCGGCGCCGATGAGTGGCTGACCGGCGGCGACCTCGTCCTTGCCGAGGTCTCGGCCGACGATGGCGACGGGCGCCTCCAGCGAGCCGCCGAAGAGAATGGGGTCGATCGGGTCGCGGCCGGCGCGTCGGTAGACCGGCTCGTCGATCGGGAAGGTTTCGGCCTCGGCCTCGCGGCGGACCGCCTGAATGAGGTCGGCGATGGTCTCGATCGACATGGTTTCCCCTTTTGGACCTGCCCGCGCGAACCCGGACCCGGGCCGGTCTCGTCTGTCGAGTTATCCCGTGGATCTGCTAGATTAGATGGGTAACAGGAAATCCCGAGCGACGAAAGGGCCGAGTCGGCCGAGCCAGGACCCTCACGAGATCATGACACGCATCTACCTGTACGACACGACGTTGCGCGACGGGAGCCAGGGCGAGGGGGTGAACTTCTCGCTTCAGGACAAGCTCCTCATCACGGCCCGGCTCGATGCGATGGGCTTCGACTATATCGAGGGGGGCTATCCGCTCTCGAACCCCAAGGACGCCGCCTACTTCCGCGAGGTTCGCGAGCTGAACCTCGGACACGCGAAGGTGACCGCCTTTGGAATGACCCGGCGGCGGGACATCGCCCCCGAGGACGACACCGGGATGAAGGCGCTCATCGAGGCGCGAACGCCGGCCGTCACGATCGTCGGCAAGAGCTGGGATCTGCACGTTCACGATGTTCTGAACGTCTCGCTGGAGGAGAACGTTCGGATGATCGGCGACTCGGTCGGTTACATCGGAGCGAATGTCCCCGAGGTTCTTTACGACGCCGAGCATTTCTTCGACGGCTTCAAGCACAACCCCGATTACGCGATGCAAACGATCCGGGCGGCGGCCGACGCGGGCGCGAAGTGGATCGTCCTCTGCGACACCAACGGCGGGACGCTCCCGGAAGAGATCGCCTCGGCCGTGGAGCAGGTCCGCCGCGAGGTCAACGTTCCGCTGGGAATCCACACCCACAATGACGGAGAGCTGGCCGTCGCCAACGCCCTGGCGGCCGTCCGGCAGGGGGTCCGGCAGGTTCAGGGGACGATCAACGGACTCGGCGAACGCTGCGGAAACATGGATCTCTGTAGCGTCGCGGCAAACCTGGCGCTGAAGTATCCGGGCTTCGAGATTCTCCAGCCCGGCCGGCTCGTTCAACTGACCGAGCTTTCACGCTACGTCTACGAAACGGCCAACATGAACTTCCGCCCAGGACAGGCGTTTGTCGGCGCCAGCGCCTTTGCCCACAAGGGAGGGATGCACGTCCACGGGGTTCGCAAGAACGCGAGCAGCTACGAACATATCGATCCGGCGACGGTCGGCAACGAGCGCAGGGTGCTGGTGAGCGAGCTATCCGGCAAGTCGAACATCGCCGAGAAGCTGAGTGAATACGGGCTGGAGCAGGATGGCGAGCTTCTCGTGAAGGTGCTCGACCGGGTGCAGGATCTGGAGAACGAGGGCTACCAGTTCGAGGCGGCCGAGGCGACGTTTGTTCTTCTGGTGGAGAAGCTGGCGGGCCGGCATCGGCCGAGCTTCGAGGTCCGGAACTTTCACGTCAGTGTGAGCGGGCGTCCGGGCGCCTCGCAGGAGACCGCGACCGAGGCGACGATCAAGTTGAAGGTCGGCGAGGTGCTGGAGCATACCGTCAGCGAGGGTGACGGTCCGGTCAACGCTCTCGACAGCGCGCTGAGAAAGGCGCTGGATGGGCACTATCCCCGGCTCCACGAGATGAAGCTGGTGGATTACAAGGTCCGGGTCATCAACGCCCGAGCTGGGACCGCGGCGCGGGTTCGCGTGGTGATCGAGAGCAAGGACGAGCAGGACGTCTGGGGAACGGTGGGCGTCTCGGAGAACGTGATCGAGGCGAGCTGGCTGGCGCTGGCCGACGCCTTCGAGTACAAGCTTTCAAAGGACCGACGCTCCCAGGCCGGCACACCGAGGCAACTGACCTCGACATCGGCGTGACCCGAGGGCCCGAGGCGGGGCGGCCCGCCGTTGGGTCCGAGTATCGCCGGTTAAAACTCCATACGCTGAAACGCCTTGATCCCGATCCGGAGCGGCAGGACCGTCCCGACCAGGCCGATCACCAGGCTCACCGCGAAGGCGATCGTCAGCCAGAACCGGAAGGCGCCGTGGGTCAGGGCGTACTGCGCCTCGGGGTGTTCAATCCCGAGGTAATACAAATGGCAGGGAACCGCCAGCGCCGTCACAATCGCGAAGATGAAGACCAGGCTGACGAGAAGGTTGAGCGTTCCACCGAAGCCGACCGCGATCTTCGAGGGGTCGCTCTCGCGGAGGTTGGGCAGTCGGGCTCCCAGTCCGACGCTGATCCCCGAGAGCCCCGCGCACAAAACCGCGACCATCGCCGCGTGCAGGGCGATCATCAACGGGCCCATGCCGAGCATCGCGTCGCTGAGCGAGACGAGTAACTCGGTCGGCAGCAGAGCGATTCCGACCGAGAAGACAAACTTGCCCCAGAGAATCTGCTCGCGACGGAGCGGGAAGAGCCCGAGAACCCAGAAGTTCCGCCCCTCCAGCGAGAGCAGCGGAAAGATGAACCGGCTGGTGAACGTTGAAAGAATGAGCGCCGTCACGGAGAGGTTCAGGAAGCTGACGAGGTTTCGCCACGAGGGAGACTGGACGGCGTATCCCAGTCGAGGGATGTTGAGGAAGTAGAAGGCGAGCAGGCCGAAGAAGATCAGGAATTGCGACCACTGCGCGGGGTCTCGCCGGAACGAACGAAGGTCCTTGAGGATCAGGAGCCGGACGGGCCTTGGCAGGACGAAGAACGTTCGGTGGAAGAGGGCGTCGAACCAGTATCCGCCCTGTCGGCGCCGGGCACTCCGGTTCCCCTGGACACGGCTGTAGCCCCGGAAATACAGGTCGCGAGCCATCGCCGCCGCGGCCAGGTACGCCAGTCCCGCGTGCGCGGAGAGGACGACCAGGTAATATCCCGAGCGGCTCCAGTCGCTTCGAGAAGCCGCGAGCAGGCCGGCGGACATCCATCGGCTCGGCCAGAGCGGGCTCTGCGCGAAGGCGAGCCGGTCCTGCACGCCGGCCAGCCAGTCGGTCGAGAGTGCGTCGCCGGGCGTCGACCAGAGCCGCCAGCCGAGCAGGGCGCCGAGGCCCAGGATTCCCGCCACCGAGGCACTCAGGACCAGCTTCTGCCGCCTGGGAAAGACGTTCGCCACCACGATCGCCGCGATCGCTCCGAGGCTTCCGGCGATCAGGACGAACGCCACGAGGTACGCGAGGAAGATCAGGTAGAACCCAGGCGCCGCACCGTTGGTGAGCCCGTAGGCGACCATCAGCGGACTACCCAGCAGGAAGAACGCCCAGCTTGAGAGACCGACGGATTCCGTGAACTGGTAGGCGAAGATCCGGTCGGTCGTCGCGGGGGTCGTGAGCAGGAAGGCCCCTTCACGCGAATGAAAAAGCGCGGTGTAGGTCAGGATCCCGGTCGAGAAGAAGAGCATCACCAGGATCGAGAGGAAGAACATGCTGAAGAGATATTCAAAGATACCGTTGACCAGCGCGTCGTTGATTCCGATAAACTCGAAACTCCCCCAGAAGAGCCCGAAGAGGCCCAGCCAGAAGACGGCCGAGCAGCACAAAATCATGGTGAGCCGGAGCCGGCTGCCGGAGAGGACCGAGCGGACCGTGTTGCGCATCAGCCACCATCGAAGGTGGCGAAGCGCCCGGGCGGTTTGCTCGGCGGGCAGGGGGGGCGGTTCGATCCGGCCCGATTCGCCGATAACGAGGCTCATAGTGGGGTCCCGGCGGGCTGGGGTCGTCCGGCGAGGTCGATCGGTCCCTGGCCCTCGACCGAGGACATCGGCGGGCGATGATCGCCGGTGAGCGACAGGAAGAGGTCCTCGAGTGGGCCGTGGTGCTTCAGCTCGGATCGAAGCTGGTCGACCGTCCCCGAGGCGAGCATCCGGCCGTGGTCGACGATTCCGACCCGGTCGGCCAGCTCCTCGGCGATCGCCAGGAGGTGCGTCGACATCAGGACGGCACAGCCGGATCTCGCCTGCTGAACGAAGAGGTCCTTGACGATCCGGGCGCTCCTTGGGTCCAGTCCGACGAGCGGCTCGTCCACGACGAGGATCTTCGGATCATGGACCAGCGCCGACGCAAAAACGACACGCTGCTTCATCCCCTGCGAGTAGCTCTCGCACAGCTCGTCGATGTAATCGCGCATCTCGAAGACATCGATCAGCTCAAGTATTCGACGGCTCGCCCGGCCGGGCTCCAGCCCGTACATCTCGACGACGAACCGGAGGAACTCGCGACCGGTCAGTTTGTCGTACAGATACGGCTGATCGGGAACGTATCCGAGAAGCTGCCGGGCGGCCTGACTGGTCGCCTCGTTCCCGCCGATCCGGACGACGCCCGAACTCGGCGAGAGCAGTCCGCAGATCATCTTGATGGTCGTGGTCTTCCCCGCGCCGTTGGGGCCGAGGAAGGCGAAGAGCTCGCCAGATCGGACCTCCAGGTCGAGCCGATCGACGGCACAACGGGCGCCGAACCGCTTGGTCACCCCTCGGACCTCAATCATCCGGCGGTCCTCCCCGAGGCCGACCGGGTGCCCGCCGCCGGGGCGCCCTTCGCCTCGTCGTCGTCGGGACGACGTTCCAGCATCAGCCGGAGGAAGGGGAACGGGACCTCCTGGCGGAGGATCACGCCGTCGGTACGCACCCACGTACGCATTTTCATGCCTGACACGTTTTGCTCCACTTCATAGGTTGTCTCCGGCTTGCCCGCCCAGGGGATGGTGGTCCGCCGTGTGACCTCGACCCGGACGTGCTCCACCTGTCCGGAGAACGGGTTGACCACCTGCATCTCCCACCGCTGGCCGAGGTGCAGGCCCGGCAGCCGGTCGATCGGACCGAGCATATCGCTGACCACGCTTCTCGGCTGATACTTGAACGGGGCGAACTTCCGATTGAGGATCGGGAGCGGTCCCTCCGAGGCGATCTCCATCATATCCTTGCGGAGCTTTCCGAAGACGTGCAATAATTGTTCGCCCAGATCGCGCGACTCCACCTTCAGGTCGAATTTCTGGAGGTTGCCCGAGGGATCGACCTGGTACGTGCTGACGATCCGGACGGGCAAGCGGTCGCGGTTTCCGGCCGCCAGGATGGTGCGCTTGAGAAGCTTGTCGGCTTCAAGCTCAACCCGGCTCGACATCTGGAACCAGCCATCGGATTCCCGCCTTGACGAGGTGATCGCCTCGCCGACGATCGTGGGATCCTCTGCCTTGGCCGCGTCGAGGATCTGGATGCTCCACCGGACGGGTCGGTCGGGCGTGCTTGCGAACGCGATTCCCCGGAGGTCCGGCGGGTAACCCTGCGTCAAATCGGGGAGCACGTCGGACTTGAGCAGCCAGAAGGCCGCCACCAACCAGTAGACGAGGATCAGCAGGGAAACCAAACGTGAGGGCATGACTCGCAACTCCGTGCCCGAGGTGAACATGGCATCTATCGTAGACGCCCCGGCCACCTGGGAACAATGACCTCCTCGCAAGGAAACGCCAGTCCGGGTTGACCGATCCGAGGGGGCTGCGTATGTTCGAAACAGAGACCTGGCCCTGTCTCATTTCCGAAGTCATGCAGGGATTCTCCCGCCCTCGCCGCAGCACCCGGTCGGCTCCTTCCCCGCGTCCCTCTGGTCCCCCGGATAGGGATGTTCCATGCGCAAAAAGACGAAGATCCTGATCTGGGCCGGGACCGCCCTGGCGGCGATCGCGGCGACCCCGGCTCTCGTCTGGCTCTCGCTGACGTACCAGCCGCCCTATTATCGGGCCATGATGCTCCAGTCGAAGGAGCAACAGCACCGAGGCGCCCGGAAATTCGTGGCGCAGGGGCTCCAGCTTCGCAACGATATCTGCAACGAGCCCAACTGGGAGGCCATCTTCTCCGACCAGGAGGTCAACGCCTGGCTCGCCGAGGACCTGGTCAGGCACTTCGCCGATCAGCTCCCGCCCGAGGTCCACGAGCCCCGCGTCCTCTTCGAAATGGACCGGATCATTCTGGCGTTCGAGCTTCAGCAGGGGCGGATTCACTCCGTGATCACGGTCGTCGCCCGACCGAGGGTGCCGGCCGGGAACACCGTCGAGCTCACCCTGGAAAAGATCCGGGCGGGAATCCTTCCGGTCCCGCCCGACAGCGTCCTCGATCGAATTGTCGAGTATTCGCGATTCATGGGTGTCGATGTCGAGTGGACCCGTCGCGAGGGGTATCCGGTCGTTCTGGTCCGCTACAAGCCGAACCTCCAGCGCGATGATGTGGAGCTGGAAGAGGTGCAGATCCGGTCGGGGCAGCTTCGACTCGCCGGCCGGTCGGACCGAACCCGGGGCGCCTTTTACCGGCCGACACTCCCCTCGCGTCGCGTGCTTCAGTCGACCTTTCCGACGCGAAGGCTCCACCTGCTCCCGCCCGCCGGATCGATCCCGATCCGCCAGAGCACCGCGATGCCGACAAGCTGACGCCCCTCCAGTCGAACCTGGACCAGGTCGTCGCGCCACTCGATCGATTCAAACGACCCTGAATCGACCCGGCGGACGGTCCCGCGACCGCCCGAGATCGGTCCTTCATAATCGAGATAAACCGCCCGATGGTTGGGCAAGGCCCGGGCGCTCAGCTCGACGTCCGGCACGATCGGCGCGTCAACCGCCCAGGTTCGGAGGCTTTCTCCGGCTTCGAGCATCAGGTCCCAGTGAACGCCGTTCCATTGGTGTTCCAGCAGGACGAACCTGGGCATGGATGGCCTCTCCCTCGACGATCGCGATCGGTACGTCCCGAAGTGTTTCCCCATCGGGACGTGGCCGTCAAGATCGGCGCGGCCGGTATCGGCGTCGCGTCCGACGCCCGGGTGGTAAGGATCAATCTCCGATGATCTTCCGTCGCGCCACCTCCGCCCGCATAATGGCAATCTAGCCGAGGATCGATCCGGGCCGCCGGTCGTGGCGACGGCCCATTTCCGTCGATCGAGGGCAGCCCCACACGAGCCGAGGTTCCCGGTGACTCCCAAAGAGGTCCTGGCCCTGATCCGACAACGCGAGGTCACCACGGTCGACCTGCGGTTCATGGACTTTCCCGGCGTCTGGCAGCACTTCTCAATCCCGGCCGAGGCCCTCACCGAGGAAACCTTCGAGGAGGGAATCGGCTTCGACGGCTCTAGCGTCATGGGATGGCGGGCGATCAACGAGGCCGACGTCCTGGTCGTCCCCCAGCCCGAGACAGCCGTGATCGACCCCTTCCCATCGCAGCCGACGCTGACGATGATCTGCAACATCCACGACCCCATCACCCACCTCGACTACACCCGAGACCCCCGCAACATCGCCCGCAAGGCCGTCAGCTACATGCGGAACACGGGGCTCGCCGACGAATGCCTGCTCGGCCCCGAGCTCGAATTCTTCGTCTTCGACAACGTCCAGTACGATCAGCGCGGCCACGAGGCGTTCTATCACGTCGATTCCAGCGAGGGCGCCTGGAACCGCGGCCGCGCCGAGAACCCCAACCTCGGCTACAAGGCCGGCTCGGGCCTGGGATACTTCCCCTGCCCGCCGACCGATAGCCTGGTGGACCTCCGCTCCGACATGGCCAACCGCATGAACGAATGCGGGATCGCCACCGCCGCCCATTTCCACGAGGTCGCCACGGGCGGCCAGTGCGAGATCGACCTGGTGCCCGCAGGTCTGGTCGACGCCGCCGACCACGTGATGCTCGCCCGG
>DAIDKV010000079.1 GCA_027449865.1 Planctomycetales bacterium
CCGGGGGTTAGGGGGTGGTTCGCGCTCGGACCAGAGGAGCGATGGCACCCGACGACTCACTTATGAAGATCCCCCGATCTTGGACGCAGGGACTGCCCTAAAGTCCAATTGCTTGCGTGGGTGCGAATAATCCGGGCTAGCCGGGTTGCGAGTGTGGCAAGATCTTCCCAAGAGGTCATGGCCGCCATGATCCTGTCCCTCCGTCCAGACGACTGTGTTTTCATGATAACGCGCCGTACGGGGGACGTCGACCGGACCATTCGGACGACCGGGCCGCTACGAACGCCGGACGACCGCCTCCATCCGCGCCCGGTAATCCGACGGGCCGGGGACGTCGAGACCCGGAACCTTCGCGGTGTCGTCCCATCGACGGAGGCGGACGGCGTCCTTGAAGAATGGCAGCGACTCGAAGGCGCTTCGCTCGTCGGCCGACATCGGCCCGCCCTGCAATTCCAGGCTCTTCCGCGAGGCCGGCGAGAGGCCGGACAGATATTCAGAATCTACGGCGCAAAGATATCGCTTCGCCTCAACGTGCAGCCGAACCGGCTCGGTGACCTCGGGCCCGAAGTGGCTGGCGAGCCAGTCGTGACCGGCCACCTCGTGCCGGCCGTCGATCCCACGGTCGGCCAGGTCCTCGTCCTGGCCGTCGAGCAGGTGCCCGACGTCGTGCAGGAGCGCCGCGACGACCAGGGCGTCGGCCGCGCCCTCGGCCACGGCGAGCGCCGCCGATTGCTCGGCGTGCTCCCGCTGCGAGACCGCCTCGCCGTGGTAGGCGGCCGACCCTCGGCTCGCGAAGAGGCCCAGAATCCGATCCACGATTGAGGTCATTTTAGCTCCCCCCCTGCTCCGCCGCGTGATTTCGCGGCGATATCCACTGGATCGCCAGGAACCAGGCCGCGGCCGCCGCCGTGAGGATCGCGGCGCCAGCGAGCATCCGGAAGACTCCGTCCCAGCCGAGCGCCTCCGACCGGCTCGCGACCACCATCCCGGCCAGCACCCCGCCGAAGAGGTAGCCGACGCCGTCGATGATCCCGGAGGCCGTGGCGCCACCCCGCTTGCCGCCGAGGTCCAGCGAGATCGCTCCCGCCAGATAAGAGTAGGGCCCGATCAACAAAAACGCGACCGACCCCACCAGCGCCAGCGCCGGTGCCGGCCGACCGGCGAAGCTCGATCCCCCCAGCGCGCCGAGCGCCGCGGCCGATGCTCCAACCCCGATCAAAATGATCGCCGCGCGGCCTCTCGGCCCGGTCCGGTCGCCCAGGTAGCCGGCCAGGATCACCGAGACGCCGCCAATGAGCGGGAAGAGTCCGCTCCACGAGGCCGCTCGACCCGCGTCCAGGCCGACGCCCTCGACCAGGTAGGCCGCCGTCCAGTTGTTGAACGTCTCGCGGAGGAACGTCAGCCCGAGCGAGAGCAGGCAGGCTGCCCAGAACGCCGGGCTCCCCACCATCGTCCGCCAGAGCGAGCCGGCCGAGTCCGGGTGCGGGTCCTCGCCCAGCTCGCCGAAGAGGTTCGCCGGATTCGTCGGCGGCTCGGGCCATCCCAGATCGGTCGGCGACTCGCGAATCCAGATCGCGTTGACCACCCAGAGCACCGCCAGCACCCCGCCCGAGGCCCAGAAGACCCCATGCCAGTCCAGCCCAAGATCCCGGATCAGCCAGCCGATGAACGCTCGCGCCGCCGCGTCTCCGAAGAGAAAGCTCAGGCTGATGATCCCCATCACCGTGTTATAAGACGCATAAGAGAACCACCGCGAGGTCATCTTGATCATCCCCGGCCACCCCAGCGACTGGAGCAACCGGTTGGCGAACCAGGCCGAGAGGAACACCGGCATCGGCCCGCCCACCGCGATCGCGAACGTGCAGCCCACCGCGCCCGCCATTCCGATCAAATAATTCCGACGCCCGCCTAGCAAGTCGACCAGGCTCCCCGCGGCGAACTTCCCGATCGCGTAGCCGAGCGTCCCGATCGTCATCGCGACCCCAAGCCACCACTTCGCGAGGCCCGGCTCCATCCCCCCCGCCGAGAAATCCGCGACGATCAACGTCGACGTCGCCGAGAGATCCGACCGGCAGAGGTAAAATCCCGCGTACCCCACCACCAGCAACAAAAGCGTCAGCGCCTGCCGACGCCGGAATCGATTCCAGACGCCCCTGTCACGCCCGGCCCCACCGCCGATCTCACTGTCGTCGTCCACCCCGATATCCATGCCGTCCGGCCCTCGCCTCGCTCGCCTGCAACGCCCGGAGTCTACCACGGAGCCAGACCTCGGCGACCCGGAACCTCCACCCCAGAGGCCCCGCCCAGACCAATACCACGGAGGTCTCTCTCGGAAATTGTATATACAGATGCCTTCTCGAAAAGCTGAGGTGAGTGTAGATCGTCGCGAAAGACCTTGCAAGAGAAGAGCCTGTGAAGAAGTCGAGGCGCTAGAGCGCGTTACCGTTGGATGGCCGATGTCTCCTACCAACCCGACGCGCCAGCGAGGGTCTTCGTGTCGGAACCCTCGCTGGCGCGTTGGGTTGATAGGAGGAGTCTGCTCCCACCAGCATCGTCCACGCAACCGTTAAGCGGGCTAGAGCCAGCGAACGACAATCGAAAACTGTATCGCGCAGTTTGCGGACCATCGCCTTCCGGGATAGGATCGGAGGACAAGGCGGCCGAGATCGGGTCCTGGTCGGCTGGGGAGGGTCGGCGATGGGATCGGACGGGATACCGAGATATCAGCAAGTGGCGCGGGCGGTGGAGCAGGAGGTGCTCGGGCGGGGTGGTTCGAAGGTCCCGAGTGCCCGGGAGGTCGCGGCGGCTCACGGCGTCTCGGTGGTGACGGCCTCGCGGGCGATCCAGGTGCTCCGAGACCGGGGACTGATCCGGACGGTGGAGCGATCGGGGAGCTTTGTCACGCCCGCGCCGGGCCCGGAGACCGAGGCGCACCTGGCACTGGTACAGCGGAGCACGCCTGGGCCCTGGCTTTCGGCGAGCCTGGCCTTCACCAGGGCGGGGTTCGCGGCGGTCTCGCGTCGGGAGGGGCTTCGGATCGACGACGGCCGGTTCCACTTCGACGACACGACCCGGACCGCCGAGCTGCGTCGGCAGGCCCGTGCCGCGGCCCACGAGGGGGTCTCCGGAATCATCTTCATGCCCTCGCGATACTCCGACGAGGCGGCCCGCCAGGACGAAACCTTCCTGCTCGCCTGCCGCGAGGCCGGAATGGCCTGCGTTCTCATCGAGCGCAACCTCCGAGGCTGGGCCCGCCGGTTGGATTACGACCTGGTCGCCGCCGACGACCTCGACGGCGGAGAACGCTGCACGGCCCACCTTCTGCAACAGGGTCGAAGACGCGTCGCGTTCATCACCGGATCCCCGACCAGTAGCCACGAGGGCCGCCTGGCCGGCTACCTCGCCTCGATCGCCCGCACCCCGGGCGCCGGTCCGCCCCTCGTCCTGGAACTGCCCGGCTCCGACCGCCCAGGCGACGCCTACGCCGAACTGGCCAGCCGGCTCGCCGATCACCGGGCCGACGCCGTCGTCTGCTACCAGGACTACACCGCGCTCGGGCTGATTCTGGAGCTGCTCAATCGGGGTGTCCGCGTTCCGGCCGACGTCGCCGTTACCGGCTTCGACGACCTGCCAATCGGCCAGGCGTACTCCATCGGTGTCACAACCTATGCCTTCTCGGCCGAGACGGTGGCCATTCATGCCATCCGTCTGCTCCGCGCCCGAGCCGCCGGCGACCTCGGCCCGCCGGTGAAAGTCCTGGTCCCAGGAACCCTGATCGTCCGAGGTAGCAGCGGCGGCGAAGGGTAAATCTTTTCTATAAGATTTTGAATAATAAATATGATATGTTTGAAATGTGAATATTTTGTTTGTTTTGTGTACGCTTGTGTATTGAATCTTGAATCTGTGCGATCTTCCGTGAGTCTATTCCATATTTGCCCACCCTGATTTTTGTGGCAAGAGCCCCCAATCCCGCTTGCCTCACTCGGGAATTTGTAGTGTTCCCAGATCAGTGGGCTCGGCCTTGACCTCGACGATCGTCAGCGGCGATTCGTCGCTGGCATAGCGCCCCTGGAACCGGTCACGTTCCATGGCGCCGGGCTTGTTGTTGCGGCGAGTCGGCGCGGCGGCGCCTTTCTTACGGCCGGACTTGCCGGCTTTCGGACGCGAAGCCTCTGGCGAGGGTGCCTCTCCTTCCTCGGTCGGCCAGGCGATCAGGACCTTGTATCGCCCGGCCGGCGCCCCGTCTCCCGCCCTCGAGACCACCTCGAACGTACCGTCGTCTCCCACCGTCGCCGACGCGGTGACCGCCTCGGCGCCCGGTTTCGAAGTCTCGGGGTGGAGCATCAAAAACGCGCCGGCCGCCGGTTCTCCCTTGTGCACGAGCTTCCCGTACGCCCGCGAATAACCAGGCGGCGGACCCCCGCAGCCGGCGACCGCCATCGAGGCCCCCAGCAGCACAACCGTCGCGACCCTGATTCGTCGTTGCATCGTTCCCTCCCGGGCGATCGTTGGAAATCCTCAATTCTGGACCCCGATCCATCGGGCGGACCCACCCGCTCAACGTCCCGCCCATCCGGAATCGCGAACATCGTGGCGTCCCCAGCCCACAATGTCAACGCCCAAATCTGTGTAGTACAGATGCAGCCGAGGAACCGTCGATTTCCATGAAATTGGCTGCCTTTGCACAATAAACCCCCGATCTTCCGCAAGAATTCACTTGAACCGGCTCCATGAGCGGCGACAATCCCATCCGGCGGCGAGGCCCATCTGTATATACAGAATGGGTGAACGCCGATGGAATTCGTGTGATATGAGCGGTGATGATTCTTGAGGATATGGCCTGTCATGTGGCGGGCCTGGTGAGTGGGGCCCGCGTGGCCCCGAGCAACCCGGGAGGGTTCGGCGATGGGCGGGAAGACGAGGCGAGGGAACGGGCGTCGCGGTTTCACCCTGATCGAGCTCCTGGTGGTGATCGCGATCATCGCGGTGCTGATTGCCCTGCTGCTGCCGGCCGTGCAGTCGGCCCGAGAGGCCGCCAGGCGGGCGCAGTGTACAAACAACATGAAGCAAATCGGCCTCGGCATTCTGAACTTCGAGTCGGCCAACGGCTACATGCCGCCCGACGTCGAGCACAACATTGCTTCGCTGGTGGACAACGACCCGGCGGCCGTCCTGACCGGAACCCAGTACGAGCGGCAGGGGGTCATGGCGCTGATCCTGCCGTTCATGGAGCAATCCAGTATCTACAACATGATGAACCTGAACCTCTCGTGCTACGACCAGCGGAACGTGCCGCCCGCGGTCGGCGGACCGGGCTCGCTCTTCCCGGGGGTTGGGCAAAACTCGGTCTATTCGATCGCGATCGGCACGTACATCTGCCCGTCGGATCCTGTCTCGCCGACGATTAATTACTACAACATGGCGTGGTCGTATTACGGGATGGGCCAGAATCCGCCGATACCCAGCCCGCCGACCCAGATCTGGGGCCGGACCGACTACTTCGCGATCCCCGGCTTCGACGGCGGACTCCCGCGCGCCCTGGGATACTCGGCGGCCGGTGTGAAGGCGCTCGCCGGCTCGGGTGACGTCGGGACGATTTGCGACATTGCTCAGCAGTTTCCCGACGGCTCGTACGGCAATGCCTGGGCTCACGTCCGGATCGCCTCGATCACCGACGGCACCTCGAACACGATGATGATCGGCGAGATGGCGGCCCGGCCGGTCGGATATAACCACGCCCGACAGATCTACGTGCAGAACGGCGGTCCGGTCGACGGTGTCATCAACCCGATCAACGGTGACGGCGGTGCCTGGGCCGATCCCTATTCCTATGCCCACCAGGATGGGGCCTATCCCAGCGGAATCCGGGGCAATGGCGGCACCTGCGTGATCAACTGCACGACCAACAACGAGCTGTACTCCTTCCACCCCGGCGGGGTGAACGTGCTGTTCGCGGATGGCTCGGTTCACTTCCTCAAGGAGACGATCAACCCGTTCATCGATGTCGCGCTCGTCACGCGAGCGATGGGTGAGATTATCAGCTCCGACCAGTATTGATCCCTTTCCACGAACGTCCGCCGCGCGACGAGGCGCGGCGGACGTCGCCCGACCGGTGGGGGCGTGAGGATTCGGGGCCAGTGTGATACGCTCCAGCAGTCCGGCGATGTGGTCCCGGTTTTCCTTGATGATGAGGGGATCTTCATGTTCTCGCATACGGCCAGGGCGATCGGCCTGCCGGTGGTGCTGGCGATGGCGCCGATCTTCGCGGGCCAGGTGGCCGCCCAATCGCCCAAAATGGGACGCCAGCCTGACGGCGGTTTTCTGGTCTCGACCGGCCAGCGGGTCGAGGGCGGCTCGATTCCGATCGAGGGCCGGCCAATTGACATGGCCCTCCACCCGACCGAACCGGTCCTGGCCGTCCTCGAGCAGAGTCGAGTTCTGCTGGTCGACGCCTCTGAAATTCGCAAGGGCGCGGGGGCCTCGCTGTCGAGTGGCAATTCGGCCGGGTTTCGCGGCCTGATCTGGACGCCCGACGGCCGCCGGCTCCTGGCGAGCACCAGCCGGGGCGAGATCCGATCGTTCCGGTACGACGGCCGGAAGCTCACTCCCGGCCGTCGCATCCAGATCCAGCCGAGGGGTGCGAAGGAGAATCCGGTTCCTGGCGGGATGGCGATCACTCGCGACGGTCGGCGCCTCCTTGTCGCCTCGGCCAACCGGGGAACGGTCGCCGAGATCGATCTCGACGAGCGCAAACTTCTCCGCGAGATCCCGGTTCAGGTCCTCCCGTTCGAGGTCCGGTTTTCGGAAGATGAGCGGATTTTGATCGTCAGCAACTGGGGTGGTCGGCCGCCACGCCCCGGCGACCGGACGGCCCGGAGTCAGAATCTCGACGTCGTCGTCGACGAGCGTGGAGTCCCGGCCTCGGGGACGGTTAGCCTGATCGAGCTTGCCACCGGCGCGACGCGGCACGTCGAGGTCGGCATCCATCCGACGGCGATCGCCGTTCGTGGGGATCGGGCGTACGTCGCCAACGCGATCAGCGATTCGATCAGCGAGATCGACCTGAGGGCCGCACGGGTCACGCGCACGATCCCGATGCGTTGGGGCGATCTCCGCGTCCTTGGCGGGATGCCCAACGCACTCGCGATCCGGGGCGATCGCCTTTACGTCGGCGATGGCGGCGACAACGCCCTCGCGGAAATCGACCTCGTCGCCGGTCGGGTCCTGGGCTTCCGCCCCGCGGGATTTTTCCCGGTCGCCGTGCAGCTTGGTCACGATGGCCGATCGGCGTATGTCCTGAACACGAAGGGGAACGGCTCGGTCCGCCGGACTCTTCTCGGCCAGCCCGGCAATGCCCACGATTTTCAGGGGACGATCACCCGGGTGGATCTCTCGGCCGACCTCGGGGCCGCAACCGCCCGGGTGGCCCGCGACAACCGGTGGGACACCCATCCCGGCCGGCCAGCGGCGAAGGTCTATAATGGAGCGATCAAACATGTCCTCTACATCATCAAGGAAAATCGGACCTACGACGAGGTCTTCGGCGACATGCCCGCGGGCAACGGCGATCCGAAGCTTTGCAGCATCGGCGAGACGATCATGCCCAATCACCGCAAGATCGCTCGCGAGTTCACCCTTTTCGATAACGGATACGTGAGCGGGACCAACAGCGCCGACGGCCACGCCTGGTCGACCCAGTCGATCGCCAATGACTACCTCGAACACTTCTACGTCGGCTACTCACGCACCTACCCCGACGACGGCGACGACGCCATGGGCCTATCGGGCGCCGGCGCGATCTGGGACGCCGCCTTGAAAAAGAAGCGATCGGTGCGCGTCTGGGGTGAGTTCTGCGACGACAAGCTCGCCACCTACGAGCCGATGCCGAAGGATTGGTTCGAGGTCTGGGAGGATCGCCTCAAGGGGACTCATCGATTCAAGTTCACGGCTGATACGACGGTCGCCAGCTTGAAGCCGCTGATCAACCGCGAGGTTCATTACTGGCCGCTTCTCCAGAGCGACCAGTTTCGCGCCGATGTCTTCATCCGCGAGTACGAGGAATTTAGCCGGAAGGACACGGTACCCAACCTGATGATTCTGTCGCTCCCGTGCGATCATACCGAGGGGATCAACGCGAAGTATCCAACGCCCCGCGCGATGATGGCGGATAACGACCTGGCGCTCGGCCGGGTGGTGGAGGCCGTCTCAAAAAGTCCGCAGTGGAAGGAGACCTGCATTTTCGTGATCGAGGACGACGCCCAGTCGGGTCCGGACCATGTCGACGGCCATCGGACGGTCTTTCTGGCGATCAGTCCGTACAGCCGCCGGCGCGCGGTCGATTCGACGTTCTACACGACGACGAACATGATCCGGTCGATGGAGATGATGCTGGGCCTTGACCCGATGAATCGATTCGACGCGACGGCCGCCCCGATGGTCGCCTGCTTCGCGGACGAGCCCAACCTGACGCCGTACCGATCGATACCGAACCACGTCCCGCTGGACGAGAGGAATCCAACGGGCCATGCGATGACCGACGCCGATCGCTTCTGGGCCGAGAAAACCGCCTCGCTCGACTGGAGCCATCTCGACGCGCCCGATCCCTACTGGTTGAACCGGATCACCTGGTATAGCCTCTACCGAGGTACGCGGGCCTATCCCGCCCGCCCCGGCGAGCAACCGGGGATGGATGACGATTGAGTGATCCGATTTCGGTTTGCCTGCTCGATAAACGGAAGTCCGCCCGGCCTGCTGGAGGAGCCGGCCCCAGCCGGGTCGGGAGCGGGAAATCCCACGGAAAAAACGATCGACCTCGTGCCTCAGGAGTTCAGAGGCTCGAGGGTCAACGACCGATCGTGGCGGAAGAAGTGGACGGCCTGGTCGCGGCCGGCTCTCTTGGCAATGTAGAGGGCGCGGTCGGCCTGCTCGACCAGGGTCTGGGTGTTGGATATGCCGATGCCTGAAGTCGCCACGCCGAAGCTTGCGGTCACCGCGCGGTGCGGCCAGTCGCGGCCCGAGATCGCCCGACGGAGTCGGTCGGCCACCTCCATCGCCCCGGATTCATTGGTCATCGGCAGCAAAACGGTAAACTCCTCACCGCCATATCGCGCCACGACGTCCTGCCCGCGGATATTCGATCGAAGGATTGCCCCCACCTCGCTCAGGACGAGGTCGCCTGCCGGATGACCAAAACTGTCGTTGTACATTTTGAAATGGTCGATATCCAGCAAAATCAGCGAGAGGGGGAATCCCTGGCGGTCGGCCTGAGTATAAAGCAATTCGAGATCCTCGGCGAACCGCCGACGGTTCTTCACTCCGGTCAGAGCGTCGGTGCTGGCCAGTTCAGCGAGCAGGGCGTTTTGTCGGGCAAGCTGGTCGTGGACGGCCAAAATCCGCTCGGCAATCTCGAGACGGACGGCCAGCTCGGCCGGATCCGGCGGCTTGGTCAGAAAGTCGTCAGCGCCGGCGCGCAGCCCTTTCACCCGGTCTTCCTGGCGATCCAGTGATGTGAGCAGGATGATATAGGTGTACCGGTCGAGTCGGGCCTCGCGGATCCGGCGGCAGAGATCCGGCCCGTCGAGGTTCGGCATCATCCAGTCGGAGATCAGCAGCGGAAAATCACCGTCCTGAATCCGCAGCCAGGCGGCCTCGCCGTCGGGAGCGACGGTGACATCGTGACCCATGATTTCCAGGTTTCTTCGCAGGTGAATGGCGGCGACAACCTGATCCTCAGCGACGAGAATCTTCATGCGGGGACCTCGGAAGTGAGTAGGGCTTCCAGGGCGGATCGGACGGTCCCCCAGGCGTCCTCGATCCGGGCGACCATCGGCCCGGTGTCTTCAAGCTGTCCGTCCCTGGCGGCGCTTTCGAGGTTCTGGCAGGCGTCGGCCAGTTCGGTGGCGCCGATTGTCCGGCAGATTCCCTTCAAACCGTGGGCCTCGGAGGCCAGGCGGTGGGCGTCCGGGTGGTTGGCCGCCGTCTGAATTCCTTGGAGGCAGGCCGGCGCTGAGTCGAGAAACGAGGCGGCCAGCTCGCGGGCAAACTCGGCGTCGCCATCGCAGGCGGCCTCCAGTGCTCCGATGATCCGCGAGCGATGAGCGGCTGGATTCGATTCGGCCTGGACGCCGTTGGCGATTGCCTTCGTGTCGGGCCCCCTGTCGGTCGCGGACTCATCGAGCGACGCCAGGGTTGCCTCCAGCTCAGCACGACGCACCGGCTTGGCGAGATAACTATCGAAACCCGCCTCCAGGCACCGGAGCCGGTCGCTCGGCATCGCGTGTGCGGTCAGGGCGATGACCGGGATGTGCTGACCCGTCCCCGCCTCGCCGGCCCGGATGGCGCGGACCGCCTCCAGGCCGTCCATCACCGGCATCTGAACGTCCATCAGGACCAGGTCGAAACGATCAGCACGAAGAGCGCGCAGGGCCTCGGCTCCGTCTCCGGCGACCACCATCGAGTGGCCAAGCCCTTCGAGCATCCGTACGGCCACCTTCTGGTTCACCGGGTGGTCCTCGGCCAGCAAAATCCGGAGCGAACGCCCCTTCGACGGCCGGGGCGAATCGGCCACGGGAATGGACGGATCGGCCGGCGCGGGGGACCCGAGAGCCTTCATGATCGCGTCGAAGAGGTCCGACTGCCGGGCTGGCTTGGTCAGGCAGGCCAGGATCCCGAGCGAGCTGATCAGTTCGGGATCCTCGGGGGCGCCGGCCGACGTCAGCATCACGACGGGAAGCCCCGCGATCGATGGCTCGGCCCGCATCCGGCCGATGAGCCCGGTCCCGTCGATCTCTGGCATCATCCCATCCACCAAAACCGCCGCGAATGGTTGACCGGCCGCGGCGGCGGCCAGCATCGCGTCGATCGCCTCGGCGGCACCCTGGACCGATGAAGGTCGGGCGCCCCAGCTTCTGAGGATCTCTTCCAGGATCAGGAGGTTGGTCGCATTGTCGTCAACCACCAGGATCGGCCGGTCGACCAGTCTGGGCAGGTCGTCGGTCGACGGCCGCTCGCCCTCGGGTCCAGGCTCCAGCACCACGGTGAACCGAAAGGTGCTGCCGATGCCAGGGCGACTCTCGACCTCGATCCGGCCCCCCATCATGGCCACCAGCTTCGACGAGATCGCCAGGCCCAGTCCGGTCCCCCCGAAGCGCCGGGTGGTCGACCGGTCGGCCTGCTCGAACGGCTCGAAGATCGCCCGGAGTTTTTCCGGGGCGATCCCAATCCCGGTGTCGGCCACCTCAAATCGAAGGCCCAGCCGGCCGTCAGACGACACTCCCTCGTCGCGAACGATCGTGACGATCACCTCGCCCCGATCGGTGAACTTGATCGCGTTGCCGACCAGGTTGACCACCACCTGCCGGAGCCGGCCGATGTCGCCCATCCAGACGTCGGGGACGTCGGGCGCGATCCGGCAGGCCAGTTCCAGCCCCTTGCCGTGGGCGCGAAGGGCCAGTGTCTGAAGCGTCTCGCCGATCGCGTCGCGAAGCCCGAACACCGATGAGTCGAGTCGAAACTTTCCCGCCTCGATCTTGGAAAAGTCGAGGATGTCGTTGATCACCGAGAGCAGCGATTCGGCCGAGCCCCGAACCAGCTTCAGGTACTCGCGCTGACGCGAGGTAAGCTCGGTGTCCAGCGCCAGCTCGGTCATCCCGATGATCCCGTTCATCGGCGTTCGGATCTCATGGCTCATGTTGGCGAGGAATTCCGACTTGGCCCGGTTGGCGGCCTCGGCGGCGTCTCTGGCTTCGAGCAGAGCGGCCTCGACCCGCTTCCGCTCGGTGATGTCGCGAAGGTGGCCGACGAAGAGCGGCGGACCGTCGCCAGAAACCCGAACCACCGCCAGCTCGACCGGGAACTCCCGCCCATCGAGGCGGCAGGCCTCGACCTCGATCCGTCGACCGATGAAGACCGCCTCTTCACCGGAGAGGCATCGGGCGAAGCCGGATTTGTGCTGCTCCCGGCGATCGGGCGGGATGAAGAGCTCGACCATCTTCCGCCCCAGAACATCTCCCTTGCGGGCGGCAAAGATCGACTCGGCGGCCGGGTTGAACTCAACGATTCGGCCGCAGTGATCGACCGCGAGAATCGCATCAGGCGCCGTTTCCAGAACCGAGGCGGTCAGCGCCTGGCTCTCGCGGAGCGCCTGTTCGACCCGCTCTCGCTCGGCGATCTGGTCGAGCAGGGCCGCGTTGGACTGCTCCAGCTCGACGGTCCGACGGCGTACCCGATCTTCCAGCTCGTCGTGGGCGCGACGAAGCGCTTCCTCGGCGCGTTTTTGAGCCTCGATGTCGGTGCAGGTCCCGATCCATCGGACGATCTCGCCCGAGTCGCTAAACTGCGGGAGAGCCCGGGCGAGGAACCATCGGTAGGCGCCGTCGCCGCCCCGGAATCGGTACTCGAAGTGGTAGGGCTCGCCGGTCTGGGTGGCGAACCGCCAGGCTTCCAGCGTCGGTGCAAGATCGTCGGAGTGCAGCCGATCGCGCCAGAGCTCCAGATTCGCGTCGGTCGGATCGACCCCGAAATATTCGTACCATCGGCCGTTGACGTACTCGGTGCTTCCCCCGGCATCGGTGACCCAGAGAATCTGCGAGATCGCCTCGGAGAGCGTTCGGAACTGGGCCTCGCTCTGGCGCAGGGCGCGCTCGGCGGCCCGGCGTTCGGCGACCTCGTCGCGAAGTGCTCCGTTGGCCCGGCGCAGTTCGTCGGTGCGTTCCTCGACCGAGGCTCGCGCCGCCTCGGCCTCGGCCTGCCGGGCCGCGAGCCCGCGCAGCTCGGCCAGCGATTGCCGGCAGCCCACGATCAGGAGCACATCCTCGAACCCAACCCAGGCCGTGTGCTCGATCCAACGAAACGGGCTTGCCGTCGCGATCCCATAAATCGAACGCGGCCAGACAACCCCGCGCACGAAGTGGTCGGCCGCGATCACCGCCGAGGCCGTCAACAGCAGCCGGGGATCGCGATACAACGCCAGAAACGCGAGCGACCCGAAGAGATGAAAGTGGGTCTCAAGCCGGCCACCCGAAACGTGGATCAGCAGGCTGCCGATCATCACCTGCGCGACCGCGACGCACTGTCGGGTCTCCAGGGCGCCCGGACGGAGGTGGATCAACACCATCGGCACCGAAACAATCAGGCCGCCGAGCCCCACCGCCGCCCAGACGTGCGCATGAACCGAGGCCGTCGTCCCCGCCCATGTGTACGGCGAGATCCAGACCGCGAACGCGACGGCCAGCAGCCATTGCAGCGGCATCAGCACGCCAAAAATTCGGTCGACCCGGAGATACCCGGCGTGAAGGCGCTCGGCGTAGAGGGCTTCCGAACGCTCCTTGACTGTCGGCAAGGCGTTTCGCTCCAGGACGGCGGTGGTGATGGCGATGCTCATGCTCCTGGTTCCGTGCCGGGGGTCGTCAACGGGCAGCCGAACACCGGCGCATCGACGGGCACCGTTGGGCCCGTTGCTTCCGGAATCGAGGGGCGGGCCGATGAGCGGTGGTCAAGGATGCGGGTGATCAGAGCCGATCGACCGAGACTCTCGCCACGATGGCCGCGACCGTCGGTGATCCCTCCGCTGAACCACAGATCACCCTCCGGCCCGAATAGGAGAACGTGCCCCGAGGTCTCAATCCCAAACAGGGCCGCCTCGGCGCCCTCGTGGTCCTCGGCGATGGAGAGGCCGGGTATGGCGGCCATCGCCTCGCGAAGTTCGCCCGGAAACCAGTCGTCGTCGTTGGTCCTCGGTCGGTAGACCAGGGCCCACGCCGAGACCCGACCACTCGTCCGATCGATCGCCGCCGCCAGTTCGTCCAGACTTGCGTCCGAGCAGGGGCACTGCGGGTGCAAGAAGATCAGAAGCGTCGGACATCGTCGGTCGAGCGGAATTTCCGACCCGCCCGGCCACCGGACCGGCGGCGAACCCGCGCTTCCGGGGGTCATCGAATAGACGTTCATCAACATGGCGCCGGCCGCGACCGCCACGCCCCACGCGACGATCCAGCCAGGGGCGACTCCACATCGCGCGGTGATTCCAGGCATCGACGACCCCTCCGCTCGGCTCTCTCGTCACGGAGGACAATACACCCTCATGGTAATGATAGAACACTCTGGCCCCTGAGGCGAATCCTTCGGGCCGGTTCCGACGTTCCGGCATCGGCCCGGCCCCCTTTCGAAAGCCCCCCTGTTCCGCGAGGCGCAACGGAGGGCCTACCACGGAGGAGAGGTCACTCGCCTAGCTCCAAAATGTTCGAAGGCCGAGGGGGCGGCTCCAATCCCTCGGACCTCATCACGCTCGATCGGGGCGGCTCGCGGGCGGTCGCGTAGGCGTCGAGGATGCCGATCCGGCCGGGGTGGATGGACTCCAGGCCAAGGCGAAGCCGGTCGGTCCCGACGAGGTGCTGCCTCGTTCCGGAAAGGATCACCAGCCGATGACCCTCCGGCAGCCGGAAGAGTCCGGTGATGTCCGAAAGATCGCGCTGGGGGAGTTCGGGCAGGGCGGTCCGAAGAATAAATCGAAGCCGACCGCCTGGCGAGGCGCCCTCGGTGAACTCTCCCGCGGTCGCCCTCGGACCAGCGCTGGGACGGTCGATCTCCTCGCCGCTGCTCGACGGGCTGACGACGGCAACCACATCAAACGGCCGATCTCGGTTGCGTCTCAGGATCATGGTCCGAAGGGCGAGCAGATCGCGGTCGATCCCGTGTCGGAAGACGACCTCGAGCATCCCGTCAACGGCCGAGATCACCAGGACGGCTACCAGGAACGTCGCGATCACCCCGCGCTGGCGGTCATCCCGCCGCCGGGCCCAGTGCGCCACCGCCCGGATCAGGATCACCGAGACCACGATCAGGTCGACCGCCAGATGCAGCCCGAGCGCGGTCGCGGCGTCGGCCCGGCCGTTGGCGACGTCGTCGACCGCGCCTCGCAGGTCAGCGCTGGTCCACCAGGCGACGGAAAGCGCCGTCGCCGGAGCCAGCCAGACAAGGTCGCGGACCGGCATCCGACGGTTCACCAGATCGGCAACCGTCTGCGCGGCGAGCAGGCTCAACGGGACGACCAGCACCAGATCAAAGGCGGCCTGGGGGCCACGCGGCCACGAACCAGGGACCAGCGCGGCGATCACCAGCCAGATCACCCAGAAGGCCCCGCCCACCGACTCACGCGACTCTTCTTCATCCACCAGGGCACCGCGGATCGCGCGGACGGCTCCGACCAGGCCCATGGGGAGTGTGACGGGTGCCAGTTCGACGAGCCGGCCGGGGAGGGTCCGGGCGAAATCGGCGACCAGCCGCTCGGGCGGGGCGGCCATCGCGGCGAGCACCTGCCAGCCGTGAGCGCGCGCCATCATCAGATACCAGGGCATCGCCACGACGATCGCCGCGGCGACGGCGATCAGGCCGTCGATCCCGCACGGATGATCGTGCCAGGCCAGCCAGGGCCGGGCCAGCCATCGCCATCGACGCGCCCGCGAGCCCGGCTCGGGCGGTCGGCCAGCGCGTAGATAGAACCGATGCAGCAGAATGATGGGGACGACGATCAGCGGGAAACCACCCACGGAGAGCATCGCCAGGCCCATCGCCAGCCCGCCGACGATCGAGGCCGCGATCGGCCCAGCCCAGGCTGGCGGTCGCAACTCCTCGCCGAGGATTCGCTCGTGCCAACCATAGGCCAGCAGCACCGCGAGGACGGCGCAAAGCGCGAGCGTCGCGGGGGTCGCCTCCTGCATTCGCAAGAGCAAATTCTGATTGAGCGCGACGAGGATGGCCGCGATCAGGCCCAGCCCGGCCCCTCGCCAGAGACGTCCGTGGAGGTAGACCAAAATCACCGCGAGGCCACCGGCGATGTAGCTCGGCAAGACGCTCGCCATCGGGTCGCGATCGCTCTCCAGCCAGAAGAGCACCGCTTCGAGCCAGGCATACAGCGGCGGCTGAAAGGCGACCATCCGATAGGCGGCGGCCTCCTGCGATGGCCCGATGGCGGCGGCGGCCGGAACCTGGTCGAGCACGCGTCCGTCGAGAACATCCAGCCCGCGCAGGCCCCAGAGCGGCCCCGGCGGAGTGAGGTCATACGCCTGGAGCGCGATCAGCCCCGGCAGGACGGCGACCAGGACGACCAGCGGAAAGACCATCGCCGACCGGGGCGCCGGTCGGAAGAGCGGCCGGGCCGTCGTCGCCTCCACTCGATCCCAGCCAGATCCTCGGGCGGGCGTCGATGCCGACAGCCGTTCGCCCCGCCATCGCGGCGTGCGCTCGCGCTCCATCCTGGTTGGCCCCCTCGCACGTCCGGGCCGATGGGACCGCACCCCGCGCATCGGCCTGGCCCCACGCCACCCGGACCCCTCGGACCTTACCAAAACCCAGCCGATCGCGGGAGATCGATCCCGGGCCGGTCGTTGGCAAGGGCCGCCGCCGACTCGCCGAACCCGGCCACGCCGCGGGCGATTCACGCCGCCCCGGAACGTCCCTCGATGGACCAGGCACCAACCTCAAAGACCTCGACCGTCGTCAATCGGCTCGGCTCGACCCCGACCCCATTTGGGACTCCGTGGCACCTCATGGCACAAATCGCCGCTCTATGCGTTATCTTGTAAGCAATTGTCGACGAATACAATAGCCAGAACATCGCCAGAATCCCCATCGAAACAGCCAGGCAACGCAGACGCCGGTGGGTCGGCATGCTCACCACAGAGACACCGAGCCGGACCAGAGCCGAGCTTCTTCCGTTCTCTGTGTCTCCTCTGTGGTGGATTCTATCCCGTCGGACGGTGCGGTATGCTGACGGGACCAGGAGGAACCATCATGCCCGACGATCGTATCGCCACTGTCCGTCCTGTCGAGGAATCCGAGGCCACAGGGCGGGTCGCCGCCGTCTTCGAGGATATCAAAACAACCAAGAAAATCGATTTCGTCCCGGTGTTCTGGCGGGTGATCGCCACGAACCCAACCCAGCTCGAAGGGGTCTGGACGACTCTCAAGGCCCTTATGCATCCTGAGGCCGTCGGGCAGACCTCACGGCTCGATCCGGTCACGCGCGAGGCCGTCGCGCTGGCGGTCTCGGCCACCAACGGTTGTCCGTACTGCATCAACTCGCACTCCGCCGCGCTGCGGAAGCTCGGGCTTGATCCCGAGGCCCTGGGCGAGATCCTGGCGATCGCCGGCCTCTTCAACATGACGAACGCTCTGGCGAATGGTTATCAGGTCGTGCCCGACGTCCGGCCGCCAATCGATTGAGACCCGCGGGCACGGGCCCCTCGGGAGAACACCCATGAGCCCCAGAATTCACGACCCAGACCTCGACAGTTCCAGCGGTCGCCCCATCGTCAGCATACCCCGGGGATGGGGAACGCTCCTCTTCATCACCTTGTGCGCCCTGGGATTTTTCATCGGGGCGGCCTGGAATCTGTACCGATTTGTCCATTCCGCCCCTGAAGACGCAACCTTTACGTTCCTCATGGGGCTTGCGCAACTCGCCACGTTTTTCCTGATCCTCTGGTGTGGGTGGGGGATTCCCGCCTTCGCCGTTTTCAAGGACGGGATCAAGTTCGACAGGCGTCGGCTCGCTCGGAAACGATCGCCAGCCAACATCTGGAGCTACGGCTTCTGCTCGTGGGACGAGATCAGTCGCTGTCACTGGTCGCCGTTTCAGCCAGGCCAGCTCTCCGTTTATCTGAATCCCGACGGGTATCAGCCGTCCGGCTTGCTCGCCGATCGCGAGAAACGTCCCGCGCTGGCCCTGGGGATGATGATCTCCCAGTTCATCCCCGCGCCTTATCGCGAGGCCGTCGAAAAAGCCATCCGCGCCGCCGGCAAGTGGGACGGTTGAAGACCCGCCATCGCCAGGTTCCGCCGGCCATCGCCGCGGCACGCCTGGCCGCGGTCGGCTCGACCGACTCGTGGATCAGACGAAATACACCCGCCCCTCGCGAAGCGGTTCGATCCCGCACGTCGAGGCGTCGAAATCGTCGGGAAGGTGGGTCAGCCGGATCTTCGATCGGAGCGACTCCGGGAGCGCTTGGAGCTTCGAACAGGGCGTGTGCACGCGCGAGTGAGCCAGGTCGGTCGCCTCGTGGACGATCAGGTCCGCCGGTGAGAGCCAGTCGATCAGGCTGGGATCGTGCGCGGAGTCGGCACTGAAGCCAAAAATCCGGCCGCCGGTCCGGATTCGGAGGGCATAACAGGGGACTGGGTGGATCGTCCGCCGGCACTCGATCGCGAACGGTCCGCACTCGACCGGGCGGGTCGCGTCGAGGTCGATCAGGTCGAAGTAATCGGCGAGCGATTTCTGGATCGGCGGCTGGTCGGGATCGAACTGAACCCGTTCCATTCCGGCGGCCAGCATTCCGTTCCAGAGCCGATCCGAGGCCATTGGATGCATCAGGATTCTCGCCCTTTGCCCCAGGCCGAAGTGGGTGAAATAGGCGAAATCCTCCAGGCCCGAGGCGTGGTCGGCGTGGAGGTGCGTGACCGCGACCGCCTCGAAATCCCCGATGTCCAGCGGCCTGGCGAGCCCGGCCGATATAGACCCCTCGCGAAGCATCTTCCGGATCGGATGCGGGCAGTCGATGAGCAGCCATCGGTCGTCGCAGCCCAGTGCCAGGCAGGTCGTGTAATTCCGGGCCGAGAACGCCTCGCCCACACCCATCGGGATCAGCCGGACAACGCTCATCGTCGGATCGGCCCTTCGGTTACAATGGTCTCATCGCTTCCTCGGAATTTTAACCCTTGCGAGGGTCCGTCGACCATGCCCGCGCGATTGCAGCTTACCCGGTCTCTTCTCGCGGCGATGATTCTCAGCCTCGCCAGCGCCCGGGTCGACGCGGGCGACGAGACCATGCACCCCGTCGCGCTTCGGGCCCGCGTCGATCGCGTTCAGCCGATGACCGGCCTGGTCCTCTGGACAACCTCCGAGCACACTCGGACCGACGCCGTTCAGTTGGAATTCAGCTACATGAAGTATTCCGACATCGTGAAGCGCAGGGGTGTTTATGAATGGCGCGTGATGGACCGACTGCTCGATCGCGTCGCGAAGCGCGGGCATCAGGCAATCGTCCGATTTTATTATGTCTATCCTGGGAATCCGACGACGGTTCCCGAGTACATTCGGGCGATGCGCGACTATCATGAGACGCGAGGGATCAGCGAGGGGAAGCCGACGATGTTCCCCGACTGGTCGCATCGGGCGCTTCAGGAGTTTACCCTGGAATTTTACGAGAAGATGGCCGAGCGGTACGACAACGACCCGAGGCTTGCGTTCGTGGAGACGGGCTTTGGGCTCTGGGCCGAGTACCATATTTACGAGGGGCCGAGGGTGCTCGGCAAAACCTTCCCGGACAAGGCGTTTCAAGCGACGTTCGCGCGTCGGCTGGCCGCCGTTTTTTCACGGACGCCGTGGATGCTCTCGGTCGACGCGGCCGACGACGAATATGCCCCGTTCCCCGATCGTGAAGATCTACGAAAGCTGGCCTTTGGCGTGTTCGACGATTCCTTTCTCCGCGAGCAACATTCCCGGATCAATGAGCCTCGCTGGGAGATTCTCGATCGCGACCGATGGAAGATCGCTCCGGCGGGTGGGGAATTCAGCTACGATACGAAGCACGATCAGAGGGAGGCGCTGGCCGATGCCGGCCCGCACGGCATCGCGTTTGAGAAGGCCGCGGCGGCGTTTCACCTGACGTTCCTGATCGCCAACGATCAGCCGAAATACCGGACGTTCGACCGGATTCGGTCGGCCGGGATGGCGTGCGGGTATCGGTTCGCGATCACGGCGTTCGAGGCGAGCGAATCGCGGTCGCGTCTCACCGTGACGAATCGAGGCGTGGCGCCGATCTATCACGACGCCTTCCTCGCGGTGAATGGCGTCCGGTCATCTCGGTCGCTGAAGGGGCTCTTGCCGGGCGAGTCGCGGACCGACGAGATCGCCGCCGGCGGCCGGTCGCCCCGGGTCACCATCGCCTCGGATCGCCTCGTCCCGGGCCAGGTGATCGGATTTGATGCCGATTTGAATCGTTGAACCCACGTTTTCCCAATCATTCCCGATGCGAGGAACCGGATGCCCCGACGTTCACCGTCTCGATCTCGATCTCGATCGTCCCGGAGGGTTGAGGCGCCCGGGACGTCGAATCGAGCGCCGCGGCGATCGCGATGGAAATGGCAAGGGAGCGGGCGCTGGCGCTGGCCGATCCTGGCTGGATTGGCGGTCGTTCTGGCGATGGCGGCGCTGGGGTGGCTGGCGGCTCGAATGCCGGCCGATCTCCGGGCCGAGGCCGAGCGAGCCCAGCGTTCCGGCGATCGGGCGGCCGCGCTCCGGGCCTGGTCCGCGCTCAACGCGACCGGTTCGGCGACGGCCGCGACCTGGCTTTCTCAGGCGAGGGCCGCGCTGGCGGTCGGTCGGGCGGCGGAGGCTGAGACGGCGTTGCGGCTCTCGATCGAGAAGGATCCCGCCAGCGCGGAGAGCTGGCGGATCTTGCTGGAGATTTTTCGCGCGGAGGATCGGCGGATCGACGCCGAACGGTTGGCCTGGGGGATGTTTGACCGCGTGTCGCCCGGGGCGCGTGGAGCGGTTTTGCGCGAGCTGACGCTGGCGCTGCTGGCGGATGTTCCCGACGGCGACGCCCGGCGCACGCTGGCGCGGTGGGTTCACACCGATCCGAACGATGTCGATGCGAGGGTGGCGCTGATCCGTCGGATCGCCGAGCAGCCGGCCGACGGCGATCCCGACCGCGACGCCCGGCTGGCCGAGCTGGAATCGATCGTCGAGGCGCATCCGGATCATCTCGGAGCGAGAGCCGCGCTGGCCGCCGCGCTGGCCGAGGCGGGCGAGCCGGATCGGGGCCGATCGGCGCTCGACGCCTGGCCGGTGGACCGGCGCGACGACCCGCGTTATCTCCAGCTTCGCGGGCGATGGGCGCTGGAATACGACCAGCGAGCCGAGGAGGCGGCCGTCGTGCTGACGGAGGCCGTTGGCGCGGTTCCGTCGGACTGGCGATCGTGGTATCGGCTGGCGCGAGCGCTCCGTCGGCTCGGTCGAGACGGCGAGGCCCGTCGAGCGGCGGAATCCGTCGCCCGAATCCGGGAAGCCATCGAGCCGGTCCTGCTTGGCCGACGACTCGCCGATGAGCTGAAAAATCCGGATGACCCGAGGACCGCGGCCGACCTCGCCGACCTGGCCCATCGGGCCGGGTTCGGCCGCCTCGCCCTCGCCTGGCGGGCCGAGGTTCCGCTCCGAACCGAACGGATGCGGGCGGCTCGTTCCGAAATGAAGGAAGATCGGCCTTGAAGACCCGGGGATGGCATCGATCGAGGATCTGGAATCCAGAGTCCAGACCTGGCTAAAGGGGTCGGATACCTTTCTTCGGACCCAGTCCACATGGGCCTCTTCAGCGAGAATGCCGCGATGCCATTGCCGAGTCGCATCCCGGACCTGATCGAGTCGCCTGGGCATTTCCCCCTTCCTCCGTCCGAGATTCCGTCCAAAACCATCTGATCCCTTGCGACGAACTGGGAAATTGCGGATAATCCTCGGAAGTCCACGCGATTATACGGAAAATCAGACGTACATCAACACGGCCGTTCACCGGCCGAATTCTTGTTAGGCTGCGGAGGTGAAACCCGGATGGCTGGGTTCCGGCTTGATCCGAACAACCGCCACGCTGTCCATCCCGCCGACGTGCTGCGGGTCGATCGGCAGTTGCTGTTGAACGGGCCGATCGCGCTTTACGACGATCGCGACCGGCTGCGACAGCATATCGAGGCGCTGGAGTCTTACGGCTACTGCTGCCCTGCATTCGAATGTTCCGCGTGGGATACAGTGGCGGCGATGCATGGGGCTTTGGCCGATGGGCTGAGCTTCCCCGATTACTACGGCCACAACCTGGACGCCCTGAACGATTGCATGGGCGACCTCGACATCCCCGAGGTGGGAGGTACGGCGCTCGTGCTTTGGCGGTTCGACGGGTTCGCTCGACGATTTCCCGAGGTGGCCTGGCAGGTCCTGGATGTGATCGCCGGGACCTCGTGGTTCCACCTTCAGTACGGCCGTCGCCTGCTCGGTCTCGTACAGTCCGACGACCGCGAGTTGCGGTTTGCTCCGGTCGGCGCGCGGCCCGTGATTCGGATCGCGTGGGAGTGTCACAAGCGGCGTGATAACTCGGCCTAACATTCGGTTGCAGCGGACCCGCTGCGCGGGCCGCTGAACCTCGGCGTTAGCCTGGGCAATCCGGTGTCGATCCGGTGCAAGGGTCATCCGGCGCGAGGGCGATCGCCTCGGGTGTCGCGTCTGGTGGCGTTCGCTTTGAGACGCGCGGCCTCGGCTCTTGCGATCCGCTGTCCCGCGCGGCATGGTTGGCAGGTGGCAGGTAGCGCGCCCGGTGGCGTTCGCTGAGAACAGGCGGTTGCGTGGCGGATCGTCTTCCTCTATTTTCAAGGCTAACGAAGCATTCCAGCGGACCGGCCTACAACCGGCCGCTGAATTTAGGCGTTAGCCTGCGAATGGCATAGGCAAATCGATGCATGAGGCGACGTCAATTCTTTACTCGTGTGTTCTACGGCCTCATCGCCCTTGTGTTTGCATGGCTGGGCATCCGTCGGCGTAAGGAGAGTTCTGTGACGCCAGAGAGCCCGTTCGATCGCGTCGTCATCGTATGTTACAATGATCACGCCGATTATAGCCCCGGCATTTATCTCCACGGGGCCGACGGCGGCGGCCCGGCGTGCCTAAGTTTCGCCCGGGAAGCGGCGCACTGCATGCGGGTCGGCGAGCCAGCGGACTCCGCCGCGGGCCTCTGCGGCTACCTATTCACTCAGCTCGGGCCGGAGGTCACGAGCGGCGGGGGCCTTTCGCTCTGGGATGCGCCCCGACCTCGCGCCGATGGGTCAGTTGACTGGCAAGCCTATTGTTCCTGGAATGTGGACCTTGTACTCGTCAACGTCGATCGGCTGACCGCGGAGTGCTTCGTCAGCCCGGCAGACGCGAAGGCCCCGAATAAGACGTTTGCTGGGCGGCTCACGGGGCTGAAGTTCGGCGGTTAGGCCAAGTCTAACGAGGCGATGCAGCGGACCCGCTGCGCGGGCCGCTGATCTCGATCGTTAGCCTGGGTTGTCCGGTGTCGATCCGGTGCAAGGGTCATCCGGCGCGGTGGCGATCGCCTCGGGTGTCGCGTTTGGTGGCGTTCGCTTTGGGTCGCGCGGCCTTCGCTGTTGCGATCCGCTCTCCCACGCGGCATGGTCGATCAGCGGTGGGTGGCGCGTCTGGTGTCGTTCGCTGGGGACGGGCGGTTGCGTGGCGGATCGCCTTCCTCTATTTTAGAGGCTAACGAAGCATTCCAGCGGACCGGCTTACAGCCAGCCGCTGAATTTAGGCGTTAGCCAGCGGTCTTCGTCGGAGGCTACCGTGATCTCCTGCCGTCGGAGTTGGTGGAGGTGGATGACATCCCGGCCTCGTTACGATGGCTCGCTCTTGGCCACGATCGTTTGGTGGGAACTCCGGCGCCTCAGCTACAACCTCTTCCTCGTCGCAATCGGCATCCCCGGCCTGCTCCTGTTCTTCCGCGCGATCAGCGCTTCGGATTCGCTCGCACCGGGTGAGGATGCCGTTGAGCCAATCGCGTTGGCCGCCGCCCCAATCGCGGCCAACATAGCCTATACGGCCGGGTGGCTCGTCGAAGGAGTACTGCTCGGCCAAAGGCCGGGGCCACCGATCGGGCCGTGGCTGATGAAAGCCGGTCTGCTGTTCTCGATCACGGTCGTCTTTTTTCCGGCTGTCTTGTGGTGCATGATCGATCTCGCTGGCGTCGTGAGGCACCTCGTTGGTTCCGGGACCGGCTAACGAGGCGATCCAGCGGATCGGCCTACGGCCGCCCGCTGATCTTCGGCGTTAGACGGCGGGGGCGCGAGTGGCACACAATCATCAAGCGTGGTGCCGACTCCGACAGATGGGACGTCTGCGTTTCATCCTCTGCTACGGGGTCTTGGGATGGGGCCTACCCTTTGGCCTCCTCTTCCCGGCAGTCTTCGCCGGGCTCATTCGCCTCGTCGACGGCGAGGGCCCATCATACTCCGAGATCATGCCCTGGATGCTCCCCGTGGGCCTGTTCTCCGGTGTCGGATTCGGTGCATGGACCTGGGTCTTGGGCGAGCAGGGGCATCGGCGTTGGCTGGAGCAGGCCGAGGCCCAAGAGGGGGCCGTCTTCTATGAAGCCGCTGAAGTCAAGCCCCCGCTGACCGAAAAGCCCTCCGAGTGACCTCGGGACGAACAGAGTACGCTTCGAGTTCGGTCCTGTCCCGGTTCGCCTCGTCAGAGGCGAACCGGGACAGGACCGATCCCGTTCCACTGGCACACCGACTCTCGAGTCGTTCGGTTCACTCCTCCTCGGCCTCCAGGCGATCTCCACGGCGACGCGGCGGGCGGCTGGCTCCGATGGCGGGCGACGACTTCGGCTCATCGCCTCGACCTTCTCTCCGTGTCCCGGGTCGGCTCGACCCTGGTGCACCTGTTACTGCGTTCGTCTCGCGACGACTCCCAGCCGACGAGGAGGGCGATCCCATCTAACGAACGGTCATGTCTCCATGACCCGGCGGCTACCCCGGTCGCCCTCCCCGCGCGGTTCGCTCGTGACCCTTCGCCTCCCGGCCCCTGTTCGATGACTCCAGGCAACAACAACGACTCCCTCTCGGTCCGGCCGTCAGGCCGGTCTGGGTCCGGCCGTCAGGCCGGTCTGTAGGCCGCCGGTAGGCGGCCGTTGAGCTTCTTCTCCCACGGCACCTTCGTCGCACCCTCCGGCACCTCGCCGTGCTCCACGTACTTCCACAACGCCACCAACAGCTTCCGCGCCAGCGCCACGATCCCCACCTTCCTTGCCCGGGCATTCCCCTCACCGAACCGCCGCTGATACCACAGACTCAAGGCACTGTTCGGCTGATGCCTCAACCACATCCAGGCCAGCTCCACCATCGTCCAACGCACCCGCCGGTTCCCCGCCTTGCTGATCCCACGCTCACGGTGCGAGTCCCCGCTCTGGTACGGCGTCGGGTCCAGCCCCACCAGGCTCGCCAGCTCGCGGCGATTCTTGATCGCCCGCCAGCCGAAGACCTCGCGCACCAGCGTCCACGCCGTCACCGGACCGACCCCCTTGAGGTCCAGCAGCAGTCGTACCAGCTCGACGTGTGCCACACCGTCGTCGCGCACCTCGCGACGCTGGCGGTTGCACAGGTCGCCGAGTTGGCCGTCGACCAACCGCCACCGCTGGTACTCCCGCGCGATCCGTTCCCGCAATTCGGTCGGGACCGGCGACCCATCCCACTGCCGCAGGCCATCGACCCGCTCGAGGAGCCGGGCATCGACGATCACGTCCAGGCCGATCGCGGCGAGCAGTCCCTTGATGCGGTTGGAGTGCTCGGTCCGCTCGCGGACGAGTTGGTCCCGGTCGCGGTGGAGTTGGCGGAGGTCCTCCTCCGCGGGCGCCGGCGCGTTGACGACCGACCAGACGTCGCGCTCGCCATTGTGGTAACGCATGAGCAAGCTCAAGAGCTTGGCGACGTCGATGGCATCGCTCTTGGCGCGGCGGGCGCGGCGGTTGACCTCGATGGAGGCGGAGTCGACGACCGCGTTGTCGATCCCGCGGGAGACGAGGAAGCGATGGAGCCAGAAGCCGTCGCGGCCGGCCTCGTAGCAGGACCGGACCGGCGCGTCGTCGGGGAGGCCGAAGCGGCGGCGGGCGCGGTCGACCTCGCGGCCCAGCGAGCCGAGGTCACGGGCGGGGATGGTGACGCGGCGCGGGGGCATCGCCGGGGCGGTGCTGAAGGCGAGCCCCCAGGAGGTCCATCCCAGCTCGAAGGCCAGGTAGAGCGGCGCCGGGTAGGACGTGGTACGATCGTGGTCGTGGGTCGCTGACATGGTGGAACTCCGCTAAAGGAACGTGTGGCTACGATCCCTATGAGGAGCTTACCGTCAGCGGCTCACCTCTTCAGCCCGGCTCGCTCCGGGCATAGTATCTATCCGGTCGCCGCGACCGGTCGCTTTGACGGGGCCAGCAGATAGCCGAAGTGCTGTAGAAGCAGGGCCTTGCGCGCCGCGATGAAGTCGTCGTAGCGGCCGAGCTTCCAGAGCTCCTGGTCCTGCGGAATCAAATGCATCTCGAGATAGGCCCGGTCTTTGTCGGCGAACCAGACCTCCGGCAAGGTGTCGCTCTTGCCCCCGGAGCCGTTCTCCCGTTGAGTCAAAAGCATGCAGTTGGCCAGCTGGTTGCGCTCGGCATCTTTGTATTTCATGAGGTCGCGCCGGCCCGTGCGCGGATTCTCGACCCGGATTCTCTTGAGACTGCTTTGGGGGAAGATATGGTCAACCTGAGGCATGTTATTTTCGTATGCAGGCACATAATTAAAATCCCGATACCAGAGATTAAACAGCAGGTGGATCGTATCCGAGCCATAGCCCATCTGCCAGAAACGGTCCTCGGTCAGCTCCAGGCTGCGCCCCTTTGACCGGATGACGTCGAGGAGTTCGCTCCCGTCGAACCGCTGGAGCTCCTTGAGCTTGTTCACGCAATCGTCGATGATCTGGTCGGGGGTACCGCTGAAGGCGCCGGTCAGGAGCGACCGCAGCAGGAATCCGTCGACGTCCCGTGCCTGCTGCCATGCTGACGGAAAGTGGTATCGAAGGTAGACCAGCGGGATCAACACCAGGTACGACGGCATCGCCTTATCGCACCGGATGAACGTCTTACCCCGGACGAAATCGACCACGTCCCGCAACGCCTTCGAAATCGGCTCCCACTTCTCCTCGATCTCTTCACGGACCCCCGGCTTGCGGAACTTATCGATGTCGTACCTGGCTCCCTGATCGAGGAGCGTCAGGCACGTCTTCAGGACGAAGTCCCGGGGAAATGAGAACCCATGCCGATTGAGTTGGTCGAGGAGCTCCTCCATCTCCTCGTCGGCATAGTCCCAGCTTGACGTGAGCAGCGAAAACAACAGATCGGACTTGCCAAGGCGGGTCCCGCCCGAATTCGCCCGGATGAAGATCTCGACGACGTCGTCCTCCGTATACAGATCCTGGTTTTCGATGCTGTCCAGCTCCTGGTAGGAGATGCCGTCGTCGGTATGAAAGGTCTTGAAGGCCAGGGCGACATGCTCCGAAATCTTGTCCTGCTCGGCATCGCTCAGCTCGCGTCCGGCCGCTCGAATGATCTGCTGCGCCAGGCCCAGCGACGTCTTGGCGCTGAAGATCACGTCCTTGAACTTGACCCACGGAAAGCTGGCCGTGGCGGTGTCGAGGAAAGCGAATTTATACTTGATGTCGTCGGGCGCGGCGACCTCGCCGCTGAGGATGTCGAGATGGAGTTCCCTGCCCTCATAGCTTCCGCAAAGCCCGATGTAGAGGCTTTGCAGGCGCTGCTGCCCGTCCAGGACCATGCATTTCTTCTTGTCGTCCTCCGGAACATAGAAATCGCTCAGCCGCGTGAGCTGTCGGGGATGGAAGTTGTCGATGAACTTCCTTCGCCGAATCCGGCTGCGCGTCTTCCAGATGAGCAGCGTACTGATGGGGTATTCCCGCATGATGGAATCAAAGAGCCTGCATATCTGGTCCTCGTTCCAGACGAACGGGCGTTGGATGTTGGGCAGCCAGAAGCCGCCGTCTTCGTCCGGGTTATTCAGGAACGTGACGATCTTGCGGAGCGAGTGCTTCGGCGTCTTCATGGCGGACCCAGACTCTCGGCGTTTCAACGGGTCATGCCCGGGCAAGCCCCGGGAATGCTTATGTAAGTTAGCTCATCTGCGGCCCGCCGTCAAAGCATGAGTGATTCCGGCCGACACGTCTCCCAAGCAGGCGGATTGGACGGCTAGAACAGGCTCATCTGCCGCTGGCTGCGCACGACGCGCTCCCGGTGGCCGGGCCTGGGCCTCGCGGGATGGTGCTGGCCCGCCTGGGCGTCCGGGAAGGACAGTACAAGCGACTCCGCATCCTCGGGCTCGTCCACCGTGGTGGGTGCCGGCACCGGCCGACCTGACGAGGACGCGGGCGGGGCTTCCACTGCCTCGCCTGCGCCGGCTTCCACTTGGGGCCCGGCGGCGGGCCCCTCCCCGATCTGGCGGCGGATGCGGGCCGTCACCGGCTCCTCGGCCGTGGCAGTATTTCGCGTCTGCCTCCGTTCCGGGGCCGGCTCAATGGTGTGGGCGGATTTGAGGGCTTTGATGCGGTCCGCGATCTCCGCGGCCGGCGGGATCTCCGGCGCGCCGGATTCGGGTGGAACGCCGGAGAGGGCGGCCTTGAGCTGATCGCGCGAGTGTGTCAGCTCTTCCTGGTATGCCTGATGGGCAAAAGGCCGGCCGAGGCGGGCCTGATAGTCGCGGAGTTGCCCTTCGGCGATCGCCAACTCTTTCCGGCTGGCGGCGATCTGGCCCTCGTAGCCGTCCGCCAGGCGGCCCAGGGCGTTAAGGACAGCGCGCGGGCCTGCGTCCCGGGCAATCATCGCGTGGCGCGTCGTCGCCCCTTCCAGATACGCATCCGGTGCGCCGAGGGCGTTCACCACGATACCGAAAGTCAAGCCGCGGTAGGTGCCCATGGGATAGCGGCAGGTCTCGTGGATGTGGTCCGGGATCGCGTTCAATCGCTTGGCCAGGGCCTTCTGCGCATCTTCGTCGGCGTAAGCATGCTCGCCGATGGTGAGCGGGTCTCGAGCATGCGCGGCCAGGGTCGCCCGGTCGGCAGTCAGATCACCGACTCGCTTGGTCAGCCGGGCGATCGTCTCCGGCAGCTCGCGGATGGAGCGCCGGGCCAGGTACTGCTCGTCGGCGTGGTTCTTCCTGAGCACGGCCAGCCGCTGCAATTCGGCATCGGCTTCGGCGAGCGTGAGCACCGCCGGGTTGCCCGAGGCGATCGCCTTGACCTCCGCGTAGGAAAGCTCCTGGCCACCGATGTCCTCGGCCCGGCGGACGGCGGACTGCCCGGTCATCACCTGCGCGATGAAGCGGGCCTTTGTCTCCAGAGCCTGCCACATATAGGCGTCGAACGAACCCTCGGTCACGTAACGATAGATCGCGACCTCCTTGTTCTCATTACCCTGCCGGAGGATGCGGCCCTCGCGCTGCTCGACCTCGGCCGGCTTCCAGGGGGCGTCGAGGTGGTGCAGGGCCGCCAGCCGCTTCTGGACGTTGGTGCCGGTGCCCATCTTCTGCGTGCTGCCGATCAGGACGCGGACGGACCCCTGCCGCACTTTCTCGAACAGCGCCTGTTTCTTCGCGTCGGAATCGGCGTCCCCAATGGCGGCGATCTGGCCGCGGGGGATGCCGAAGGCTACCAGCTTCTCGGCGATCTCCTCGTAAGGCGAGTAGCCCCAGGGGGTGGGATTGACGCCCATGTCGCAGAAAACCATCTGGGTGCCGCGCGTCGCCGCCGTCCGCTCCCAGATGCGGCCGACGTTCTCGACCAGGGCGTTGATCTTGGAGCCAGCGTGATCCTCGGCAGCCCCGGAGAGCATCCGTGCGTCCAGGGCAAGTTTGCGGCCGTCGGTGGTGATGGCCAGGGCGTTGTCGTCGCGGGGATCGACCTTCTGCGTCCGCAGCCGCTCGTAGCGGGCGACCAGTTCCTGCTGGAGGGCGGCCTGCTCCTCCGACATCGGGCAGGCCACCACGATCGGCTTGCCGGTCTCCAGCTTCGGCCGGGGCAGGTCGAGCATCTCGGCAGTCTGGATGTCGGCGAACGCCCGGAACATCTGTTGGAGTTCCGGCAGGTTGGTGAAGCGGGCGAACCGGCTGCGGGGCCTCAGCGTCTTGCCGTCGGGGGAAATCTCCATCGTGTCCACCACCTCGCCGAAGGTGGCTGCCCACCCGTCGAAATGCTCGATGCCGCGGCTCCGCAGCCCCTCCGGGTCGAGGAATCGCTGCATCGTGTAGAGCTCGACCATGGTATTCGAGATCGGCGTGCCCGTGGCGAACGTCACGCCGTGGCCGGGGTGCTTCTCCCCCAGGTATCGGGCCTTCATGTAGAGGTCGAACGCCCGCTCGGACCCGCCGGTCTGGATGCCGGCGACGCGCTCCATCTTGGTCGGCGTCTCCAGGTTCTTGAAGTAATGCGCCTCGTCGATGAAGACGTGGTCCACACCAAGCTCGTCGAAGACCAGGCCGTCGTCCTTCTTGTCCTCGGCCAGCAAGTCCTTCAGCCGCTCCTCGCGGCGGGCTTTCTGCTTCTCGATCGTCTTGATAATATTGCGGCTGCCGCGGCCGGTGTCCGCCCGGTGGCTGTCGCAGAGCAGCTGCTCGTATTCCTTGATCTGCTCGCGCAGGAACGCCGCCTGGTAGTCGCGGGACAGCCCGATCCGCTCGAAGCTGCTGTGGGTGACGATGATGCCGTCCCACTCCTGGCTCGCGATCTTGGCGGTGAGGAACTTCCGGCGCTCGCGCGTGAGGTCCTCCTTGGTCGCCACCAGCAGTTTCGCATTGGGATAGAGCTGCTGGAACTCCCGGGCGAACTGCTCGAGCATGTGGTTGGGCACCACGTAAAGGGGCTTGCGCAGCAGGCCGGCCTGCTTCATCTTCATGCCGGTCGCGCACATCGTGAATGTCTTGCCGCCGCCCACGACATGCCCAAGTAGCGTGTTGCCGGAGCTCATGCCCCGCCAGACGGCGTTTTTCTGGTGGGGGTCCAGGATGATCGTCCGGCTCATGCCCGGGAAGTCGAGGTGCGAGCCGTCGAAGAGGCGCGGTCGCAGATTGTTGTAGGTGTCGTTATAGAGGCGCACCAGCCGCTCCGTGCGGTCGGGATCGGCGAATACCCATGCCCGGAAGCGCTCCTTGATGAGCTTCTGCTTCTCGCGGGCGGCCAGGGTCGCCTCCTGGTTCACGACCCGTTCCTCGCGATCACCGGCCTGGACGGTGTCGTAGATGACCGGCGTTTTCAGGTTCATGGCCTGCTCCAGGAGCCAGACACCGTTGGCGCGGGGAGTTCCGACCTCGGCGGTGGCCGCGACGGACCGCTCGGCGGTGGCGTCGGCGTCCACGCTCCAGAGGGCGTCCTTCTTCAGGTGCCCGATGCGTATCGCGGAATCGGAGACGCCGAAGAGCCGGCCGGCGAACGCCTGGATATCGGCCTGGGGTATCCAGGGCGCACCGAGATTGGCGTCGATGTCGCCTGGCAGGACGTCCTCGGGCTGGACGGCGCGGAGCGCCTCGGCGTTGCGGACGAGGGCTGGCCCCGCCGCTTCCGCCGCCGACAGCTTCGTTCGCACATTGCCCGAGAGGTACTGGTCGGCGGTCTGCCAGGTCCGCGACTGTGGGTCCAAATAGATGAGGTCGCCGAGCTCAGCGGCGACCTGGGCATCGGGCTTGCCGTAGAGCGTGGCGATATATGGCAGGTCCACCGCCCCGCGATGATTGAGCGAGACGAGCAACCCCTCCTCGGCGGAACGCACGGCGGTGACGGGCGGGGTGCGGCCGACCACATCCTTGACCATGATGGCCGCCTTTGCGGCCTTACCGGTCACCTCATCGTAGTCCTCCAGCGCCATGACCAGCATGGCGTCCGGGTCCTCGCGGAATTTCACAAGGTTGGGCATGCGGCGGGTAACGCCGCCGTCGGCGCCCTCGGAAAAGGTCGTTTTGTTGATCGGGCCGTACGATGCAGCGAACAGGTCATAGGCGCGGTTGAGCGCTTTCCTCGCCTCGTTCCTGTGCTCCTCGGGCCAGTCCTCGTTTTGGCTTTGCAGGACGCGGCGGGCATGGTCGCGCAGGCCGATGAGCGCCGCGAGCCTGCGGGCGGTCATCGTGCCGTCGGATTTCAGGAGCTGGCCGCCGTAGTTCACGGCGGCTGCCTCGCCCGCGATTATCTGGCGGATGACCTTGTCGTCGCCGACGAAGAAGCTGCCTTCGGTGATATGACGCTCGGGCGGCGGGGGTGTGAAGGCGGCGGGCGCCGCAGGCGTGCTTACCGCAGAGGGCGGAGCCGCGATCCCCTCCGGCAGGCGCCGGACCGCCTCGCGGAGCTGGACGGCAAGGTCTCCGCTCGAACTCAGGCTGTAGCCGGCATCGTACAGGCGGTCCTTGCGGCTCAGCGTGCCGAGCATCATCTCCGGATGGTTCAGGAAATAGCGGTTGATCGGGATGGCCGCGCCGTCGATGGTCACGGCTTCGGTCTCCAGCCAGGCCGGGTCGGCGTGCCAGGCGGGCGCGCCGGCCTCTCGCTTGCGTAGGAAGACGATGTCGGTGACCACGCTCGTCCCTTCCCGCTTGAAGGCGTCCGACGGAAGGCGGATCGCCCCGAGGAAATCGGCGCGGTCCGCCAGGTACTCCCGGATGGCCGCGTTCTGCTTGTCCAGCGTGAAATGGCTGGTGACCAGGGCCAGCATGCCGCCGGGTTTCAGCGCATCCACGGACTTGGCGAAGAAGAAGTCGTGCAGCGCCAGCCTCTGGCCCTTGTATTCGAGCCGGATATCCGCGAAGGGCACATTCCCGATCACCGCGTCGATGCCGCCCTCGGGCAGTCTCGTGTCACGGAAATTCTCGATGCGAATGTCCGCCTGCGGGTGGAGCGCGCGGGCGATGCGGCCGGAGAGGCCGTCAAGCTCGACGCCGATGAAGCGCAGCCCCGACGGCCCGCCGCTCATGAAATTCCCGATCCCGCACCCGGGCTCCAGCACGGTGGCGCCCGCCGGCACGCCCAGACGGGCGAGGGCCTCGTGCATCGCACCGATCACGACCGGCGAGGTATAGAAGGCGTTGAAGGTCGTCCGCCGGGCTGACTCGTATTCCTCGGTGGTGAGGAGGGATCTGAGTTCCTGGCCAAGGATTTGCCAGCCGTCCTTGAAGTGTCCTGAGACCGGGTCGGGAAAGATCGAGAGCGCCACCGGCCCGAAGCCGCCGAAGCGGGCCAAGGCCTGCCGGTCCTCGGGTGTGACACCTTTGCCCTCCTCCTCGATGCGCCTCAGGGTGCGGATGGCGGTGATGATGTCGCGGGCCTTGGCTTTTTCGCCTGCGGCCTGCGGGATGGGCGCGGCTGCGCCGTTGCTCTCCATAGCCTGATGTCCTCTTCCTTGAGTTACCGGCCCCGGCGGGGCCTGACGGCACTCCAAGGAAGCCGCGTCGTCCGGGAGCGCCAGCGCCCGGTCAAGCGGGTAATGGGCAGGGTCCCCGTTCCCGCTTGACCGGCCCGGCGGCGGCTTCACCGTGCCGTCGTGCAAGGCCCCTGGCCGGGGCGCAGAAAGCGGAAGGGCATCGGCGGGAGATACGGAAGGCGCGGCCTGCCCGTCGGCCTGGGGCGCAGAGACGGCCCCTTCCCGCTGCCACGCCGGGACGATGAACGACAGAAGCGGCTGGCGTGCCCTGGCGCGGGCGGCGCTTACGCGCTCGGCGTAGCTGGATGGCGCAGGAGGAAGGCCATCGCCTCCTCCAGGCCAGCCCCCTCCCCATCGTCCTCGCTCGGCGTCGACGCGGAGCGCAAAGCTTCCCGCAGTTGCTCGGTGGCTGGCTCCAACGCCATGCTCGAAAGCCGGGCCGGGTCGTAGCCCGGATTCGCCTGCCGGTACTCCTGCTCCCACGCCCGGTGGGCCGTCCGCAACGCGATCGCGTAATCCTCCACCGCCGAAAGGAGGCTCCGGCTCGCGCGCAGCCGGTCGTGCAGCGCCGGATACTCGCTTTGGATCATCTCCAGGACCATCGTCTTGTAGTGCATCGTGGCGTTCCCCTTGGTAACCGTTGCCTGAAGGCCCCGCCCCCGCGTCGGCATCGAACGCCAGTCCCGGCAGAAGCGGCGGCGGTGGCCTCCTCGACGCCATAGCACAATGCGCGTGGGCGCGCTACAGGCTCAGGACGGGCGCCAGCCCCTTCTCCGCGCGGACCTCGTTGGCGATCTGCTTGAAGAGGCGCTCGGCATCGGCGGCGGACTTCCATTTCTCGCCTTCCGGCGGAATCTCCTTGGACCAGGTCATCTCCTCGTTCGACGGCTCCCATCCCCCCTTTTCGAGGTCGCCGCGGTGCTTCGCCTCGGGGGCCTCGTCGAAGGTCATGCCCAGGTGATCGAAGTAGCGGTGCAGGTGCATCTTCGGGCTATCGTTCGACGGCCCGAGCGAGGCCGATATCAGCGGACGCGGAGGAGCGGTTCTCCGCGCGGGGCGCCCTTCCCCCTCGTGTCTACCCGCCGCGGCGTCGAGCACGGCCGTTCCACCGCCCGGAGCCTCGGCGGGCGGCGGCTCGGCGGCGTAGGACGGCTCGGATTTCGATGCGGTTGCTTTCCTGCGTGTCATGGTGGGTCTCCTATTTAGTTGGTAGTCCACCCTTATACGCCGATTTCCGCGGAGGGAAATCGACTGACATTCCTGGAGCCTCCGGGCGACAGTCCCGGCGGTCACCGATACTGATACGCGACCCGGTAACCACCTAGTGTCTCCGCTCGCAAAACTTGCAATGAATTCGTCGGACGTCCCGAGCAGGCCATCGAGGCTGCCAAGCGATCCGGACGTACGAATCGGCCGTTTTCCGGCTACGGACGCATCCAACACCATGATGATTGCTATCGTCTAAATGCGAATGCCGAGCCGGAATTCCTTGCAAGTTTTGTGAGCGGAGACACTAGCCAGGGGATCGGCGGGCAGTCGCCGTCGAGGGCGGCCTCGTGCAGGATCGGGTTATGGCTACGCCGGTCGAAGCGCACCCGTAACGTCCGGTCCGCCGCCACCTCGATCGACCCGCTCGTCTCCACGAACTTGCGAT
>DAIDKV010000080.1 GCA_027449865.1 Planctomycetales bacterium
ACGGTCCGGTGGGCGACCCGCCAACGCATCGCATGCGTGTGAGCCAGCCACCGGAAGAAGTCGGTCACCTGACCGTCCGCCTCGGGCCAGACCACGAAGTGCCAGTGGTTGGACAGGATGCAGTAGGCCAGAATGCGGATCGGGTGTCGCTGATGTGCCTCGATCATCACCCGCTGAAACGCCTCGAAGTCGTCATCCGAGTCGAAGAGATGCATCTTGCCGACCGATCGGTTCAGCACGTGGTAGACCTGACCTCCAGGGGCGTTCCGAGCGACTCTTGGCATATGTCCAAGGTTACCTGGCTGCACCCTCCCCGTCAATACTAGCTGCGTCCCTGTTTCCCCGTCCGTCAATGGGTCGCCGGCCGGGTCGCTGGCCTGGACCTGGTAGGAATCAACCTGTCCGGCGGTGACGGTCTGAGCCCCGACCCCTTATCCCCTCCTGAAATACCCCAGATTGCCCAGGTCGCGTCAAGATCTAGGGATGTCCCCTTTCTTTTCCCCGAAATGCTTTGGAGAACGCGACTTAGGGAGCCCAGGACGTGCCATTCCCATCCGCCCCCTTTGCCCTGCAAACCATGTCGTGCGCCCCTTTTCCATTCCTCAAAAAATATATAGATGGTAATGTTGAAATTCGCCATTCCAACGCGTATCCAGCACTGGACCGTCCCAACCACAGGGGAAGTGCCCAGCCTGATACCAAGGGGCGAGAACCGGGACGTTGAAGAGCGGCGGAAAGATATCGGCGTATTCCGTCTCCATGCAGATACCGAGGAGATCCCATCGCACCTGATGATAGAAGACGTTCTCGGATAGCGACAGGCGGGATCCCAACTCCCTGATGCGATCGAACAGAGGCATCATCACCTGCTTAACTTCGTCCGTCATCGGGTTCCATCTCTGCGCCCGGTGCCAATCGCGCTCATTGAGAACAATGGAGATCCTATTCTTAACCTGCAACCGCAGACATTCCCAGACATAGCTCCGATGGGGTTCGATCGCCTCATCCCAGGATGCGACGGCGATGACTCTGGGATCCTTGATCGGCTCACCGATGTGCTCGAACCAGGGCCAATCCTCCATGGCTCGCAGCATCAGACGTGTCTCCTGGCGCATTCCAGTCTCCATTGTTATTACGATACAACCAATCAGATTGTGGGGACCCGTCCGGGGACTACCGGCTGCTTGCCGCCAGGTCCGTCGAAGTATCCCCAATAGCGCCGGCTCTTCTGGGCCAGCACGGATAGAACATCAATCTCGTCGGGGAGTAGGCCCACTCTGTCCATCGCCTTCCGCAAGGCGGCATCATATTCGTGATTTGTCGGCCCTCGATAGTCCAGGGGTCCTCCCGGGCGGAACTGGTCGAAGAACGCCTCCATCGACTGATGGAATAGTCGATGGAGCGAGCCTGCTTCATGCACCGCCCCTTGGAAAGCGATGGCTACGCCATCGTTACTAGGGATACCGGGGAAGGCTGCCTCCTGGTTCAGGTGGTTGGCTTGTTCGCCAATTGCACCAAGGCCCTTGAAAAATCCGTAAGGCCCGATCTTGAGCCCTCGGCCCCGTAGCCGTAATGCGGCGTAGAGCCAGGTGCCGACCCCGCCTACGATTCGCTGCAGGGTCCGGCCACTCCTACCTGCAACGACCACACCGGCCACCCCCACGTAGACCGTTTCTCCCGTAATGGCTTCGAAGAGGAAATTGGTGACCTTAGTCGCGGTCGGAGCCACTCTAAGGGTGAAACCTACGATCCTCGTGCCGATAGATATGTTGCCGATCTCCTCGCCGAGAGAAACATGGCCGTTTGGATCGACACTGTTGGCCGGATCCGCACCCGCATAGACGTAATGGTTCTCCGTGATCGGGTCGGTCGTCTGCCCGTCGTACGAATCCCGCGAGGTGAACCGCCCCGCCGAGGCGTCGTAGTACCGCGGAAAGGCGAAAAGGGGGACATAGCGCAAATCGACAACCGTAAGATATCTGAGTCAACCTTCGACAGTTGTCGATTTGCGCCATGTCCCCCTGGTATGCCCGCATTTCTTCCCGGTGGTGCAGCGATTATCGCAGGCCAGGGCCATCAAGAGTCGCTTCCCATCGGCACCGGGGCTGCCGCGCCAGGACGGGCCGAGCCGGAAGCCGGCGAACGTCGATTAGACCTTCGGCTCCCAGCCCGGGGCGTACTCTCGGCTCCAGAACCGCATCGCCTCGGGATCATCGAGGATGCGGCCGTCCTTCGAGTTGCAGCGGAGGGCCCGGCCGGTTCGGTGGGCGATGTTTCCCAGGTGGCAGAGCAGAGTGCTCCGATGGCCTTCCTCGATCTCACTGTTCGGCTTCGCCTCGCCCCTCGCCGCAGCGACGAAGTTCGCCAGATGGGTTGCGTCGCCGCCCTGGCCGGTCACCTTTTTCGTCGGCTTCCCCTTCAGGTCCTTGATCGTGTAGCCGCCACCGTCGATCTCCAGGGCGCCGTTTTCGCCGTAGAAGACCACATCGGCCCGCGAGCTTCCCGGTCGGGCTCCATTGCAGCTCTTGCCCTGCCAGGTGATCGTCTTTCGGCCGTCGAAGTCAAAGCTCACGACGTGCGTGTCGGGTGTCTCCTGGTCGTCCTCGAATCGGTATCGGCCGCCCGATGAGGTGACGTGGACCGGGTAATCGACGCCCAGGCCCCAGCGCGCGACGTCGATCATGTGGACGCCGTTGTTGCCGAGTTCGCCGTTGCCCCAGTTCCAGAACCAGTGCCAGTTGTAGTGCAGGATGTTGTCGCGATACGGCTGACGCGCCGCCGGCCCCTGCCAGAGTTCGTAATCGAGCCAGGCGGGGACGGGGCCAGGCTTGCCGTGGCCGATCGAGCCCCGGTTGTTCGTGTAGAAGCATTCGGCGAAGTAGGGACGCCCGATCGCGCCGGAGCGGATCTGTTCGATCGCTTCCATCACCTTCGGCCAGCTTCTGCGCTGGTTGCCCATCTGGACAATCCGGTTGTGCTTCCGCGCCGCCTCGACGAGCAGTTCGCCCTCGCGCGGGTTGTGGCTGCACGGCTTCTCGACGTAGACATGCTTGCCGGCCGCACAGGCGAGGATCGCCGCGGGGGCGTGCCAGTGGTTGCAGGTCGCGATCACGACCGCGTCGACGGCCCTGTCGTCGAGAACCGTTCGGAGGTCGCCCACGGCCTTCGTCTTCGGCTTGCCGTCGGCCGCACGATGGGCGGCATCGGCGGCGAGGCCGGCTCGCCGGTTATCGACGTCGCAGACATAAGCGACCTGGACGCCGTTCATCGCGGCGAAGTTGCGGGTGTGCTGGGTCCCGCGTCCGCCGACGCCGATCACTCCGACGACGAGCGTCTCGCTCGGTTGCTTCGCGCCGGCCTCGACGGCAAGGGCCGCCGGCATCGCCAGGAACGGGGCGGCCGAGGCCGTCTGGAGGAACCGACGACGTCCCGAATCGTGATTCATGGCTCGCCCTTTCGCGCCGAGGAGATTGCTGGATGGTCGTCCGCTTTCTCCGTCGAGGCTATCGGGCGCCCCACCGCCTGTCAACGGACCGGAGTCGAGGGCGGATTCGTTGGGGTTGGCGGCTTCGGTTGTCGTCGGGCGCCCGGGCGATTTTGTTCGTAACCGGCGACCCCGCGGAAGTCGCGACCGATCGCGATGTCCCAGGCCGCCACCGTCACGCCACGCTCCTTGATCTCGAACCGTTCGATCGGCTCGATGCTTCGGACGACCTTCTTGTCTCGAAGGATCATCGCATAGTTCGGTGGCTGGTTCGCGTCCTCAACCACCAGCACGGTCCGGCCCAGAAAGGGGCCGGGATCGTGTCGGGGGTTGGGGTGCCAGAGGTCGTGCTGGTTGACCGGCTCCCGCGACATCCCGAAGTTCCAGGCCAGGCAATACGTCTCGGGATGCCCCTTCATGTAGAAGGAGAGCGTTGAGGCCAGTTGGTAGTAGGCCGTCACCACGAACGGGTCTTCACCGGCTGCCCGAAGCGATTCGAGCCGCTTCTCCACCTCGACGGCCAGCTCCTCGTAGCCTCGCATTCGGGCCGTGGCGTCGTACACTCGCAAAGGCGCCGCGAATCGCTGGGATGGCCCGGGAACAAACCGGGCGATCGCCGGATAGAACCACTCGGTGTGGTGGATCATCGCGATCAGCCCGACCGCGATCCCCCACGAGATCACATAGGCCCGCTTCCGACGTCCGCCTTCCGCGAAGGCGAGATCCGCCCGCCGCCCGATCAGGACCACCAGCGCGGTGTAACCGGTTGCCATCCAGTTGGCCTCGCTCTCGCCCAGGAAGCTGGCCGAGAGGCAGGCGCACCAGGTGACGCCCCAGAGGGCGAGCAGGAAGACGGTTCCCTCGCGAGTCGCACCGTCGATCGTTCGATGCCGGACGTCGCGGAGGTTCTGAGCGATGGCCGCGACGCCGGCGACCCACCAGAAGCCGCCGAGCACGGCGAACTCGCCGCCGAGGAAGCCGAGGACGGGCCCGAGCCCGCCCCAGACCGCCCGGCTCGCCAGCCCGACACGATCGGCCAGTTGAGTGGCGCCGACCCAGCCGTGATGGGCGTTCCAGGCGACGATGGGACCCAGCCCAAGACCGACGCAAAGGAGGGACATCGTCCAGAATCCCGGCCGCAAGAGCTCGCGTCGACGCTCGGGGATAAGCAGCAGGAACAACCCGACCGAGGCCGGCATCGCCAGGACCGAGTACTTCGCCAGCACTCCGAGCGATCCGATCACGCCGGAGATCGCCCAGGCTCTTCGGTCGTCGCCTCGGATGGCCCGGAAGGCCCAGACCGCCGACCAGACCCACGAGCCGATGAGCGGCGAGTCGGCGGTGATGATCACACCGCCCACCGCGAAGAGCGGGATCGCCGGCAGGATCAGGACCGCGAAGAACGCCGAGCGTCGCGAGCCGGTGGTTTCCTCGGCGAGCCGGAAGAGACCCCAGGCGGTGAGCCCTCCGATCAGGACCGCCATGAAGCGAGCGGCGAACATCAACGAGCCGGTCATCGCCTCGCTGAACGAGCCGAACAGCTCGACGCCGAGTCGGACCACCAGCGCGATCACGGGTCCGCGAGCGAAATAGGCCCAGTCGAGGCGTTGCGACCAGGCCCAGTACTCGGCCTCGTCGCCGCAGAGGTCCCAGTCGCAGCCGACGAGCAGGAAGAGAGTCTGGAGCGACATGACCGCCAGGATCGCGACGGCGGCCCATCGAGAGAGATGGTCATCCACCTGAGCTGGCCTGGACAGGGCCTCGGCGGTTAAGGACCGCCGTCCGGGTCGGACTCGCGCCCGGACTCGTTCCGCGAGACTGGACATCCGTGTGCATCCTCGTGCCATCGACTGGCCGCCTCCCAACATCGGGCGCGGCGATCCGTCTCTGTTTTTATCGTCGATTCCGCCAGAAGCGTCCAGAGAATCCGGACGATCGGCGAGCCTGTCCCGGAAGACGGAAGTCGGTCCGGCTTTCCCGCCAAGCCTGGACCACGATTTGCGTGGATCACTGACGCTTCTCTTGCATTTCGCGCCCGGTTCATTATGCTCAGAGTTGGTGAAAGAATCCGATGGAAGATTCCGTATTCCAGATTCCAGATTCCATAAATGGAACGCCTTGCTACTATGAGACTTATGTCTATCTGGAATCACGAATCTGTCATCTTGAATCGATACTTTCACAGCCTCTCAGAAGAGGCCATGCCTGACGCACCGATGTCGTGCGCCAGGGGTGCGAAACACTTTCTCGACAAACTTCCGAGTTCTCCAGGGCCCCATTGAAGCCCCGTCGCGCTCCGTTCGAGAGATCCTGCCGCTTCCGAGGGCGCCCATCAAAATCGAGGCCATTCGCCTGGACGAATGACCGGCTGAAGAGGTGCGATCGAGATCGATACGCACAAATCGGAAACTTCCGGACCCAACCGGGGCTTGTAACGTCGTCGGTGGGACAAGGTCGGGTCGGGCTGCGCCCTGTCGTGGTGCTGGCCGTGTCAGTCGGTACGGTTGGCGAAGAGCGGCCGCGGCGGTTCGCGCCCCTCATGCGGAGGCGGCACGATGGCGAACGGAGCGGAGAACCGAGATTTCGCGGATGTCCTTGACCGTGAACTGAGGCGCATCCGATTTCGGCGTCGAAAGGTCTGGGAGATGGTGACCGGTCGGTCGTCCGCGGGCACCGACCCCTCGGGCGATGGCCGTGTGCGCGGAGGCGATCCGGTCCGAGACGGCGAGGCCGATCACGCCTCGTCGACGGCCGCGGAGACCGTCGACCCGTGCAAGGTCGCGCGACTTGATGCATTGAACGACCATCTGGTCGGTCTGGCGATCTCTGGAGGGGGGATCCGCAGCGCCACGTTCGCGCTTGGGGTGCTCCAGGGCCTGGCCGATCTGAAGCTGCTGAGCCGGTTCGACTACCTGTCGACCGTCTCGGGCGGCGGCTACATAGGCGGTTGGCTGGCGGCCTGGATCAAGCGGGAGGGGGACCCGCTGAGTGTCGAGCGGCAACTGTCGCCCAACCGGATCACTCAGGCCGAGCCCTCCCCGCCCGAGGGAGACGACGAGTCCGACCGTCGGCCACCGCTGCCGCTCCGCCGGATCGTGGACGAGGAGCCCGAGCCGATCCACCACCTGAGGTCCTACAGTAATTACCTCACCCCCCGTCCCGGGCTATTGTCCGTTGACACCTGGACGGTCTTAACGATCTATATCCGAAACGGGCTGATCAATCAGCTCCTGCTCCTGCCCCTGACCATGATCGCCGTCCTGCTGGGCCGCCTGATCGTCTGGTTCTTCGCGATCGACACGCGGCTGCCGGCGCTCCGCGCGTCAGTGTTTTGGGTCTGCTCCAGCGCGCTGCTGCTAGCGTTTTTCTCGATCGGTCGGCACATCGCCTATTTGATTTCGCCGAGGCGCCGTCCGCCGGACGACGCCTCGAGGATCGCTCCCGACGGCTGGATGGTCGCGACGATGTCCCTGACGATCCTCACCCCCTTGACGTTGGCCGCGGTGCTGGCGTGCTGGTCGTACAGCATCGCGCCGACGGGGCCTCCTGGCCCGAGACCGTCGAGGATCGGGGGCGAGGATGCGTTCACGCTGAGCCTGCCCGACTCGCCGCCGTTCGTCGCCGAGCTTCAGCCGAATGCCCCGGCCTCGGTCTTCCGCTTCCTGGAGAGGCTGCCGGGCTTCGATGAAGACGCGTTCCCGATCTGGGCGCGTGGGGAATTCCTCTGGGTCTCGGCGATCGAGTTCATGGTGTGGTTCGGGCTGCTGACGCTGAGCGTCCACTTGCTGGGCTTCCTGATCTGGGCATTCATCGGGCGGGGCTCGCCCGCGACGACCGGTGTCGGCCGGCATCGGGTCAGCCGAAAGAAGCTCGCCGTCCTGATGGCGACCGCCGCCCTGACGGCCGGGGCCACCGGAGGCTTCCTGTTCTTCGTCTTTTGCTCGACGATCCTCTGGCCGCTGCACAACCAGCCGCACGCGATCGTCACCGTCGGGCCGTCGCTGGCACTGCTCGTCGTCACCGTCGCGACCTTCGTCGAGGTCTGGATGCTGGCGCACTGGCAGTCCGACGCCGTCCGCGAGTGGTGGGCGCGGGTCTGTAGCTGGATGATCATCATCGCCGGCGGCTGGCTGGCATTCTTCGGTATCACCCTTTACGGCCCGATGCTCGTCCAGGTCTACATGGGCTCGAGTCTCAGTTCGGGGGTCGGTATGGGCTGGCTGCTGACGGCCCTCGGGGGGGCCTACGCCGGCCGCTCGCCGGAGGCCACCCGGCCCGGGGGCGACTGGAAGATCAAGGCGCTGATCGCCGTGGCGCCGACGGTGTTCCTCGCCGGGCTGATGGTGTTGGTCTCGCTCCTGGTCGACGCGATCGTCTTTGAGGGGCCGACGGCGCGACTCGCCCCGTTCAACCTGAAGCCAGGCGACCGCGCCGCGTCGGGCTCGTGGGTCTACTGGAACGGGGTGGAGACGACGAGGATCGACAAGATTGGATGGGGGATCCTCGGCTGCGCCGTGATGGTGACGCTGGCCTCGGTCCTGTCGAACATCAACCGATTCTCGCTGAACGCGATGTACGCCACCCGGCTGACCCGATGCTACCTGGGCGCCTCGCGTCGCAAGCGCGAGTGGCTGAGGCGGGGCGCGGGCTGGGGAAGCGGCGGCGGCGGCGCCCCGACGCGGGCCGTCGGTCCGTTGCGCTGGGAAGACCCCATCACCGGCTTCGACGCCGACGACGACATCCCGCTGCACCGGATGCGGATCGGCCTGGCCGACTCCGCATCGGGCGAGCGGGAATACCTGGGGCCGCAGATGATCATCAACACGGCGCTGAACCTCGTCGCCGGCCGCGAGCTGGCCTGGCAGGATCGCCGCGCCGAGTCGTTCATCTTCACGCCCGATTACTGCGGCAGCAAGGGGACCGGGTACGCCCCCACCGGCCCGGCGACCGAGTCGGAACTGACGCTCGGCCGCGCGATCTCGATCTCGGGGGCCGCGGTCGACTCGAACATCGGCGTCCACCAGAGCTCCGCCCTCATCGCCCTGATGACCGCCATCAATGCGCGGCTCGGCTGGTGGATGAGGAACCCGAACCCGGCCACCTGGGTCACCGGGGCGATCTCCGTCGGCGCCTCGGTCAGCCGCTGGGACGCCGGCAGCCCGTCGCTGTCCCTGCCCTTGCTCCTGGAGCTGTTCGGCCGGACCGACGAGCGCCGCGAGTGGATCCACCTCTCCGACGGCGGCCACTTCGAGAACCTGGCGGTCTACGAGCTGATCCGGCGCCGATGTCGCTACATCGTCTGCTGCGATGCCGGGACCGACCCGGGGGCCTCCGACGACAACCTGGCGAACATGATCCGGCTGTGCCGGACCGATTTCGGCGTGCGGATCGACCTGGACACCTCGCAGTTCGCCCGCCATGGAGATGCGAAGGTCAGCCGATCGCACTGCGCTGTCGGCCGGATCCGCTACGACGACGTCGACGGCGGCGAGCTCCCCGGTCTGTTCGTCTACCTGCGGACCACCTTGACCGGCGACGAGCCGCCCGACGTGCAGGAATACGCGGCGAAGAACCCCGACTTTCCCTGGCAGTCCACCCTCGACCAGTTTTTCGACGAGGCGCAGTTCGAGAGCTACAGGGCCCTGGGCTTCCACGTGGCACAGTCGGCGTTCAGGGATGCGGTCGACGACGTCGAGGAGCACGAGCCGCTGTGGTCGAGCCGCGACCCGGAGATCGAATTCAAACGGGGCAACCAGCGGCTATTCTCGGCCGTGAAGCGGAGGTGGACGATGGTTCCTCCGGGGCACGAGAACCGCTTCCTCGCGGCGTCCGACGCCTGGTCCGCGTTCCAGGAGGACTTGCTCGAGCACGAGAGCCTGGCGCCGCTGGGCCGCGACATCTACCCGGAGCCGGTCGAGAGCGCTTCAGGCCTGGGCGGCCCCGACCTGCACGCGGTCACCCGGATGGTCCAGATCATGGAGGAGGCCTGGATCGGCCTGGGGCTGCGAGATCAACGCGACCTGCCGATGAATCGCGGCTGGTTCACCGTCTTCCGCCGTTGGGCCGACACCACGGCCCTCCGCCGGCACTGGCCAATCCTCCGCGGCGAGTTCAGCGAGGACTTCGTCGCCTTCTGCGAGGAGCAGCTCAACCTCGGGGTCGACTGCGTCGTGGCCCGCCTCGATCTGATGGACCCCGCCTTCGTCGAAGGCGCCCTCCGGACCCTGGGCGACGGCTTCGTCCGCGAATGGCCGATGTTGCCACCGCTGTCGGAGTGGCTCCGCGACGCCGAGGCGTCCTGGGACGGCCTCTTCCAGGGCCCCGAGAAGCCGCTCTGGCTCCTCGTCCAGGCCCCGCGCGACACCGCGCCTTACAGTAAATCCCCCCTGAATGACGTCCTCGGCTCGCCCGACAAGGTGGCCTGCGGGATCTTCTTCGCCCGGGCCCTGAGGGACCCGGAAGGCCGGTCTCGCGATCACTTCGACGTCTTCCTCTGGCTCCGCAAGCCGTATCGCGGAACGGGGATCGTCAGCCGGCACGTCCGCGACCTCCTCATCGAGCTCCGCGACCTGCTCTGGGCCGCGGGGCCGAAGCGCCCGATTCGACTCCAATTCCGATACCCCGACCGCAAGAGTCTCGAGTCCCGGCTCCGCTCCGAGGAAGTCCTGGAGCAGAAGAAGCGGTACACCATGGACGACGATATGGAATTCGTCCTCTGGCGGAACCTGCTCAGCCATTACGATTTCCGGATCGGGCCCGACGACCGGCCGATCGTCGATCACTTCTGGGTCATCGAGCGTGAGTTCGACATCAATTACCTCGAGGCCGGGCTGCCGCCGGTCGGCTCGCCGGATACGGTGCGCCCGCGCCTGTACGGGACGCAAACCCCGGCGCCGGTGCCGGCCGGGCCCAACCCCCGCGGCGACGATGCCGCGCGGACGCTTCCGGGAAGACATGTCGACAACTGACGTGTTCCTCGGTACATTGTCCCAAATTCGGTCAGGCTTTCCTGCCGACATTCGACAACCTTTTCCGAGGTTGAAGCCGATGGGGCGAACGCGAGCGATTGGGAAGTCGGGGATGATCCTTGCCGCGGTCCTTTGGCTTCTGACTCCAGCGCCGGCGAGCGCCTGTCCGAGCTGCAAGGAGGCCGTGGCGGAGGGAGCGGTCGAGGCCTCGTCGCTGGCTCGGGGCTACAACTGGAGCATTCTCTTCATGATCGCCGTCCCGTTCACGATGATGACCACGGGCGCCCTGGCGATCCGAGAAGCCGCGAAGCGGGGCGAACTGCCCGAGCTCTAGAAAGCGGCCGGGCTTTTTCGCCTGATCCGTTTCTGTGCGGGTCTTCGAGAAGTCCGACGATGGGATGGGGACAGGCACGTGTCGAGGACGACTGGAGCCAGGCCCCGAAGACAGGGGCAGGGTGTAGATCGAACGGCTCGCGAACCTCAGCGACCGGTTGGTCGCCGATCCTGGGCTCTTTGGAGGAGGGTCGATTCGACCTGGATCATCACGGGAGTGCGTTTCGAGGGAGGGGGCATCAGGGGGCGGATCTGGCGGGCGATCGCGTAGGGCCAGTGCTGCAACGCCCATCGGACCCGGAACGGCTCGGCGAGGCTCAGCAGCCGGGCGATCGTGAGCAGGCCGAGCCGGGCCGGAAGCCGGCGGCGGGGGGATCGGTCGGCAGGGGTCGCCTTAAGGTCGTGCCGGGCAATCAGGGCGAACTCGGGTCCGGCCGATCGGGCGAAGTCGGCCGCCCATCCCGGTCGAGGCTCGCCGGCCAGGGCGAGCTTCAGAAGGCCCGCATTTCGGCAGAGTCGATAGGAGTCGCGAAGCGAGAGGCTCGACATCGCCACGATCACCGGAGGGTCGTCGGGTCGTCTGGGTTCGCCGCCGACCAGGCGCTCGGTCCAGAGCGAGCCGGCCCAGGAGAGGGCCTCGGCGTTGGGTGGTCGGTCGGGGCGGATGTCGTCGTTATCGAGGAGCAGGGCCGATTGAACCTCGCTCCGGATCGGGTCGGGAGCCGAGGCGACGACCGCTCGGCGGACGGCTGGTGACTCCTCGCGCAGGGCACGCTCCCACCAGCTCGGATGGACCCGGTCGAGGTCGACCCTCGCCTCGGCGTGGTGCGCCTCGCGGAGCCGTCGGCGGGCCTCGGAACGGTCGGGCGGATCGGGGTTGTCGGCCTGCTTCAGCCTCAAGGTCCACGACGGATCGAGGCGTTCGAGCAGCCGGGCCCGTGGGTCCTCGAACGGGTCCCCGTCCATCGGAGGCGAGGAGGAGGCCCAGGCACGCATCGCCAGCAGCAGCACACGGTCGGATTCGGCGACCTCGGGATCGTCGGGGTCGGCTGTCATGGCAGGAACCCGGAGGGACCACATCGCTTGACCATGGTCAGCGATCGGCCCGACGCGTCGTGGATCACCTCGTCGAATGGGCCAGCGACGCGCTCCATCATTGAGGGCGAGGCGGTCGGAAGCCAACCGGCCTCGTCGTGGACCGTCAGCGTGAGCGATTCGGGCGTCAGCGAGTAGGCCATGGTCGCGACCCGCTCCTCGTGCCGGAGGCGAGACCAGGCGTCGATACTCGCCCAGACCGACCGGATCGCCGAGCAGATGCTGTCAATCCCCTGGGGGCCGATCGCGCATCGGGCCTGCAAGAGGCGGCGAAGGTGGGCCAGGCGGCGGAGGGCCTCGCCATCGTCGCGACCGTCGAGCGGAACCTGGCCGTCGAGTCGGGGGGAGTCGAGCCATTCCTTCCAGGCGCCTGATTGTTCGAGGGCGTCGAAGATCTGGTCGGGGGTGTAGGGCTTGGGGATGTAGTCGTCGGCTCCGGCGGCAAAGCTTTCGATCCGGTTTTCGGAGGTGAGCCGGGCGGTGACGATCACGATCGGAACGGCGATGATGCCCTCGGGACTTTTGAGCTCGTGGCAGACCTGGTAGCCGTCCATGTCGGGGAGCATCAGGTCGAGGAAGACGACGTCGGGGGCCTGGTTTCGGATCTTCTCGAGCGCCTCGATGCCGCGATAGGCGGACTCGGTCCTGTAGCCGCGAAGCTGAAGGAGCATGGCGAGGAGGCGGTTGGCCTCGGGCTCGTCCTCAACGATCAAAGCGGTGGGCATGGGGCGTTCTCGTCGCTCAACGGGGCGGGAGGGGCGCCGTTGGGCCGCGGCGGCTCACCGTCCTCGGGGGGCCGGTCGGCCGATCCGGGAGGCCGCCCTTCGCGTTCATCTTGGGCCGGGAGAGGCCCGCGCGGCAAGATGGCCGTGACCCGAGTGCCTCCATCGGGGACACTCTCGGCGAAGATTCGGCCGCCGTGCATCTCGACGAACTGCTTGGCGATGCTCAGGCCCAGGCCGAGTCCGCGCTTGTTAAAGCCGAAGTCGCCCGAGGAGTGACGGCTCGGGTCAAACTGGGTAAAGAAGGGCTGGAAGAGGTGCTCGATCGCCCTGGGCTCCAGCCCGATCCCGCGGTCCTCCACCTGAATGGTCGCCTCGTCGGGGGTCTGGAGCGAGGCGCGAAGCCAGATCTGGCCGCCGTCGGGCGTGAACTTGATCGCGTTGGTGAGCAGATTGACCAGCACGGCGCCCATCTTCTCGGCGTCGATCTCGAACGTTCCGATCTCGGGTTCGACCTCGACCCCCAGCCGAAGCTGTCGCGCCGAGACAAACGGACGGACCTGGTCGACCACGCTCCGGATCAGCTCGCCGAGGTCGGTCGGATGCTTCTGAAGGGTCTTGCGGAAGTCCTCCGCACGGAGGAGTGTGAGCATGTTGGTCACGAGCCGGGCAAGCTGCCGGCCGCTACCGACGATCTGGCGGAGGATTTCCTGCTCGCGGTCGGGACGGTCGGGGTTGGAGAGGCGGAGCAGTTCCGTTAGACCGAGGACCAACGTGATCGGTGTGTTGAACTCGTGGCTGGCGACCTCGATGAACGCCGTCTTGAGCTGGCCGGCGCGGGCGAGTTCGCTGTTGGCCTCGACGAGCTGGGCGTTCGCCGCCTGAAGCTCGGCGATCAACCGGCGACGCTCGGCCAGCAGCTCGTATTGCTCGATCCCCTGCCGGATGATCCCTTCCAGCTCGATGCTGTCCCAGGGCTTGAGGATGTACCGGAAGATGTGCCCCTCGTTGACGGCGTTGATGACCGCCTGGATGTCGGCATAGCCGGTGAAGAGCATCCGGATGGTGTCGGGCTTTCGACCCCGGGCCTCGCGGAGCAGAAGGTCGCCGGGCATCCCGGGCATCCGCTGGTCCGAAAGCAGAACCTGCACGTCGTTTCGGTCGAGAAGCTCCAGGGCCTCGGAGCCCGAGGTGCTGGTCAGGACGCGGTAGGTCCGGTGAAACTGATGGCGGAGGCTCTCCAGGACGTCGGGCTCGTCATCGACGACGAGGAGCGTCTGTCGTCTTCGTTCCGGCGCATTGGGTCGAGTCGCCTGCAACAAGGTCGGGTCTCCCACCGCTCCGATCGCGCTGTCGACACTCCCGCGCCGAGAACGCTCGCCTGCTCGCCGCACTCGGTTCAGGAGGTCCGGAGCTTCCGAACCTCTGCCTCAAGCGCCGATACCCGATCCTTCAGCTCGCTGACCTCGTCCAGCAGATGCTCGCGCTCCATCGCCATCGTCTCGAGATTATCGTATTCGAGGGCGGCCTGCCGGACCGCCGCGAGTAACTCTTCGGGCTGCCAGGGCTTCTTCATGAACTGGAAGATGTGCCCCTGGTTGATCGCGGCGATGATCGATTCCAGATCGGCGAACCCCGTGAAGAGCATCCGGATGGCGTGCGGATGCCGGGCCTTCAGTCGGGTCAGCATCTCGATGCCGGTAATCTGCGGCATCCGCTGGTCCGACATCACGATATGCACCTCCTCCTCCTGCATGATCCGGTAACCTTCCTCGGCACTGTGCGCCTTGAGGACCCGGAACTCGCGACGGAGGAGATCTTGCACCGAATCGCAGACGTCGGGCTCGTCATCCACGATCAGCACGCAATGCCGTGTCGTAGGCATTCTAGGGCAACTCCGCAACTTCCGTTCCTTGGCGCCGAGGAATGTCGGACACCTGGGACCGGCTCGATCAATCGATCGGGAGGGAACGGCGCCGGCCGGGCCATCCACAACATGGGATCGGCCAGCGATCGTGCCCGCCTCGGTATTCTTTCCACTATATCGCCTGTTGGCCGTCGGGACGACCACCCAGGGGCGGGGGAGCGGATGATTGGGGATTGCGGATTCCAGATCCGGATTTCAGATTCCAGGGGGGAGAAGCGTTCGATCCGGCTGATGGCCAATCGACCAATCGAGGATTGGTTCCTTTTCGGAGGGCGATTTTGTTAGGCTGAAGGCATGCGTCGAAGTCGGGAACGTGGAGCCGCGAGTGATCGGAAATGCCAGCGTTTACCCACCATATTTTCGTCTGCGGGAATGTCCGGGCGCCCGGTCACAAGAGAGGGTGCTGCGACCCCGAGGGATCGCAGGCGCTTCGTCAGGCGTTTCAGCGCGAGCTGAAAGCTGCCGGTTTCGGGGCGCTGGCACGGGCCAACCATGCCGGATGCCTGGAGCAGTGCGAACACGGGCCCACCGTCGTGATCTATCCCCAGGGGATCTGGTACGGGAAGGTCCAGGTGGAAGACGTTCCGCGGATCGTTGAGCGAACAGTTCTCGCCGGTGAGGTTCTCAACGACCTTCTGATCGAGGACGATTGCCTGAACAATCCGGATTGCCCCCACCGAGGCGGCCAGGCGGCCAGGGAGCCGTCGCGTGGTTGAGGTCGCCGAGAGCGTGACGAACGTTCGGACGGCCGTCGACCGGGCCCGCGGCGAGGGTCGGGTCATCGGACTGGTCCCGACGATGGGGGCGCTTCACGAGGGCCACGTTCGTCTGATCGAGCGCTGCCGCGAGGAAGCCGGGTTCGTCGTTGTCTCGATCTTCGTCAACCCCACGCAGTTCGGGCCGAACGAGGACTATACCCGGTATCCGAGAACCTTCGACGCCGATCTCGCCCGATGTCGAGACGCCGGGGCCGCGTTGGTCTTCTCGCCGACGCCCGAGGTCATCTATCCCTCGGGCTCGATGTCGACATTCGTCGAGGTGCCGGCTCTCTCCGAGGTGCTCGAAGGCGCGAGCCGCCCGGGGCACTTCCGGGGCGTGGCGACGGTCGTGCTGAAGCTTTTTGAGATCGTCCGGCCCGACCTGGCCGTGTTTGGTCAAAAGGACTACCAGCAGCAGCTTGTGATTCGTCGGATGGTGGACGACCTGCACGTGCCGGTTCGGATCGTCACCGAGCCGACCGTGCGCGAGCCCGACGGCCTGGCGATGAGCAGCCGGAACCGATACCTCGATCCGGATCAGCGGCAGACCGCCCGGGCGCTCTTCCGGGCGCTCACGGAGGCGCGTCGAGCAGTCGCCGGTGGAGAGACATCGGCCGATCGGGTTCGACAGATCTTGAGAGAGACCCTAGAATCCACCGAAGGCGTTCGACTCGACTATGCCGAGATCGCCGACGGTGAGACCCTCGAACCGATCGACCGGCTCGGGGACGGGATTCGGGGCGTGGCCCTGGTCGCGGCCCGGGTGGGCTCGACCCGGTTGATCGATAACCTGGCCCTCACGGAGTGATCGACTCATCATGCAGCTCTCCGTTTTGAAGAGCAAGCTGCACCTCGCGGCCGTGACCCGCAGCGACCTGAACTACCACGGGAGCCTGACCGTGGATCCGATCCTGCTGGAAGCCGTCGGGCTGCTCCCCTACGAGGAGATCGTCGTGAGCAACGTGGCGACCGGTGCCCGGGCGACGACGTACACCATTCCGGGCCGTCCGGGCGAAGGGGCGATCGAGCTCAACGGCGCCATGGCTCGACTGGGGGCTGTCGGCGACCGGGTGATCGTGATGGCGTTTGCCCGGATGTCGCCCGAGGAACTGGTCGGTCATCGCCCCCGCGTTGTCGCGCTCGACGACCGCAACCGGATCGTGGAGTGGATCGATTATCCCCCGCTCTCGGCCGACGGCCCGCTCGCCGAATGGCTCGTCACGGAGACGGCCTGAGCGCCGCCCCAGAGACCCCGGAGGCTCGCCCGTCGCATGGCGCCCATCCTCTTCAAGATTCCGCTGACCATCCCGTACCTCGGCCACTTCGACGTGCCGATCTATGGATTCGGGATGATGCTGGTCATGGCGTTCGTCTTCGCCCCCTGGCTCGCCTTCTGGCGAGCCCGCCGCGAGGGGCTCAATGGCGATATCATCCTCGACGTCGGCTTCTGGATCTTCGTCTGCGGCCTCATCGGCGCCCGCGCCCTTTACTGCATCGAATACTGGGGCGTCGATATCCACAGCCTCTCCGATGCCCTTCAGTACTGGCGAGGCGGCATTGTCTATTATGGCGGTGTCGTGGGAGCCGCGGTGGGATTTCTCGCCTTCTGGTGGTTCCATCGGTTTCCGATCCGGCCGTATCTGGATGCGATCGCCCCCTCAATCGCGCTGGGGACGGCGTTCGGACGGATGGGGTGCTTTCTCAACGGATGTTGTTACGGCGACACCTGTTCGCTTCCCTGGGCGACCCGATTTCCGGCCGGCTCGCCGCCGTGGGCCGACGAGGTGAGAAATGGCCTGATCTCGCAGGGAGCGTCGACCTCTCTGTCGCTGCATCCCACCCAGCTTTATTCGGCGATCGACGGCGTGGTGTTGCTTCTCCTGCTCTCGGCGTATTATCCGCTTCGACGGCGGGACGGCGAGGTGATAGGCGGGTTGATGCTCGCCTATCCGGTGACCCGGTTCCTGATCGAACAGCTTCGGAATGACGAGCCAGGGCTCTTCCTGGGGATGACCATTTCGCAGACGATCAGCGTCGCGGTGTTCGCTGGGGGGCTGGTGTACTGGGCCTGGCTCTCGCGGCAGCCGGCGGTTCGATATGCCGATACGGCGAAGTCGGTTGGCGAGCCGGGTGCGTCGGCCTGAGTGGAGATGCACCTCGGTTTACGGGACCGGGATGTGGTCGAGAATGCGCCGGAGCAGGTCGTCGGCGGAGAGCCCCTCGGCATCGGCCTCATAGCTGACAAGGATGCGGTGTCGCATGATGTCGCGGGCGAGGCTTTTGACGTCGTGGGGCGTGACGAAGTCTCGGCCGGCGAGGAGGGCGTGAGCCCGGGCGGCGCGGACCATCGCGATGGTGGCGCGGGGGCTGGCGCCGAGTTCCAGGAGCGGGGCGATGGCGAGGCCATGGGCGGCCGGGTCTCGGGTGGCGCGGACGAGGTCGACGATGTACTCCTTGATGGCCGGGGCGATCTGGATGGAGGCGGCCATCGCGCGGAAGCTGGCGACGTCATCGGGTCCGTAGAGCGGGGGTTGGTCGTCGGGGACGAGCACGGAGACGCTGGGGAGGTCGAGCATGGCGAGTTCGGCGTCGCGTGAGGGGTATCCGACGACGAGCTTCATCAGGAACCGGTCGAGCTGGGCCTCGGGGAGCGGGTAAGTTCCCTCGTGTTCGATCGGGTTCTGGGTGGCGAGGACCCAGAAGGTTTCGGGGAGGGTGATGGTCTCGTCGCCGACGGTGATCTGCCCCTCCTGCATCGCTTCGAGGAGGGCGCTCTGGACCTTGGCGGGGGCGCGGTTGATCTCGTCGGCGAGGAGGACGCTGGTGACGATGGGGCCGGGTCGGACGTCGAAGGTGCCGGTGGCTGGGCGGTAGATCTGGGTTCCGGTGAGGTCGGCGGGGAGCAGGTCGGGGGTGAACTGGATGCGTCGGAAGGGGAGGTCGAGGGCCTGGGCGAGCGCCCGGACGGCCCGGGTCTTGGCCAGTCCGGGGACGCCCTCGATCAGGACGTGACCGCCGGCGACCAGAGCGATCACCAGCCGCTCGAGAAGGTCGCGCTGGCCGACGACCTGGGTCTCGATCCGGTGGAGGAGTCGGAGGAGCCTGGAGCGGGCATCAGCGAGGGCAGGCGACGTTGGGGCTGGGGCGTCGTCGGTGAAGAGGTCGCGCAGATCGGGCTCGGTCATGGAATCGGGCTCGAAGCAGGTCGGGACGGAGCGGGGTGGCAGGCGAAGGTCGACGAAAGACCGGGCGTCCGTCCCTCGGTGGCGGACAGAGGGGCGGGCGCCCGGTGGATCGATCGGGGACGGTGGTCAGGCCGCTTCATTCCCTCGACGCCTTCCGCCGCTCCATCAACCGGCGAAGGATGTCGTTGGCGGCCTCGCTGGAGTCTTTTGACGAGGCCGCCTTGCTGGCGGGAGTCGCCTTGGCCTGTTCCTTCTGGGCTTTCTTGGCGGCGTAGAAGGGGTTCGACTCGTCGAGGAATTCCTCCTCAAGGTTTCCGGACTCCGCTTCCTCGTCGTCGCCGGCTTCGTCTTCCTGACCCTGATCGTCGTCGTCGAGCTTATCGTAGATGTTATCCTCTTCCGTGGTTTCGGCTTCGGCGGAGAGGTCGTCGGAGGTTTCGGCGGCCTGGTCGACGGGTTCGGGTTCCTCTTCGGGCTGGCGTTCGTATTCGTCGTCGCTGGCGGAGGGGGGAGGAACGGGTTTGGACGGGGTGGACTTGGCGTCCTTGAAGGCGGTGATGGTAATGGTGTCGCCGCCGTAGACGGTAGGGTTTTCGGCCGAGGCGCCCGCGCCCTCTCCGAAGAGCCAGGAATCGATTTCATCGCCGGAGACGTCGTCGGGCGAGGCCGGTGCCGCGGGCCTGGCCGCAGGGGCTCCGGCGATCGAGACAGCAAAGGTCAAGGGGCCAACCTGAACCAGGTCGCGGTCCTTCAATCGGCATTCGGCGGCGAGCGCCTTGCCGTTGACCAGCGTCCCGTTCCGGCTGCCCAGGTCGCGGACCATCACCGCGTCGGCCGTGATGGTGAACTCGGCGTGCTCGCGGCTAATTTGCTCGCTGATCGGTCGCAGGTGGCACGTCTCGCCCCGGCCGATCTTGAACGTGGGCCCAGACAGGGGAATCACTTTCCCCTCGGGCTTCCCCCGCACCACCACCAGTTGCACTTTCATGATTACCGTCCCCGACCCCGGGGGTCCTCAACGACAGAGATCCGTTCCCAATCGACCAGGTCCTGTACCTCCGGCCCAGCCCTTCGGCCGGAATCGGGCGACCGGCGCACACCGGCGTCCCGACATCGGCCGACGCCATGGTCCTCACGGGGCTCGCCACCAGCCCAGGATGATGTCTATTCGGAAATCATGGGGACAACAAGGCCATCTCGGCGCGGCGCGACCCCTACCGTCGTTGCGACCTTCTCCCACGACCAGTCTTCGTCGATGCGTCGGACCGATGCCGAGGAGGGGGAGCGAGACGGAAGGGCCTTGCTGACATCTCAATCAGGCGAACGTCCTCATTGTAGCCTATTGTTTCGGACTTCCAAGATCCCAGGTCGACCGGAATTCGGGTACGGCCGAAAGTGGACGCTGGAATGGGGGAGCCGACGCGGAGAATGGGCCTATCGCGAGGCGGTCCAGGCGGGTTCTCGGTATCGCGACCGTTCCAACTGGTCGGCGCGGCTGCGAAGGCCGGTGGGCCAGTCGGACGGCACCGGGACGAGGCCGAGAATCTCGGCGATGGCTGGGGCGAGCGCTTCGGCCCAGTTCTCGGGCGATCGATCGGGGCCCGAAAGTTCGCGTAGCCCGGGGAGTTCGGGGACATCCGGCGACCGGCCCAGCAGGATCGAGCCGTGCTGAAGCAGCGCGCCCTCGCGACGACGCTGGGCGCTGCCGACAATCTTGTGCCCCTTCCAGACAAGGTCTTCGGGGTCGCTTCCGCGGAAGCAGAGCAGGGGCCTCGCCGAGAGGGTCGGCGCGATGGGCTCGGTCGGCTCGCCGCGACGGCGAGCCTCAATCCCCTGGACAGCCAGGACCGAGGCGATCGCCGCGTGGATCGCGCGGTACATCGAGGTGTTGGGGCGGACGTGCGCCAGGCCCGACGGGGCGGCCATTGCATAGGTCAGCTCGTGATGGTGCCAGATCGCCCCGCCACCGGTCGGCCGGCGCACGATCGCCCGGCCCCGCCAGCGAGGATCCGACTCGACCTCGGCCATCCGCTGGAAGTAGCCCAGGCTCAGGGTCGGCTCCGACCAACCATAGAAGCGTAGATAACACCGATCCTCGCGCGCCGAGGCTTCGAGCATCGCCTCGTCGATCGCCATGTTCGCCGGACCGTCGCCGATCGCATGGGGGAGGACCCCGACACCCTTGTCCCGGATCGCTTGCTGGTCAGACATCCGTTGCCCGTGGCCTCTGATTTCGCCTACAGTCTTGCGGGGAGACGTCGCCATCCTGTGAGAATACAACGGACAACGGACAACGGACAACGGACGCGATCCAAGAATGGAAACCGACCTGCTACAGGAAGAAGAGAGCCGGCCAGGAGGGATTCCCCTCTACGTCTGGGTGATCGGGGCGGTGCTGATCGCCGTTCCGGTCGGGATGGCCTGGGGCGAGGGCGCCGACCGGCTGGAGATTCTGCCGAAGCTGATCCTCCGGGCGCTGACGGCCCTGGCCGCCCCCCTGGTTGTGCTCGCGATCCTCAGCGCGATCGTCACCAACGAGATCCGAGGGCGGCTCGGAGCCCTGATGATGGGCTTCTACCTGCTCAACACGATTGTGGCGATGGTCATCGGGCTGGCCCTGACCAACGCGATCCGTCCCGGCGTCGGGGCCTCGCTGAGCCAGGTGGCGTTGGGGCCGGCGCCGCCGTCGAAGTCGATGCAGGATCTCCTGGTCGACCTGATCCCGCGGAGCATCGGCGAGCCGTTTACCCAGAACCACCTGGCGCAGCTCGTGGTGCTGACCCTGGCGCTCGGCATCGGACTGGTGAAGATTCGAGACGCCCGCAAGAGCAAGGGCGACGCATCGTTTCACGTCGTCATCGACCTGCTGACGATCGGCTTCGAGCTGTTGATGAAGGTTTTGCTCTGGGTCGTGGCTCTCTCGCCACTGGCCGTCTTCGGGATCGTCGCGTCGAAGGTTGGGCAGGGAGAAGCGATGAAGGTGGCCGCCTCGCTGGCCTGGCTAATCGGAGTGGTCTCGGCCGGCCTGGCGCTCCAGGTCACCTGGTATCTCGTCCAGATGCTGGTGCTCGCGGGAATGAATCCGGTGCGGTTCCTGGCCGGCTCTCTCGACGTGATCGCCAACACCTTCAGCACGGCTAGCACGGCGGCGACGATCCCGATCACGCTACGGTCACTCTCGAAGCTTGGGGTTTCGAGGCGGTCGGGCCAGTTGACGGCCTGCATCGGGACAAACTTCAATAACGACGGAACCGCACTTTACCAGGCGACGGCCGTCCTCTTTCTCGCCCAGGCGATGGGCTATAACCTGGGCCTCGCCGATCAGGTCATGATCGTGCTGACGACGTTGATAGCGAGCGTGGGGGCGGGCGGGATTCCCTCGGGAAGTTTTGTAACGCTTCCCCTGATTTTTGCGGCCGTCCACATGCCGGTGGACCGGATTCCGATCCTGTTGACCGTTGACTGGTTCCTCGACCGACTGCGGACGACCTCGAACGTGCTGGGCGACATGACGGTTGCGGTCCTGCTTGATCGGGTCTCGCCGCCCGTCGAGGAGAGTCTCGCCATCGAGGGAGCCTCGACGCCGGGGACGGTCGGCTGAGCTGACCTGAGCTGGTCTGGACAGGAGTGTCGCGGCGCAAACTATACTGGGGCATCCTGGTCGGGGGGACGTCGGCGCCGGCCCGGCGCCGGCCCGGCCTGGGCTAAGAAGCGACGGTGAGGTGGGCCGCGGATGTCGGATGTGGCGAAGGCAGTGATGGTCTGGGGGATCCCACTTGTCCCCTGGACGCTTCAGGAGACGGTGGCCGCCGTCTCGGATCGCATTCGGTCGCGGGAGCCGGGTTTTTTTATCACGGCGAATGTCCACTACGCGATGCTTTCCGAGCAGCATCCCGACCTGCGTGAGGTGAATGAGCGAGCGGCCTTTATTCTGGCGGATGGCAAGCCGCTGGTCTGGGCCTCGCGGTTGGCAGGGTCTCCGATCCCGGAGCGAGTGGCGGGGAGCGACCTGATCTTCCGGCTTTGCGAGGAGGCGGCTCGCGAGCAGTTCGGGGTCTACCTGCTCGGCGGTGGTGAGGGAGTGGCGGAGAAGGCGGCGGAACGCCTGGTGGCGCGTTACCCGGGTCTGCGGATCGTCGGCACCGCGTGTCCGCCGTTCGGAGAGAGAACTCCCGAGCAGGAAGCCGCGATCGTCGCCGCCGTCCGCGCGGCGGCCCCGGATCTGCTGATCACGGCCTTCACGATGCCGAGAGGCGAGCGATGGATCGCGGCGCATCTCGAAGCACTGAAAGTCCCGGTCGTGGTGAACCTCGGTGCCTCGCTCGATTTCGCCGCGGGCCGCGTCCGCCGTGCCCCGCGCTGGATGCAGAAATCCGGCCTGGAATGGGTCTTCCGAATGGCCCAGGAGCCCCGCCGACTCGCCGGCCGATACGCCCGCAACGCCTGGTTCGTGGCGAGAAAGTTGCTTTTCTGTTTGACGTTTTCTGTGTTATGTGTTCAATAGATGTATTGTTTTCTTGCGTCGGGTTGATGGCTCGCTATCCTGAAAACGGAAGTCGAACGATCTGGCGCAATTCGACGCGGAGGAAGCTCGGGCGCCGAGGGTGCCGCCCTTGTCGAGCTTCACGCCGTCGCCGAGAGGACGGAAGGCGCGTGCGAACCGCCGGTTGAGGCGGCCGTTATGGCCGTCGACATCCGTCGCCGACGTGAAAGGCGATGATCTCCAGGGAGAGGTTCTGGCCGCGGCGGTAGTCCGGAGGGGAGAGCCGGTTGCGCTCCTGCGCGGCCGCGTTTCGACGCCACGGTGGTGGTAGGGCCGATCGGGTCGGCGTTTTGGACAGTCTGCCGCAAGAGACCTAGGATCCTATCGGGCGGTAAATTGAACAGCCGGTAGGGGAATGATTTATGTTACAGACCAAGGAGCCGGAATCGTCGGTACGGTGTCGGGTCTGGATCTGGGGGGTGCCGTACGCGCCATTCACGGTTGCGGAGGCGGTCGCGGCGGTTTCCGAACTGATCCGGGCCGGGCGTCCGTCGTTCTTCATCACGGCGCCGACCCACTATGCGATGCTGACCGAGCAATGCGCTGACCTCCGAGAGATCAACGAGCGGGCGGCATTCATCGTGGCGGATGGCAAGCCGCTGGTCTGGGCCTCGCGGATGCAGGGTGAGCCGCTGCCCGAGCGTGTCGCCGGCAGCGACCTGATCTTCCACCTCTGCGAGGAGGCGGCGAACAAGGGGTATCGCGTTTTCCTGCTCGGCGGCGCCGAGGGGGTCGCCGACGAGGCGGCACGCCGGCTCGTCGAACGTTACCCCGGCCTCAAGATCGTCGGGACCGAGTGCCCGCCGTTCCGCCCGACGACTCCCGAGGAAGAAGAGGCGATGCTCGACCGGATCCGGAACGCCGAGCCGGATTTGCTGTTCGTTGCCTTTGGGCAGCCGAAGGGCGAGCGGTGGATCCTCCGCCATTACGAGGCGCTCGGCGTTCCGGTGAGCGTGCAGGTCGGTGCCTCGCTCGACTTCGCCGCGGGCCGCGTCCACCGCGCCCCGCGCTGGATGCAGAAATCGGGCCTGGAATGGGTCTTCCGGATGGCCCAGGAGCCCCGCCGGCTCGCCGGCCGATACGCCCGCAACGCCTGGTTCGTGGCGCGGCGGATGGCTTTCGGCGGGGGTCGGCCGGCTGATGATTAGATCTGATAATTGATCCGGCGAGCATAATCGATATCGGCGAGGCTGTCGCCAGCCTCTCGGAAGCGGAGGCGTGGGTCCTCGATGGTGACCTGGGTGTAAGGGGCGACGCTTCGGGTAATCCAGGCCGAGGAGCCGATCACTGAGTGGTGGCCGATGACGGTCTTGCCGCCGAGGATCGTGGCATTGGCATAAATGACGACCTCGTCCTCGATCGTCGGGTGGCGCTGGACGTCGCGGACGATCTGCCCAAATTCGTCGCGGGGGAAGCTCAGGGCGCCGAGGGTGACGCCCTGGTAGAGCTTCACGCCGTCGCCGATCCGGGTAGTCTCGCCGATGACGACGCCGGTACCGTGATCGATGAAGAAGCGTCGGCCGATCCGGGCGCCGGGGTGGATGTCGATGCCGGTTTTGCCCTTGGCGTACTCGGTCATGATTCGGGGGATGAGCGGGACGCCCAGGCGGTGCAGTTCGTGGGCGAGGCGGTAGACGGTCACGGCGGCGACGCCGGGGTAGCAGAAGACGATTTCGCCGAGGCTTTTGGCGGCCGGGTCACCGTCGTAGGCGGCCTGGACGTCCTCGGCGAGGGTATGGCGGAGGGCGGGGAGGGTTTCGAGGAAACGGAGGGTGATTCCGGCGGCACGACTCTCGTGATCGGTGGCGTCGTCGCGATCGAGGCAATCGTGGCGGAAGGCGCGTGCGATTTGCTGGGTGAGGCGGCCGTGAAGGCCGTCCACCAGGTCGCCGACGTGGAAGGCGACGTTCCCCAGGTGGAGGTTCTGGCGGCGGCCATAGCCTGGGTAGAGGATCTCGCGAAGGTCGGCGAGGATGTCGACGACCTCCCGGTAGCTGGGGAGTGGGGAATGGCCCAGGTGGTGGATCCGCCCGCATTCCTCGTAGGTCGCGACGATCCGGGCGGTGATCGCCGGGATCGCCTCCGCGTGGGAGTTCCTGGTCTGAGAGTCGGAATCCGTCGACATCTGGCCTCGCCTCGTCCGGCCCGGCCCGGATGGGGACGGGGATGGTGGGAACCTCGACGACACATCATTTGACCCGGCGGCCGGGGCGGAATTCAAGTCGGGGGCGTCGATGCGGGCCCGGCGTGAGCCGCCCGCCATCGCTCGACGAAGTGTCGGTAGTCTTCGGGTGTGTCGATGCCGACGCTTGCCTCCTCGACGATCCCAACGGCGATCGGGAATCCGGCGTCGAGAACGCGGAGTTGTTCGAGCTTCTCGGCGGCCTCGAGCGGGGAGGGAGGGAGTTCGGCGATGGCGAGGAGGAAGTCGCGGCGGTAGGCGTAGAGGCCGAGGTGAAGGTGGGCGACAGGAGGCGTGGCGGTCGCGGGATCGGGGAGGCCGTCGCGGTGGCAGGGGATTGGGCTCCGCGAGAAGTAGAGGGCCCGGCCGCGCGTCGAGCACACGACCTTCACGCAGGCGGGGTTTCGGTAGGTCGCCTCGTCGCGAATCGGGGTGGCGAGCGTGGCCATGGGGGCCTCGGGGTCGTTTTCGAGGAGTTCGACAACGCGGTCGAGAGCCTCGCCGGAGACCTCGGGCTCATCTCCCTGGAGGTTGACGATGATCCGGGCGGTGGGGATCGATCGGGCGACCTCGGCGACGCGGTCGGTGCCGGAAGGATGGTCGGCGCGAGTCATTGCGAACTCGCCGCCGGCCTGCGCGACCGCATCGGCGATGCGGGGATCATCGGTCGCGACGATGATCCGGCCGATGGATCGCGCGCGTCGTGCCGCATCGAGGACGTGCGCGATCAAAGGCCGCCCGGTGTCGGATAACAGGGGTTTGCCGGGGAGTCGGGTCGAAGCGAAGCGGGCCGGGATCACCCCGACGATTTCCATGTTTCCCACGAACGTCCCCCATGGAATGGTCCGATACAAGGGGCACCGGATGGGACCGTGTCCCGACCGGCGGCGCGGACGCGCCCCACCACTCTAGGTCGTCCCATGATGGGGCACAAGTCGGAGTGGCGAGGGCCGAAGCGCCTGGCTCCGGATCGGTCGGTCGCGGCGAGGTCGCGATCGGGCGGGCGGAGCAGCCGGCGCGAGAGGAGCGCACCGGCGCGGTAGGCCCCCCGGCCCGCCGCGAGGGATCGTCCCGGCATGAAGAAGCCGGCCGGTCCGTTACAGGAGGTCTGGTTCGAATCGCCGTCCTCGGGTGCCGGGGCCGGGTGCCGGAAGTGCGCCCTGCCCAGCCGCCCCGCACGGCCGACGATTCTCCGCGCCCGGGCGATGAGCCGGGGGCGCAGGGAGCGTTTTCGCGCAGAGATATACGAATTTCATGGGATGAGACCCGGAGCCGTCGGTGGTCCGTCTCTGAGAACTTGTTCGCGCTCTGAAAGGTCGCCACGGGCTCAATCGGCCCGAGGCGGCCCTCCGCAACCGGGGTTCGGGCCGAGACGAGCCGGCCTCCGCCCGGTCGCGCCAAGGAAGGAGAGCGCCCACAATCGCTACGCGGGGCGGCCATCGCCGATGGTTTGGCGGCTGCCCGGGGAGACTCGATTCATGGGATGGACCCTCAAGCCCGGCCTTCGTCGGCATAGCCGCCTTCATCGGCCTCATCTCGAAAGCCTGGACGATCGGTGCCTCCTGTCGACCGGGCTCCACGCGGGCCAGGTCCACGCCGCGCGGATTCACCATGCCTTGCACGAGGCGCATCGGGCGGGGCCTCACCACCTCCACCCAGCGCTCCGCGTTCGACCGGCTGGAACCGAGGCCGTCGCCTCCGTCTCCGCCAGCGGCGCCTTCGATCCGGTCATCGGTGCCTCGACCGTTCAGTCGGCTTACGGCGTCAATGGCTCGGGAATGGCTGTCGCGGTCATTGACACCGGGATTGACTCGAACAACTCGTCGATCGGCTCGCGGGTGATCGCGGCCTACGACTTCTCCAATCCGAACGTCACCAACCCGCCCCAGGGTTCCAACGCCAACTCGACCAGCTCGCCCCATGGCACCGGTGTTGCCGGGCTGATCGGCTCGAACAATCCGGCCGACCCGGGCGTCGCGCCGGGGGTGAATCTGGTTGATCTCAAGGTGACCAATGCCAACGGCGTCGCGAGCCTTCAGAGCATTGCCAACGCGCTGCAGTGGGTGGCCAACAACCACGCGCAATACAACATCACCGCGGTGAACCTCTCGCTCTCCGACGGCCAGAACTACATGCACGACTGGTTCGCCCAGGGCGGTGGGGTTCCCGAGCAGGTGGTCAACCTGATCGGCGATCTTCGTGGAATGAGCATCCCGGTGGTGGTCGCCACCGGCAACAACTTCAACGGGACGCAGGGCGAGGGCTTCGCGGCGATCGTCGCCGGGACGATCAGCGTGACCGCGACCGACCTTTCCGGCCACCTCCTCCCGAACGCTCAACGGCTCGGGACGGCCGACGGTGGAGCCTCGGCCACGGTGATCGCCGCGCCCGGCGATCAGATGCTCGCTCCCTACGGCAATGGCGGAACGGCGATGGTCGATGGAACGAGCTTCGCCACGCCGCTGGTGACGGGCTCGGTCGTCCTGCTCCAGCAGATTTACCAGCAGCGCTTTGGATCGCTGCCGAGTGTCGATCAGCTTCAGCAGTGGATTCAGGGCGGCGCCAACCCGATCTACGATCCGGCCACCGGGATCACGATTGGCGAGCTGAACATCCCGAAGGCCGCCGCCTTGATCCCGGGGTCCTCGACTCCGACGGCGCCCTCGCAGCCGGTCCACGTCGTTCCCGTGAGCCCGAGCCCGATCCCGACACCGACCAATGTGGGAACGGTCGCCGCGCAGACTCTCACGCCGACCCCCGCACCCACGCCGACGCCGGCACCCACGCCGACGCCGACCCCCGCACCGACGCCGACGCCGACTCCGGCTCAGGTCTCCACTCCGGCGCCGGTGCCCAGTGTGCCGGCCCAGGCACCGGCGCCTGTACCGACGCCGACTTACAAGGTCTTCAGCGGCTCGGATTCGTCGAGCACCTCGACGGACGTCGCGGGGATGGTCGCCCTGCTACGGAGCATGAGGATCTGGCAGGCCTCGCGGATCTGAGAGCGATCTCGAAGAAGAGTGAGAGGACCGAGGGCCGACGGGGGATCACTTCCCCGTCGGCCTTCCGTCGTTTTCCAGGTGGATGCGTTGCAGGGGATTGGAAACCCGAAGCGCGGTGTCGAGCCAGTAGGTTTGGAGTACGGTGACGACCTCGGTGTATCGGGCGTACTCGGCCGGTTTGGGGATGAACGTACTGGCGCCGGCCCAGTAGGTCTGGATCACATCCTCCTCGCGGCAAGACGTTGTCAGAACGACCACGGGAAGAACGCGCAGGATTGGGTCGGACTTGAGCCGGCTCAGAACCTGGTGGCCGTCGAGGCCGGGGAGGTTCAGGTCGAGGAGGATGAGGTCGGGCGTGTGCGAGGCGGCGTCCGGATGGTGGACAAGACCGGCGAGGAAGTCGAGCGCCTGCTGGCCGTCGGGAAGGACGGTGAGGCGATGGGGAACGTTCGCCTCGCGGAGGGCCCGTTCGATGATCTTGGCGTCGGCGCGGCTATCCTCGACCAGGAGGATGTGGAGCAGGGACGGGTTCGCGCTCATCCGGGACCGTCTCCGGGATGCGAGGCTCTTGGGTGAGTGGGACGTCGGGCGGAACAGGAGCCCGGTCGCGGATCGTTGGCCGGCGGAACTGGATGTAGAAGGTCGAGCCGCGGCCGGGCTCGCTCTCGACCCGGATCCGCCCGCCGTGGGCCTGAACGATCTTGTTACAGATTGCGAGGCCGGCGCCTGTGCCCTCGTACTCCTCACGGGTATGGAGCCTGCGGAAGAGCTGAAAGATCGCCGCGTGGAACTGTGGATCGATTCCGATTCCGTTGTCCGCGACCGCGATGGTCGCCGTCTCGTTGGAATCTCCGTCCGCCGACGGGGCGGTCGAGATCGTGACGCGAGGGCGGTCGCTCCGATTATATTTTAGTCCGTTGGTGACGAGGTTCGCCAGCAGTTGCCCGAGTCGGACCCGGTCGCCCCAGACGGTTGGGAGTGGCTCAACGACCTCAACCTCGGCGCCCCGGCTTCGGATCAGCTCACCGAGGTCCGTCCGAATGACCGAGGCCAGATCGGTGAGGTCCACCGGCTGGAACTCGCCGATGACCTGACCGGCCCGCGAGAGGTTCAGCATTCCCAGGATCATCGCCCGCATGCGCCGAGAGGCGTCGACCAGGTGCCGGACGAATTCCTGTCCCTCTCCCTCGAGCCGGTCGCCGTAGTCTTTCAGGAGGAAGTCGGAGAACGCCACGAGCGTGCGCAGGGGTTCCTGCAAATCGTGGGAGACGACGTGTGCGAACTCGTCAAGCTGCTGGTTCTTGCGCGAGAGTTCCTCGATGGCCCCGGCGAGGGTGCGATTCTTTTCGCGCAGCTCCGATTGTAAACGCTCGAGCTCGTCGTTGATTCGACGAAGTTCCTGGTTGGCGCGGGTGAGCTCCTGGGTTCGGCTGCGGAGGGCCCGCTCGGCGCGGACCTTCTCGGTGATATCGGCGACGTGGCAGCGGAGGTGCATGGCCCGGTGGTTGGTCCCGTATCGAGCGCCGGCGTTGATCTCGATCGATCGCGATTCGCCGCGGGCGGTCTGGATGCGGAGGATGAGGCCGAGCGCCTCGCCGCGTTCGATGGCCTGGAGGAAGGTTTCGCGGGCGAGTTCGCGATCGTCGGGGTCGACGATTTCGAGGAACGACTTCGTCCGGAGGTCGGTGAGGTTCCAGCCGAGGAACTCCTGCTCGGCGAGGCTCGACTCGATCCAGTACCAGGAGGTTGGCTCGAGGCGGTTGACCATGTCGGTCGTGGAATAGTCGCCGGAGAGCTGGGTGCCGGTCGCGGTCGGCGGGGCGTCGAAGAGACCGCTGCGTGTGAGGAAAGCTCCGGGGGCGATGGGCTGGGGATCGGCGTCGGCAATTTCGGTGGCGGCGGTTCTCGCCTCGGTGGCGCGGCGGACGGCCTTCAGGAGCGCGCCGACCTCGGCCGAGAGCGATTCGAGCGCCCGGGGGAACTCGGCCGAGGATCGCGAGACGCCCGACTTGCGGACATCTCGCAGGTAGAGGGTTAGTTCTCGGAGCGGGTCGATCCATCGGGCGCGCTCGGCCCGGATCCAGGTGTAGAAGGTGAGTGTGAGGGCCGCGAGCGCGGCGAGCGCTGTCGGAACGAGGTCACCTGGCGTTGACCGGGCGGCCGCGAACCCGACGACCGCGACCCAGGCCAGTCCAGCGATCGCGGGAGCGAGGAATCGGTTCGGCCGGCGGTGGCGAGACCGGCGACGGACCGTGGACGGACGGGAGACGCTCACTCGGAATCACCTGAAGAAGGGGAGGTCTCCGTGCCGGCCGCCTGGCGGTCGACCTCGGGCAGCCGGAGGGTGAAGGTCGCGCCCCGGTCTCGGTTGTTCCGGGCGACGAGGCCTCCGGATTGCTCCTGAAGAATCTGGGCGGCGAGATAAAGGCCGTAGCCGGTCCCCTCGCGTCGGGTTGTGAAGAACGGCTCGAAGATGCGGTTGAGGAACTCCTCGGGGATGCCGGGTCCGCTGTCGATGACCTCGATGGTCGCCCACGATCGACCGTCGGCGTGGGTCCGGCCGATCCGGACGAGGATCTGTCCCTCGCCGGAATCGCGGTGGATCGCCTCTCGGGCGTTGCTCAGGAGGTTGAGCAGCACCTGCATCAGCCGGCCCGGGTCGCACCGGATTCGGGGAGCCGGCTCGATCGACTCGATCTCGACCTGGGACGACCGATCCCCAGGCGGGAGCCCCTTGAGAAACAGGTCCACCGACTCGTGGACGATCGCCGAGGCGTCGATCACCTGGGGCTCGCCCGAGGTGTCGCGGACCGCCGCCATCAGGTGGTCGAGCCGGACCTGGAGCAGCCGGGTGCTCCGGATGATCGATTCGATCCACTGGACGTGTTCGACGCCGCTGGCCTCCATTCGGAGCAGTTCCGCATTCCCCCGGATCACCGAGAGCGGTCCACGGATCTCGTGGACGATTCCGGTCAGGAGCCGGCCGACCTGCGCGAGTTGCTGGTTGAGCATCGCGAGGCCCGACATCTGGCGGAACTCGATCAGCCGGCGAACCCGGCCGACGATGACCTCGCCGGGAGCATCCTTCACCACGTAATCATCGGCGCCTGCCTCGAGGCCCGCGACCACATCGGTGTCGTCGTGCCGGACGGTCAGGATCAGGACCGGGATGGTGGAGATCTCGCGGTCGGCCCGGATCTTTCGGCAGACCTCCAGGCCGCTCATCTCGGGCAGGTTCACGTCGAGGATGATGATGTGCGGCCTGATCCGGCGGGCCTGCGTGATGGCGTCCTCCCCCTTGGCGACCTCGTGGATGGCGAATCCGGCCCGCCCGAGGATCGTTCGGAGCAGCACGCGGTCGGCCGCGCTATCATCGACGATCAGGATGCTACCACTCATCAGATCCTCAGTAACGATTCAGGGACGAGGAGCCGGGCTCGGTCGAGCAAGGCGTACGGACCAGCGCCGGAGGAACGCAAGAGCGAGAATTCCGGCAAGGCTCCAGGGCCGATCCCTGGCCCCTAATCCCCGACCCGTCATGTTTAGCCCCTAACCCCCGTTCCGGACCAAGGCTATAATACGTCGGTGTCCCCAATTTGGGACAGACCTTGATGGCCGCCCGTTCGCCGCCGCCCGGTGAGCCGGCCGCGGCCCTCGTGCGGGCCCTTGTGTCGAGTCGGGGCCGGGTCCGCACCCATGCTGCCGACCCGCGTAGAGCCTCTACCCCGATGAATCAGACCGCGACGATCGAGCCCCAGGCGGGCACCCGTGCACTCCCCTTCGAACCGTATCGCGACCTTGCCGACGCCGAACTCGACGAACGGATCGAGGCGGTCCGTCACGCGATGGGCGATTCGCTTCTGATCCTCGGCCATCACTACCAGCAGGATCAGGTCATCCGGCACGCGGATCTTCGGGGCGACAGCTACAAGCTCAGCCAGCTGGCCGCCGAGAGCGCCTCGTGCCGCGCGATCGTCTTCTGCGGCGTGCATTTCATGGCCGAGACCGCCGACATCCTGGCGCGCGACGAGGTTGCCGTCTACCTGCCCGACCTCTCCGCCGGGTGCAGCATGGCCGACATGGCCGACCTCGACGCCGTCGAGGCCGCCTGGTCGGACCTCGGCGAGATCGTCGACACCGGCGAAATCACGCCGGTCACTTATATCAACTCGTCGGCCGACTTGAAAGCGTTTTGCGGCCGGCATGGTGGAATTGTCTGCACAAGCTCGAATGCCCGGGCCGTCCTGGAATGGGCGTTTGCCCGCCGACGCCGCGTCCTCTTCTTCCCCGACCAGCACCTCGGCCGAAACACCGCGCGAACGATGGGCATCCCGGTCGACGAGATGCCGGTCTGGGACCCCCGCCAGCCGCTCGGCGGCCAGACCCCCGAGAAGATTCAGGCCGCACGCGTGCTCCTCTGGCGCGGCCATTGCTCGGTCCACCAGATGTTCAAGCCCGAGCACGTCGCGATGTTCCGCCAGCGGTTCCCCGATGGTCGAATCCTCGTTCACCCCGAATGCATGATGAAGGTCGTCGATGCGGCCGACCTCGTCGGCTCGACCGAGTTCATCATCCAGACCATCGAAAAAGCCCCCGCCGGCTCCACCTGGGGCGTCGGGACCGAACTGCACCTGGTCAACCGCCTCGCTCAAGAGCATCCCGATCAGACCATCCATTTTCTTTCACCGATGGTTTGCATGTGTGCGACCATGTATCGCATTGATCTTCCGCACCTGGCGTGGTGTTTGGAGAACCTGGCACGAAACACGCCGGTGAACCGGATTCAGGTCGATCTGGAGACGGCCGCCTGGGCGCGGACGGCGCTGGAGCGAATGCTCGAGGTGCGTTGAGAGTGTCCGGGGTTGATTGCTCACCCGAGGCCAGAATCGAGAGCCGAAGAACATGGCAGTGAAGACCGAGCCGGCCGCGATGACGTCGACGCAGGACATCGACCTGATCGTCCAGGCGAACCACTGGGATCCGTTCTCGATTTTGGGGCCGAACGCGGTCCCGGGCGGCAACGGTGCGGCGGGAGCGTGGGTGATCCGGGCTTTCCTCCCGGAGGCCCGTTCGGCCTGGGTGGTTGACCTGGCTCGGGGCCAGTCGGGCCAGGCGATCGCGATGGAGCGGGGGCATTCCGATGGATTCTTCGCCGCCGAGCTGGCCGGGCGCTCGGAGGCGCCCCGGTATCGGCTCCGGGTCGAGAACCATGAGGGGCATTCGTGGGAGTTTGTCGACCCGTACGCCTTCGGACCGGTCCTGACCGACTTCGATCTGCATCTGCTCGGCGAGGGGACGCACTATCGGAATTACGAGCGGCTGGGCGCCCATCTGAGGGAGCACGAGGGCGTTCGCGGAGTCCATTTCGCGGTCTGGGCCCCGAATGCGCAGCGGGTCAGCGTGGTTGGGAACTTTAACCACTGGGACGGCCGGCGACACCCGATGCGGAGTCGAGGATCGTCCGGGATCTGGGAAATTTTTATTCCCGAGCTGGTGCAGGGCGAGGTTTACAAGTTCGAGATCAAGAGCCAGCAGAACGGCTACCTGGTCGAGAAGTCCGACCCGTATGGATTTGCCGCCGAGCTCCGGCCGCAAACGGCCTCCATCGTCTGGGATATCAACGGCTTCGAATGGCACGACGACGAATGGATGGCACATCGAGCCGAGCGCCAGGCGCTCGATCGTCCGATGGCGATCTACGAGGTACATCTGGGGTCGTGGAAACGGAAGGTGGAGGACGGCGGCGGCTTCCTTGGCTATCGCGAGCTGGCCGAGCAACTGGCCGCGCACCTGGAGCATACCCACTTCACGCATATCGAGCTGCTGCCGATCACCGAGCATCCGTTTGACGGGAGCTGGGGCTATCAGCCGGTCGGCTATTACGCGCCAACGTCCCGGCACGGGACGCCCGAAGACTTTGTCTACTTCGTGGATTACCTGCATCAAAAGGGCATCGGGGTGATTCTTGACTGGGTCCCCGCGCACTTTCCGAACGATGTTCACGGCCTTGGTTTCTTCGACGGGACGCACCTTTACGAGCACTCGGATCCCCGGCTGGGCGAGCATCGCGACTGGGGGACGAAGATCTTCAACTACGGTCGGCCGGAGGTCCGGAACTTCCTGCTGGGCAATGCGCTCTTCTGGCTGGACCGCTACCACCTCGACGGGCTCCGGGTCGACGCGGTCGCGTCGATGCTCTACCTCGACTACTCGCGCAAGGCGGGCGAGTGGGTGCCGAACGTTTTCGGCGGGAACGAGAACCTGGAGGCGATCGACTTCCTCAAGAAGCTCAACGAGCTCTGCCACAAGGAGCATCCGGGCATCCTGACGATCGCCGAGGAATCGACGAGCTGGTCGGGCGTTTCTCGGCCGACGTACCTGGGCGGTCTGGGGTTCAGCCTCAAGTGGAACATGGGCTGGATGAACGACACTCTCCGCTACATCGCGAAGGATCCAGTCTTTCGGAAGTACGAGCACGGCGGGCTGACCTTCAGCCTGATTTATGCGTTCAGCGAAAACTTCATCCTGCCGCTTTCGCACGATGAGGTTGTTCACGGCAAGCGAGCGCTTCTGGACAAGATGCCGGGGGACCTCTGGCAGAAGATGGCGAACCTCCGGCTGCTCTACGGCTACATGTACGGGCACCCGGGAAAAAAGCTGCTCTTCATGGGGAGTGAGATCGCGCAGTGGCGTGAGTGGAGCCACGATGCGAGCCTCGACTGGCACCTGCTTCAGTGGCCCGACCACCAGGGAATCTTGCAGTTGATCCGCGACCTGAACACGCTCTACCGCGAGCAGCCGGCCCTGCACCAGGTCGACTTCGACTGGCAGGGGTACGAATGGCTGGAGCTGCACGACTGGGAGAACAGTGTGATCGCGTTTCTGAGGCGGGCCCGCGACCCGAACGACGCGATTGTGGTGGCCTGCAACTTCACGCCGATCCCACGCGAGGATTACCGGGTTGGGGTGCCCTCGGGAGGCTTTTACCGGGAGATCCTCAACACCGACTCCGAGGTCTACGGCGGCTCGAACTTCGGCAATCACGGAGGCGCCTGGGGAATCCCCGGCGACCACGGCGGACGGCCGTTCCACCTCTCCTTGAGAATTCCGCCGCTGGGCGTCGTCTTCCTCAAGGTGCCGACGAACGGCTGAGGGCCGGTGATGTTCGACGGGATCATTCCGCGTCGAACTCGTCCAGCGGGACGGTCGGCCGAGGGGCTCTCATTGAGCCGGCGGGAACGGGCGTTCGGATTGTTTGGGGGATGATCTCGTCGACGGAGACGTCCCAGGTGACGTGCCCGATGGCAACGACGGCCGTCTTCTTCCGCGGGTCAATCTTCACCAGGCGGCCGGGGCGGTCGTATCCGAGCCGAGGGACGACCACCCGATCGCCCGGCTGGAGTCGCGCTCGGGCCTCGGTGATCGACTCGGCCTGGCGGGTTTCGTCCTGGAGATCAGCGAGTCGACGGTTGAGCGCCTCCCGGGTACGCTCGGCCTCGGCCTGCGCCCGGAGCGCCTGCTCGCGGGCCGACTCGGCCTCTTTCCGCATCCGCTGGAGAACCTCCAGCTCGGGAATCTCGCCGCTGCTCCGCTGGGCGCGGTAAGCTTCCGCCCGCACGATCACATGCTCGGCAAGCTTCAGGTGCCGCGCGATTTTCAGGGCGTTCGACTGTCCGATGTCTCCGATCTGGATTCGGTAGCGGGGCTGCAGGGTCTCATCGTCGAACTCCACCGCGGCGTTCTCGGCGCCCGGGGTCGAGAGGGCGTAGGTCTTCAAATCGCCGATGTGCGTGGTCACGATGGCCCGGCTGCCGATCGCCGAGAGTTCGTCGAGGATCGCTCGACCGAGCGCGGCGCCGTCGGCGGGGTCGGTCCCCGCGCCCATTTCGTCGAGTAGGACCAGCGATCGTTCGGTCGCCTTGCCGAGTATCTCACTGATCCTCCGGACATGCGACGAGAACGTTGAGAGCGATTGTTCCAGGCTCTGCTCGTCGCCGATGTCGGCGAGGACATCGTCGAAGACCGGGAAATCGGAGCCCTCGGCGGTCGGGACGTGCAGGCCCGACTGTGCCATGATCGCGAGCAGGCCGACTGTCTTGATCGCGACCGTCTTGCCGCCGGTGTTCGGGCCGGTAATGACCAGCAGGTGGAACCGCAGGCCGAGGTTCACGTCGATCGGGACGACGGTCCGGGGCTCGCCGGCCGGGGCAGGGGGACTGATCGGTGGCGGTGATTCCGGCTCGACTCCCTCCGAAGGCCGGACGATCGCCGGGTCGTTCCGGAAGAGGGCTTCGAGCAGCGGATGACGGGCCGATCGGAGGACCAGTCGCCCCTCGGTGTTGAACCGGGGGGGCGACATCCGGTAGTCGATCGCGAGCCGGGCCCGGGCGTGGATCAGGTCGAGCTCGGCCATGGTTTCCAGGGTGGTGAGCAGACTCTCGGCGACCAGCCCGACCTGCGCGCTGAGCCATCGCAGGATGCGACGGATCTCCTTCGTCTCGCGGGCCCGGAGGAACGAGAGCTGCGCCGATTTCTCGCCGATGGCCCGTGGCTCGATGTAGACCGTCTCATTACTGGCGCTGGTGCGGAGAACCGAGCCTTCGACCTCGCCCCGATGATCCTTCGAGACGGGTAGGACGTAATGGTGGCCGACCATCGTGAAGTTGGGATAGCGGAGCGCCCGGCGGACCTCGGACGATCGAAGCAGGTGGCGGAGCGTCTCCTGGATTCGCTCCTCGACCTGGCCGATCTCTCGGCGAATGGCGGAGAGCCGTCGGCTGGCGGTGTCGATGACCCGGGCGCGGGTATCGAGGCAGCCGTCGATCGCGGAGACCAGGCCGGAGAACTCGCCGACTCCCTGGCGGAGACCGCCCAGCCTGGGGAACTGGTCGCCGATCCGGTTGAGCCATCGGTCAAGTTCGCCGATGGCGCGCAGGGTCTCGCCGGTTTCGGCCAGTTCCTCGGCCTCGAGCGAGGCACCGACCTGGGCGCGCCGGACGAGCGTCCGGATGTCGCGAAGGCCGCCGAAAGCGGGCTTCAATCCGGCGCGGATGGCTTCCACCATCTCGGTCGTCAGCGACTGCCGATCGTGAATCTCACCCGGGTCGGTGCTGGGCTCGAGGCGCATCGCCTCGGATTTCCCCAGCGAGCAGGCCGCCCGCGCGGCGACCAGCGCGCGAACCCTGTCGAACTCGAGCAACTCCAGCGTATGGATGTCCATGAGGATTCACGACTCGACCCGACGCGGCTCGGCGCACGCGGGGCGAGCCGCTCCGCCCCCTGATCGCGTCCCTCACCGACACGAGGGACGCCGGGCCGGTTCACGGCCGTCCTCATTATATATCGCAAGCGAGAGGCCGACCGGAAGCCACCCCGATTCACCTCTGAAGAGCAGGGGGGCTATCGGCGGCGGGGGACGCGGCCGTTCCGGTTGTCGTTGCTGTTCCGGTTGTCGTCGCTGTTTTGGTTGTGGTTGCCGTTCCGGTTGTCGAGGCCGTGGGACGGGCTCCCGCCGTGGCTTCAGCGCTCGGCGGACCCTCCTTGCCCGATTTCGACTCGTACGCCTGCTTCCACGCCTTCGGATCGCTCCCGTAATCCTTCCCGGAGATCTTCTTGAGGGCGCGATACGATTCGAGCCGGATGGCTGGGTCCTCGTGTTCCATCCCCTCGAAGAGGACGTGGTAGATCCGGGGATCCTCGACCTTCAGCGCCCCGATTCCCTCGATGGCGGCGACCCGGCAGTCTTCGAGTGGGTCGGTATGCATGATCCTGGCGAGGGTCATGGCGTCTTCGGCGGTGCCGACTTTCCCCAGGGCCCGGTAGGCTTCGACCTTGAGCATCGGCTCGGCATTGGGATTGGTGGCGATCCGGGCGATCGCGTTGCGGGCGCGTTGGTCGCCCAGCTCGCCGAGCGACCGGATGATCACGGCGCGGATGGCGACGGGCTCTCGACCCTCGTCCAGCTTCTTGACGAGTGTTTGGACCGCGTCGTCGAGATCCTGGCCGTTGTCGTACTTCTCGCGATTGCCCAACTGATTATACGCGAGATAGCGGATGTTGGGATCGGGGTCGGTGCGGACGTGTTTCAGATAGCTCTTAACGGTTGTCCCGATGTAGGTCGAGCAGCCGGGACCGGCCGCCAGCGCGATGGCCGAGACCAGCGGCGCGGCGAGGCGCAAGGCTCGATTTTTCCGGGCCGGCGAGACATCCATGTCCGTCAGACCTGCGTGAGAAGGGAAAACAGGCGTCGCGGCCCGCGATCGATCCGGATCACGGCCGACGGGGGATCATAGCGAGGGCCCCGACCTCCGCCAAGGCCATCTCGCCGTAATCCGGCCCCGCGGCCCTGGTACAGCCATCCCGTGGACGAGAGGCGGGATCACGGGCCATGTGTCCCCTCATGCGGTTGTCTTCCGGAACGGCGATGGGCTGGGCCTGAGTCACGACCGAGGGGCCGAGGGGCCAGGAAACTCAAAAGACCGCCGGAACCGCCGATTCTGGTTCCGGACACGTTCTCCCGGCTGATAAGCGGACGCATAAATCGATGGCGAGGACAGAGAAGGGAATTGAGATCGGCATTGCGGGAATTTCCACAAGATTTGCGGAATCATTGCATGGAAGAGATCTGTGTGCCATATTCCTACCACGGAGAGATACCCTGGATTGCCCAGAGCGCGTCGAGATCTAGGGATGTCCCCGTTTGCCCCCGCGGGCAAGGCGCCCCGCCGTGCTTTGCCTGCATCAGACGGTTGCGATCGGCAAGGACGAGCCGGTTGGACTCGGTGGGAAGCCCGACCTCGCCTATGCGCTGGAGCTTGCCCGACGCGGATACGTCGCCCTCTCGCCCGAT
>DAIDKV010000081.1 GCA_027449865.1 Planctomycetales bacterium
GGATCGTCTGGATACGCATCCTGGGGCACTCCCGGTCTTGATGAAGTGTGGTAACTCCATCATGTCCCAGGGATGTCCCAGGATGCGATCCTTTCCTTCAAAGGCCGTCCCCGCTTCCACAGATTCTGCGGGAGAGCCAAATTAAAAGATGCGAGACTTTGCGAAGAAATCGCCACCGGGTCTGGCGTATTTCGGATTCCAGATCCCGGATTCCAGAAATCCATGGGGATTGCGTCGATCTGGAATCCGGAATCCGATCTCTGGAATGGATTCCTGCACAAGCGCTGAGTCGAATGTCTCGTCAGCAGTTTGAGCCGCGGCAGGTGGCCTGCGATCGCATCCACGCCTCTGAGGTCGAGGCGTGGGCGATCCTGTATCGTCAAGCGGCCTGGCTGGCCGACTCATCATCGATGTGGTGAAAGGTGTGGAGCTCGAGACGGTGGAAAACCTCTTCGATCACCTCGAAGGGCTCGCCGTTGATGGCCCAGAGGGCCTCGATCACGTCGCCAAATTCTCCCTCGGGCTCGTCCCAGAGGACAAGGAAATCGCGGCCGTTACGGACCAGAACGTCGGCTCCGAGGTCGTCGAGGTGGTCCCAGATTTTCGCCGCGCGTCCTGTCTCGATCGAGAACGACCATCGCATCAGGTCGGTAGTGGCGGACTTCGTGTCGTGGCTCATGGTCTCCCTCCTTGCCTCAATGGGGTGGATCGGCCGGCGCCGGCGTTTCGTGGATTTCGACGCCCGAGTCGATGATGTCTGATTCGACCGGCGTCCCACGGCGGATCAGCCGATTTCCAGGGAGGGCCCCTGGGTCAGGACTCGTGGGGGCGATGGCGCAATATGCGACGCCTCTCGGCGCGGATCAACCGTCGCGACGATCCGCATCCCCTGACAGTAGCCCCCAGCCTTCCCCATCGGAGTGATTTTGCGGGTCGCAGCCGCTTGCGGCTTCGATCCTCATCCGATTCATGATGGAGAAGCTTCGCTCGCGAGAAAGGAGACAGGCCAACCGCACCGTTCCGGGAGGGGGGACGTTTCCATCAAGGCCGTCGTTTCCCAAAAAAAACCCGCACGTCCAGGCCTTCGATGGCGGGACGTGCGGGTCGAATCGATCCGGTAGCCAGAGCACCGATCGCAGTCACCGGTTGGCGCCGAATGGGCGCCGATGGGGTCACTTGTGCTTGTGGCCGGTGTGGCCCGTATGGACCGTGTGTCCAGTGTGACCGGTGTGTCCCGTGTGGCCCGTATGCCCGGTGTGGGTGGTGTGCCCGGTGTGGGCCTTGTGCACATCGGCGGCCATATGGCCGTGGAAAACCCCGGCGGCGCCGGCTGCGTTCAGGGCGAGACGCTCTTCGAGGCCGTTCACGGTCGGGCGGAACTGCTTGCGCTGGCTCATCAGGTCGATCTCCGGCTTCATGTGTGGGTTTCAGGGCGATCGAGGGGATATCGGTGATCGGGACGTCCGTTTGGCCGCGTCACCGACTCATCCCCGCTACACTCTTTAACGGATCGACGAGAGCCGGATTCGCGCGGGGATGGCTTTCTTCTCAAATTTTTTTCGAGGGATCACCGGACGCCTCGTTACCGGCCGCGCGCCGCTCGCCGGCTCAAGGGCCTTGGAGGAATGGAGGTGTCGGTCAGCGAGGGATCGAGAGCATGGGCACGCGCGAGGTCGCGGGTGGCCTCGGCCTCGCGGCCGATTGCGATGAGGGCGAGGGCCCGGTTGTGATACGCCTCGGCGCGATCAGGGGCAAGGGCGATCGCGACCCGAAAGGCCGAGACGGCCTCGCGATAGCGTCCGCGACGATAGGCGCAGATTCCCTGATGGAAGTTAGGCCAGAAATCCTGGGGCCGAAGTTCGATGGCCCGTTCAAAGCAAAGCCCAGCCTGTGCAAGATCGCCGGCGGAGAGCAGGACACGGCCGGCGGCGTCGTGCTCCCAGGCGGTACGCGGAGGAACCCGGTTGGCATCGCGGGCCGCGGCCTCCGCGAGAGCGGGAAGCCCGATCGATCGGGCATGTGACTGCCGCGCCAGATAAAGGACATGGCTGGGACCAAGGCTTGCCTCGGCCTCGTCGAGAACCGCGAGCCCCTCGCGGTGGGCCCGGGCGGCCTGTTGGGAATCTGGCTGGAGCTGAACCTCCAGCATCGACCCGATGATCGCGAGGTCGAGCAGGTCGTCGCGGATCTGGCGATCCAGGCGGGCGTCGTCGGTCCGCCCAAGAAACGAGCCTCGCGACGACCAGACGGCCCGCCAGTGCCGGGCGACCTCCCGGGCTCCGGCAGCGGGTGGGCCCGCGGCGGACTCGGCGATTCGAAGGCGATCGACCAGTCGATGAAGTCGATCCACCCGCGCAAGGCGATCAGCCCTGTGCTGCGCCTCGGCCAGTTCTCGTCCGATCCGCTCGCTAGCGGGAAGTCCCTCGATCAGGGCCTCACCGCGAGTCAGCGCCCGGGTTGCCGCGGCAAGATCGCCGCGATCGAGCAGCATTCGCCCCTCGGCCAGAGACTGTGACGCACCACGAAGCCTCGGACCAATGAAGCCAACCCAGCCGCCGACCGCTGCCGCCGAGGCCAGCACCGCGGCCACCATCGCGGCCCGGGCGCCGGAGAACGCCATCGGCCTTCGCCGCCACCACTTGGTCCATCGCTCGGAGAGATTTCGGTTCGCCACACCCTTCAACGGAAGGTCAGCCATGTGCCGCCGGAGATCATCGGCCAGCGCTGAAGCCTCGCGGTATCGGGTCTCAGGGTCGGGTGCCAGGCATCTCGCGATCACGTCGGCCAGGCCGGTCGAGACGCCGCCAGGATAGTCGCCCTGGCGAGGTGGATTCGTTCCCGTACGAGCCCCAAGCAGTTCCGCCAGCACGAGGCCCATGGAGTAGATGTCCGTCCGGGCATCGACACCAACGGGCGCCGGGCGCCCCGCCTGCATCGCCGCGACAGCCTTTTCCTGCTCGGGCGACATGTAGCCGGGCGTGCCACCGATCCCTTCGTCGGGTGGGTCGTTGAGGGTGATCGGCCCTCGAGCCAGGTGGAAATCCAGGAGCATGGGTTGGCCGTCGGCCGTCAGCAGGATGTTGGACGGCTTGACGTCCATGTGGACCAGCCCACGATCGTGGGCGTATTGCAGGGCATCGGCCAGGCAGGCGCCAATCCAGCAGGCCACGCGGTCGAAATTCGCCTGCGAGAGAAACCGACGCGCCGGGCTGTCGACAGACTGGGGCCAGGGGTTGCCGTGGGACTCTCGGTCGATCGAGTCCAGAATCGATCGGCCGGAGCGCTGACCCGGCGGGGCGGCGGCCATATCGTCGAGGATGCGGGCGAGGGTGGCGCCGCCGAGATACGGCATGCAGAGTGCCCGAAGTCGGCGCTCGGGGAAGACATGGTCGCTGTACAGCGGCATGATGTGGGTGTGCTGAAGCCTCGCCATCGAGAGGTGCTCAGCGTGGTCGTCGGAGGCCACCTTCACCACAACCTGCCGATTCGAGAGCGACGGCTGCGCGGCGAGGAAGCACCGGCCGCGAGCCCCTCGTCCCAGCTCGGCCAGCAGGAGAAAGTCGCCCAGGGGCTCACCCGATTCGGGGAAGACGGGCGCGGCGGGCATCGCCCCGAGCAGGCGATCGCAATCGAGCAGAACGGCAAGTTCGTCACGCCATCGAGGGAAACGTTCCGCGAGCTCCTTGAGGGTGACGACTTCGCCCTCGGCCTGCCGATGACAGACTTCTTCATAAATCAACCGGATCGCCGCCTCGGGCCGGTCGGCGATCAGTGGATGCTGACTGAGCAAAGCCTCGGCCCGGGGGCGCTCACCACGTGCCCAGGCCGAGGCGAATTCTTCCAGCGCCCGACTCGTCGGGTCGGGCCTCGGTCCGATGGAACTCGACGCGCCTGAGGGTCGAGAGTCTTGGAGCAACACCCTGGGCACCTCGTCGATCGCCTGGCGTGGAAAGACCTGGGGACACCGTTTCGCCGGAAATCGATCCGGCCTGGCCCGGCCGCTTTATTCCAGACCGCCTCGGGGCCTACCTTCGGTGCCGAGGGGCTTCTTCTCAAGGGCGATTCGACAGGCGAGATCCTGAAGAATTCGGTGAACGCTACCCACATGCATTCCGACCCGCGCGGCGATCTCGGAAACCGAGACCCCCGCGATTCGCATCCGGACGATTTCGCGGTGCGACGGGGCACACAGGGCAAGCATTCGGTCACGCAGTTCGTCCGCCTCGGCGACCTCGCTCGGACCTGGTTGCCGCGACATCGGCTCATCGACCTGGACAATCTCGCCAAGCGACCGCTCACGAGCGAGGGCCGTTCGGTGACGCCGGATCCGGTCGATGAAGCGATGACGTGTCAATTTTACCAGAAAGGCGCGAAGGTGGGCTTCATCGGAGAATTGCCATCCCGACTCGCGAAACCCGCGGAGCAGGTCGGCCCAGACCGACTGGACCACATCGATCGAGTCGAATTTCGCTCGGAGCCGTGGAGGCAGCTTTTTGCGGACCACCATTCGCAAATAGGGCTCGTACGCGACGAAAACGCGCTCCGCGGCCTCGGGATCGCCGGTACAGAGTCGTTCCAGTAACGAGTCGAGCGGGGGCACGTTCATGACGAGCTCAGGGGCCAGGGGCCGACCGGTAGCGGAGCAGGGGACGATCCACGAGCTTGGGCTCGCCAGAACGGCCGCCGACGTCCCGCCGTGGCTCGATGCGAGAGGTAGGCTCCGGCCACGGCACCAACCCAGGGCACCCAGGCTAGACCGGTTTGCGAAGCATCCCGTATGCCGGGGAGGCCGAGACCATCGAGGATCTGTCGCAGATCGCGATCAATCTCTTCCCAGTTGACAGGGCCCTCGCCGTCGAGCAGGCCGACCCGCGTTACGGTCTCGCCAGGAATTGGCTCCATCGGATCCGAGACAATCGCCAGGGTCTGGAGGTCTTCGTCGTTCGTCCCGGTCCGGGACCGGCCTTCGCTCGACCTCTCGGTCTCGCCGGCCGTGACAGGAACCGCGGTCCGAGCCACGCTGTGATCCGAGGGTGGCTTCATTACGGAGGAGATCAAAGTCATCGAGGTCGAGGGACGGTTGGCCGCGGTCCCCAGCCCAATGATCGAGGCTGGCTCAGAGATATCCTTGCCCAGGGTCGGGACTTCCGCGAGGTCAACGCCCGAAGTTCCCCCGGCCCCGGCGCTCTCGGCCGTCGCCTCGGTCAGACCCTCCAGCGTGGTTGGATCGACTGGAGCATGCGCCGTGGAAACGGATTCCAGCATGGTCCTGGCGGCCATCGTATCGGTAACGGACCGCCGTAACCCACTCGATCGCACCGCGATTGTCGGGGGCGATGTGCTCGTCGAGTGGGCCGACCTCGCATCGGTGTTCGCGGCGGTATCCGTCGTCGCGGGGTGCATCTCGTCATGCGACGATGCCATTACGGGCAGCGCTCGAAGTCGATCCGTTCGGTCCACCAGATGCATCGGATGGAGCACGCACATTGTACTGAGAAGCCCTCGGACCTCGAGTGCCTCCACTCGAAAGCAGAGCGCCTGCCGACCTTTCTTCACCTCGCGCGTTCGACCATCATGCATCATGGTGACAGGGTTCCATCGCGCAACCACGCTGAGACCCTCCCGAACGGTCAAGATTCCTTCAACCTCGCCATCCTTGCGTGACTTCCTGTCTCGACATCACGGATGGGGAAAGATCACTCCTTCACCACCAGCAAGATCCCTCAGAACCTCGCCCAACCGCTCGCCCGGTTGCGCCAAATATACGATGTTTTACAATAGGTGCAATCGCGATCGGGGAGTATCTCGCGTGGCCACGGGTGCTTGCGTGGATGTCGTTCTCAGGACAGAGTGGTATCCGCCCAGATCTTCCTTCTCTCATTATCGACCCTCGTGCGTCGGCGTCGACAGGAATTACCAAGGGCAGGGCAGGAACTGGCCCGGAAATCGGCGTGAGAGGAGTGTCTATCAGGGGCGAAGGTTGTTCAATTCCGCCCAGGCCGAGACACGGCGCCCTTTCGGATCGGTCCCGATCAGTTTCAGGATGAAGGGACCATTGCCTGAAGACGCTTCGGTAATTGGAATGGCGTTTGAGGTCAACGTTCCTCCTGCTGGGAGTGCCGAGGTTCCGAACACGGAGGCCATGCCGAGCATGTCGAGCGAGCCGGAATGCCGGCCGTCGGCCCGGGGATTGGGACCGGGCAGGACCGGTTCCCAGGCCAGTGACGAGAGCCGGACAGGGACGCCGTTCCGTTCAGAAACACGGGCGATGATCGATGGCCTGCCGTCCGGCCGCTGCCCAGGTTCGATCGTGAGTGAGAGCCGGGCGCTGTCCTCGCCCATCGGCATGGCGGTCACCTGGAGATGGGCGTCCGGCGAGCCCTCGACTTCAATCTCAACCGCGCCCGCGCCGCCGTCGATGATCGTGTAATGGGTGCTGGTTGACTCGGCTTCCCAGCAATCGGGCGGATCGCCCGGCCGAATCCGCCGATACCGTGGCCCGGCCAGCTCCCAACCGTTCCAGGGCGCCCTCAGGTTCGTGGATCGATATTCGTCACCGTGATCCGCACTGGCCGGACCGTTTCGGGATGGGTCGAGCCCACTGCGGAACATCGCGAGCGTCCATCGACGGAAAAGCTCGTCGAAGGGAGACCCGGTTGCCGCTTCGATGTTCGCAATACCCCGAAGCGGTGTCCGGACGAGCGCCGGCAGGAGGTCCGGTCCATACCGGTCGACGCACCATCGGAGGAACAGATACGTGCTGCCCCGGTTACCATGGCTCCGAAAAAGACGAGCCTTGTAATAATCGTCCACGACGAGCCGATAGCGTTCCGGGGCTGAGAGAAACGCGCTGACCCGGTAGTCGATGTTCGACGGCGAAAAGCCGATCTCGTCCTCGGCGAGATGAGCGATCGCCTCGTCGAGCCAGCCCTCCTCATCGGGGCCGGGAACAGGGCCGTCGGAGTGCTGGAGGGCTCTCGCGGTGTAGACAACCGCGTGCATGTACTCGTGCATCAAAACGCTGCGAAGATGACCTCCGGGCGGCATCGCGGCGTTGAGGCACATCATGTCGGATCGGTTACCGAAGGGGGCTGGGACACCTCGGTCGAGGTCAGCGATCCGGACGAAGCCGTCTACCGCCAGTCGTCCGCTGCCGAGGTGGTCGAGTCGGCTGGAGAGGAAGACAGTGAACCGGCCGTCTCTGTCAACGTCCAGGGCCGAGGGGCCGAGCGAACGGGCCATCGGGACCACATGGTCATCAAATGTTGAGACGATCTCGGTGAGGGTTGGGCGTTCAACGCGCTCAACGTCCTGGGACTCGACATACACCTGCACTTTCCGGCCGACAGCGCGGAGGACCCCCCGGACCTCGACATAATGGCCGGGATCAGCGGGATCGCCGTCGTCGGCCAGCATGTGGAAGGTTCGCTCTCGCGGTGGGATTCGATCGAACGAGGCGGGCGACGGAATGCGGGCGGTCTTCGTTCGGGGCTTTGGCATCGGATCGGCGGGCCTGGGCGATCGGCGGGGGCCGTCGTCGGCCGGCTCCGGAATCGCGGCGGTTGCCGCGTGGCGGGCCGTGAGTCGGACCGGGAACGGACCAGATTCCCTGGCGAGCGCCGAAACGATCACCAGCGTCTGCGAGGTCGGCCCGGGCGCCTGGACCCGAAATCTCGCCCGGCCGTCTCGAACGGCGACGGACCGCGCGACTCCGACCTGCCAGCGATTGGTAGGGAGACCCGAATCCGCCGAGGGTGTTTTGTCGATCCAACCGGCCGAAAGGATCAGAGCACCGAACGCGGTGCCGATCGCGGCGAGTCGCCCGAGCGTCGGTCTGGAGGATGCAGTCGTCATCCGGCTCCCGCGCGTCAGGACCGTCGATCGTGATCCGGCCCCGCGCGGGGCCGCCCCGTCGACAGCCTTTCGATCGGCGCCGGTTGGCGGTCGCCTTGAACCGATTGCAGCGGTCGTCGTTCCGGTTTCGGGGCACCTGACGACTTGAGTTTTTCTCGCCGTCTCGGGCCCTGCGAATCTGAGGATCAGCGCCGGTGGTCCGGCTCGACGACCAGATCGATCGCGGCAAAATGCTCGTGATCGCTCTCGGTGTTCCGCGTCTCGATCCGGACCAGGTAAACCCCGGGACGGTCGATCCGGAAGACGGACCGCTGGCCGACCTTGGCGCCCGGCTTGAGGTCAACGTCGAAGGCCGACTCCAGGACAACCGAGTCGTCGAGGTCCGGAAGTTCTTTCTGCCCAACCTTGGACTCGGCGGCGACGAACAGGTGGACAACGGCGTTCGATAAGGTCTTGTGAGGATAGACGTTGGTGAGCACGAATCGGATCTTGACCGGTTCGCCAGCCTTGACATTCAGAACCGGTCGGGGATTCTTGCCCCATTCGGGAGGGGTCTGGTCAACGTTCGCGGTGGCCTGGCCCGCGCGGCCGATCACCACGAGTTCGATTCGGGCATGCTCGGCGAAGGCTGGAGCCGCGAGCGAAAGGCCCATCACGGAGGAGACCACGAGCAATCGAAGCGGATGCCGCATGGCGAGATCTCATCGAAGAGGGACACTGGTGGGTCTCAGGCCGCCCAATCCGTCGGGCTCGACCTTGACGATGGTATCGAATCCGGATTGAGCGATCCACCGGGGTGGGAATCACCGATAGTGGGAAGGGTCGGGCCGTTCCATACGAGGAGTCAGCGCGGCTCCCAGGCTGCGAGCGAACCGGATCGAGGATGTTCACTCCCATGCAAGACGAGAGAACCGTGGCCCGACGAATGGCCCCGCTCGGCCTGCTTCTGGTTGGGCTTGCACTGCCCGCCTGCCATGGTGATGGTTCCGAGTCGCGAGTGGCCTACAAACCCGTTCCGACGAGCCTTCGGGGCCGTCCGTTTTACGTCAGCGGCTACGCCGGTGCCGATTATTCCCCGGCGCGTCCTCGCCGACGCGACCCAGCCGCGGGCGGAGGAACCATGGTTGGCCCTGGAGTGCCCGAGGTCACGATTCGCCAGGGGACCTGGGACGAGCCCTGATCTACTGGTCGAATGTTGAGCGTCCGGTCCGTCTTCTGGCCCCGGCGGCTCGGTACTTGCTTCTCCAATCTTGGAGAAGCGCACCAGATGGTCGCCGTTTCCGGGGCGAACGATTAAAATCCGTGTCGACCGGGATGATCTCTACGGGACGGACACGGAACGGGGCGACCGATGAGCACGAGCGAGATCCGCGTCGGCATCGTCGGCGCAGGACAGATCACCAGGACCCGTCACATCCCCGGATTGCGAGCGATCCCTGGTGTGAAAGTCGTCGGCCTTTGTAATCGTCGCCGCGACTCCGCCTCAAGAATCGCCCGGGAATTCGATATCCCAAGAATTTATGGAAGCTGGGAAGATCTCATCTCCGACCACGAGGTCGACGCCGTCCTCATCGGTGCCTGGCCCTATCTCCATGGCCCCGTAACCTTGGCTGCACTGGATGCTGGCAAGCATGTTTTGACGGAAGCCCGGATGGCGATGAATGCGCGTGAAGCGCAACGGATGTATGACCGAGCGCTCGAGTCGCCGCATCTGACCGCCATGATCGTTCCCAGCCCGTACGGTTTGACGGGTGATGCCTACATGCGTGCACTTGTCGCGGATGGGTGGCTTGGTACGCTACGTGAGCTTCACGTTCACGGTCTGAACAGTCAGCTTGCCGACGAGGCGACGCCGCTGGGTTGGCGGCAAATGACGCGATATTCCGGCTTCAACATGCTGGCGCTCGGGATACTCTACGAGACGGCGTTACGATGGACATCGCCGGCGAATCGGGTGATGGCCTATGCTTCGAAAATGATTCCGCACCGGTTCGATCCTGAGCAGGGAAAGGCGATGAAGGTTGGGACGCCCGACAGTGTTCAGGTGCTCACAACGCAAGAGGATGGATCGTGCGGTGTCTATCGGCTCAGCGGGGTGGTTTGGCACGAAAATGCGATGGGAATAGCGCTTTATGGGAGCGAGGGGACGCTGATTTACGACCTGGCGAGCGACGAGATCCGGGGGGGGCGTCGAGGTGATTCGGGATTGCGACCGCTTCCGATTCCCTCGGAGTTGCGTGGAGGTTGGCAGGTTGAAGCCGATTTCATCGCGTCCATTCGAGGCGAGCGACCAGTAACTCGCACCGACTTCCGGACCGGGGTACGCTACATGCAATTTACGGAGGCCGTTGCGCGAAGCTCGCGACACCAGGTGCCCGTGAATCTTCCTCTCCGCGAATTCTCGAATCCGAGCCTCTGACTGCTTGCTCCCGAGGATCGCAGGATCGCATCCTCGTCTTGAAAGAGCCCGCGAGATTCATTAGGATCGTGAAACGCTGCTCAATCAGTGAGCTCTTCGATTTTCGATTGGGGAATGGTGTAACGGTAGCACGACTGACTCTGGATCAGTTAGTCTAGGTTCGAATCCTAGTTCCCCAGTTTGACCTAAGTCGCGAAACAAAGAGGAGTTGCGACAAAAGTCGCGGCTCCTCTTTCCCTATACAGGGGAAAAACAGGGGAAGAGATTGGGCTGACGTTGCCGTCGCGTCGCTGGCCTCCACGCATAGGATTCCGTGGAGGAACGGACGCATGGCATCGCTGGAAAAGCGGTATGACGGCCGCTACCGCATCATCTTCTGCTGGCAGGGCGAGCGTCGCTATCACTCGCTCGGGAGGATGCCCGACCGGGAGGCCCGGTCGTGCCTCGATCGTCTCGAAGAGAGCCTGCGCTTCGTCGATCGCGGGCTGCTCGAGGTCCCGCCCGACGCCGACCTCGGCCGGTTCCTGGTCTCGGGTGGCAAGCGGATCGCCAGGCCAGCCCTGAAGTCGCCGCTTACGCTCGGCGAGCTGCTGGGCCGCTACCAGGCCGAACATCCGGACGGGGTGAAGGAATCCAGCACCCGATCGACCGAGAAGATCCACATTGCCCATCTCCTCCGGATCATCGATCGGCAGACCGTCGTCGGCGTGGTCACGACCGAGACGCTGCAGGGCTACGTCAACGCCCGGGCCCGGGAGAAGGGGCGGGGCGGCCGGCCCGTCTCGCACGTCACGATCCAGAAGGAGATCGGCACGCTGTCGAGCGTCTGGAACCGATGGGCCCGTCCGCTCGGGCTTGTGGACGCCCCGGCGCCGACGAAGAACCTCGTCTATGCCAAGACCCGGGCCAAGCCGCCGTTCCAGACCCGCGAGCAGATCGAACGCCAGGTCGCGCGGGGAGGGCTCTCGGCGGTGGAGATCAAGGATCTTTGGGGCAGTCTCTTCCTGACCCTGGGCCAGGTGAGTGATCTGCTCGCGCACGTGCGAGAGCGGGGCGGGCGACCCTGGGTCCATGTGGCGTTCTGCCTGGCCGCGTACACGGGCGCCCGACGATCGGAGATACTACGCTCCCGCGTGGACGACCTCGACCTTGAGGCCGGTACGATCACGATCCGGGAGAAGAAGCGGGATCGCTCTCGCGAGATGACCTTCCGCACCGTCCCGCTGGCCTCGGCCCTGACCGAGGTGCTTCGGGGATGGCTCGGTGTCAATCATCCCGGGGGCCAGTACACGATCTGCGGAGGCGACGGGCGGCCGCTCTCTCGTCAGATGCTGGCCAAGGCGTTCCGATCCGCCGTGGAGGGATCTTCCTGGCGGGTCTTGCAGGGATATCATGTGCTGAGGCATTCCTTCGCCAGCAACTGCGCGCTCAAAGGTGTGGACCAGCGGATCATCGATGCCTGGATGGGCCACCAGACCGAGGCGATGCGTCGCCGTTATCGCCATCTTTTCCCCGAGCAGCAGCAGGAGGCGATCCGCTCAGTATTCGGGTAGAGGCCGGGGGATCGGGCGAGTCGGCCGGTCTTCGGTTGGATGCAGATCTCCGTGTGAACGCCCGTGACGATCCCATGTCGAGTTTCGCCTCGGAGGACGATGACGCGGAGGATTTCAGCGAGCGCGCGTGCTGCGAGGTGCGGAATGGGACCTGTTCCTTGAGGGCCTGTCTTGCCTGTGGGACGACGTCGAGAGGGCCCCCGACGGGAGCCGGCGCTCGGGGTCTGCGCCGCCGCGGTCTGCGGAGAGGCTCTCGGCGGCCGAACCGGAACGAGCCGGGACCGGCGTGCCTTTCCGGGCATCCGCCCGACGCCGCGGCCCGGCCCGGAGGTGCCGCCTACCCCGCCGACCCCCCGTTGGACAGATCGGATGACAATCCATGTCCTACCATCGCCGATATGATGCCGGTATGATCGGTCGCCGCTCCTGCGATTCCTCCAACGGGGGAATTCGGGAGACGTATGAGATTGGAAACCGGCGGGAAGAAGGACTGGCGGGGACATCGAGGATGTATCGGGCCGCCTATCCCAGGCGCCGGCCGTATCGGTGCATGAGAAAGGCCGCCGCGACGGTCAGCACGCAGGCCACGAGGAAGGTCCCGGCGACGACCTCCAGGCGGGTGTGGAGGAACTCCTCAGCGATCCGGCTGAAATCCATCTGATGGCCGCCGGCCTTCGCGGCCTCGTACTCCTCGCGGGCGCCTCGGCTGGAGATCAGCCCCTGGGCGAACCGGGCATCGGCGAGGATCATGTAGAGACCGAGGAAGGCGTACAGGGGCCGCTCCTCGCCCCGCAGGACCTGGTTGCCGCTGAGGGCGCGGTCGAGGAAGATCCCCGCCACCATCAGCTCGGTCCCGTGCCCCATCGCCAGGATCATCAAGTCGCGGACCGGAGTGAAGACGACCGCCGAATAGAACCCGATGGCGACCAGCACGCCGACCATCGCCGGCCGGTCGTGGCGGACACGGAGGAGGGTCCCGGCGAGAACGGCGTAGATCGCCGCGAGCAAGAGCGGTTGCCGCGGGAGGACATGCGAGACCCCGCCGCCATAGGTGAGGTCGAACGATGGGACGGCGGAGCCGCCGAGCATCCAGGCGGTCGCCGAATGGCCCAGTTCGTGGATCACGGTCCGGAGCACGTCGACCACGAACCCAACCGGGGGATCGCCGTTGCGACCGCCACCAGGCCGGGGCCGACCCCCAACGCGATCCAGGCATCGCGTTCCATCTTCGTCGGCTTCCGCGCCTTGCAAGCCCGGCGATGTGGCGCCGCGCGGCCGGGGCCGGCAGCGGTTCGGAGCCGGTGACCTCATCGAGAAGGGTTGGCCCGGTCGCCGGGACCCTGGTCACCGTGCCACAACCTTTGCAACGGGATCGGAGACCGGCCAGCCGCTCGTCGACGCGGAAGGTCCGCCCGCATCCGTTGCACTGGAATTCCATCATGGGCGAATCTCCTCGGGGCGAGGATCACGAGAAGTGGAACCGGGCAAGCCGCGGCGCGAGCATCGTCAAGTCCAGATCATCACCTCGCGAGGAACACAGTTCAATCGTCCATGGGGACTTCGAGGATATCGTCAGGACGTTTCAATTCCCGCTGAATCAGGGGTCACTTCGAACCATGCACGGCGGCTACTGGGCCGTCGAGGTCGCGTTTCAATTCCCGCTGAATCAGGGGTCACTTCGAACCGGCGCCTGGAATCGCGAGGAAGCGCGGCGGATCGTTTCAATTCCCGCTGAATCAGGGGTCACTTCGAACTCTTGAGCGCCGGGAAGGCAAGGCTCGGTGCCCGTTTCAATTCCCGCTGAATCAGGGGTCACTTCGAACGGCGACGTTCATCGCTCCGGTCGATCGGCCGTTTCAATTCCCGCTGAATCAGGGGTCACTTCGAACGCCCACCTGTTCGGTGCCATCGGGGTGTTCGACCCCAAGCGTTT
>DAIDKV010000082.1 GCA_027449865.1 Planctomycetales bacterium
GAGAAGAGAGAGAACGATACCCTGGAAGGCTGGAGCATGGACGCGCGGCGATCCCTCTCATTCTCGATTCTCCTTCCCCTGTAGGGAAATGAGAGAGAGAGAACACAACTCTCTCCTTCGCGGAGGCCCTCCGTTTTGTCGTCCCAATGGTTGCGTAACCCTCATGTCTCGCCACGCCGACGAAGCTCGTTGACGAAATCATGAGCCATCCGCGTCGTGACGGGGAGCCGGTAGCGTGGGGTCGCGGCGAGTACCGCGGCGATCGCGCCGGGGAGATCGCAGAGGTGCCCCGGCGAGACAAACAACGGCTTGACCCGGTCTCGCGTTCGGAGGACCGCACCAATCGTCGCCTCCCCGTCCGTCATTGGAGACCACTGGCCGCGCGTGGGGCCAGGCTCGTCGAAATCGCCGAAGAGGTGCGACTTCGCGCACCCAATCGTCGGGATGCCCAGCCAGATCCCGAGATGCGAGGCCAGCCCGAGCCGTCTTGGATGCGCGATTCCCTGGCCGTCGCAGATCAGGATGTCAGGCTTCACCGAGAGCCTCGCAAACGCTTCCAGAACCGGCGGCGCCTCGCGGAAACTCAGCAAGCCCGGGATGTACGGGAAGGTCGCCTCGGCCACCACGCCCGCCCGGTCGATCTCTTCGAGCGTGTCGGCTCGGAGCACGACCACCGCGGCGAAAAGAGTCGAACTGTACTTGTTGAACGAGACGTCGGCGCCGCCGACCGTCGCATGGCGGCCGAGCGGCCGGTCGGCAATCACCCGACCCGCCAGCTCGCGCTGAAGGTCCCGCGCCGCGGCCGGGTCGAGTCGCCAGGAATGATTCGGATGGCCCACCGACCCGCTCATTCCATTCCTCTAAACCGTTCGGTCAATAGACCAGGGTCATGGCCGAGACCATCGCCGGTTCGATCCGTCGGATCAGGTCGGCGGCGTGCTCGGCCTGTTCTTCCGAGACGTCGAGGTGAGTGCAAGCTCGAAGAACCTGGGCACCAAGGACGCTGACCAGGACGCCATGCGACCGCAAATAGGCGGCGACCTCGGCGGCCGTTCCAAGGGATGGGTCCACCTGGATCCAGATCAGGTTGGTCTCCACCGGCCCGGATTCGAGGGAGAGTCCCTCGGTGTCAACAACCGCCTCGGCGATCCGCTGGGCGTTCGCGTGATCCTCGGCGAGCCGCTCGACGTGGTTCTCCAGGGCGTGGAGCGCGGCGGCGGCCAGGATACCGGCCTGCCTCATCCCGCCTCCAAGAAGTTTCCGGAGCCGACGGGCTCGCCGGATCGTCTCGGCCGACCCGGCAAGCGCGGAGCCCACCGGCGCTCCGAGGCCCTTCGAGAAGCAAAGCGAGACGGTGTCGAAGTGCTGGGCCCATTCGCTCGCCGACACCCCCGAAGCCACCACGGCATTCATGAGCCGGGCACCGTCCAGATGCATCCGCAAGTCGTGGGCCCTGGCCCACTGGGAGATGGCGGCCATCTCCGCGATCGGGTGAACGCGACCGCCGGCGCGGTTGTGCGTGTTCTCCAGGCAGACGAGCCGGGTCCGGACGTAATGGGGGTCGTCGGGGCGGATCGCCTCGCGGAGATCGTTCAGGGTCATCAGACCCCCTTCACCCTCGAAGGGACGCGCGGTCGCGCCCGAGAGCCGGGCGATCCCGCCCCCTTCCCAGACATAAACGTGCGACCGGGCCCCGCAGAGAACCTCATCACCCGGCTCGGTGTGAAGGCCGATGGCGATCTGATTGGCCATCGTCCCGGATGGAACGAAGACCGAAGCTTCCTTTCCCAGAAGCTCGGCCGTCCGACGTTCGAGCGCCCGGATGGTCGGGTCATCGCCGAGGACGTCGTCACCCACCTCCGCCTCGGCCATCGCCCGTCGCATGGCCGGAGTCGGCCGCGTGACCGTGTCCGATCGAAGGTCCATCATCGCCCCTTGCATCGTCGGCTCCTCGACCCGGGATCGTCTCGCTGGCTCGACATTCCTCAACCCGATTCTATCCGGGACGGCGGAGGTTGTCAGGAGATCGGCGCCCCTGGAATTCCCGAGCGTCCTCCGGTTTCCTGTACGGCCTGCAAACCAGATCCACCCAGGGACCTCCCGCTCCCGAGGTGCCGGGCGGCCGGCGCGACCACATCCCCTCCAGGCTTGCGAATCGCGTCGAATCCCTTGAACCTCGACGGTCCTCTCCTGGAATCGCCCGGTCGATCGACTACAGTGATCCTGGAATTAGATCGAGACTCCGGGGGCCTGGCGTGATGGGTTATCGTTCGCTGTCGGAATGCGTCCGCGACCTCCAGCGGACGGGGCAATTGCTGGCGATCGACGCGGAAGTCGACCCGTATCTTGAGGTCGCGGCGATCCAGCGGCGCGTTTATCAGGCGGGCGGGCCGGCGCTGCTGTTTCGGAGGGTCCGGGGGACGGCGTTCCCAGTGCTGGGAAACCTTTTTGGGACGCTCGACCGCTCGCGCTTCCTCTTTCGGGATACGCTCGACGCGGTCCGCCGACTGGTCGAGTTGAAGGCCGATCCTGGGGCGTTCGGACGGAATCCCTGGAAATACCGGGGCGTCCCGCGCACGCTCTGGCGGCTCTTGCCGAGGCGGGTCGGAACGGGTCCGATCCTCGCGAATCGAACCCGGATCGGGGCACTCCCTCCGATCCAGTGCTGGCCGATGGACGGCGGCCCGTTCGTCACGCTCCCACAGGTCTATACCGAGGACCCCGATCGACCCGGGTTGGGGAAGTCGAACCTGGGCATGTACCGTGTTCAGCTTGGCGGCAACGCCTACGAACCGGACCGCGAGATTGGCCTCCATTACCAGATTCATCGGGGGATCGGCGTCCACCACGCCGCCGCGATCCGGCGGGGCGAGCCACTTCGGGTGAACGTCTTCGTCGGCGGTCCTCCGGCGATGACCGTCGCCGCGGTGATGCCGCTACCCGAGGGCCTGCCCGAACTGGCCTTCGCCGGGGCGCTCGGAGGACGTCGGATCGCGATGGTCGCGCCCGAGGGCGCCCTCGCCATGCCCGCCGAGGCCGATTTCGTGATCTGCGGGACCGTCGATCCCCATCGTCGAAAGCCCGAAGGCCCCTTCGGCGACCACCTGGGATATTACAGTCTGACTCATGATTTTCCCGTTCTGCGTGTCGATCGGGTTTACCACCGAGATGGAGCGATCTGGCCGTTCACGTCGGTCGGACGGCCGCCGCAGGAAGACACCTCGTTCGGCGACCTGATCCACGAACTGACCGGCCCGGTGATTCCCAGCGTGATCCCAGGGGTCCGGGCGGTCCACGCCGTCGACGCGGCGGGCGTCCATCCGCTCCTCCTCGCGATCGCGAGCGAGCGATACGTTCCGGATGCTCCGGAGCGACGGCCGCAGGAGATCCTCACCACCGCCAACGCGATTCTCGGACAGGGGCAGCTCTCGCTGGCGAAATACCTCTGGATCGTCGCCCACGAGGACGATCCCAGGCTCGATATCCACGACATCCCTGCCTTCTTCACGCACGTTCTGCGACGTGTGGACTGGACGAACGACCTGCATTTTCAGACGCGAACGACCATCGACACGCTCGACTATTCGGGTCACGGGCTCAACCAGGGCTCGAAGGTCGTGATCGCCGCGGCCGGTCCTAGCCGCCGTGGCCTGCCCACGGAGATCCCCCCTGGACTGAATCTCCCCGACGGATTCCGCGAGCCAAGAATCGCCATGCCCGGAATTCTCGTCATTCAGGGGCCGAGATACGTCGACGGCAACCAGGACCTGAATACGTTTGGCCGTGCCTTCCGACCCGACGACCCGATCCGTGCCTTCCCGATGATCGTGATCGCGGACGACAGCGACTTCGCCGCGAGCGACGTCCGTAACTTCCTCTGGGTCACGTTCACGCGATCCGACCCGGCCTCGGACATCGAAGGGATCGACTCCTTCGTCGACCGGAAGCACTGGGGATGTCGCGGGCCGATGGTCATCGACGCCCGGATCAAGCCGAGGCATGCTCCTCCCCTGATCGACGACCCCGAGGTCGAGCGCGGAGTGGACGCCCTGGCCGCGCCTGGCGGACCACTCCACGGAGTCTATTGATCCACGCGGCCAGTGACGTTGTCGCCTTTTTGGAATCCTGGTCCTGGGTTCGATCATCGTCCGTGGCGGTGTCGATGAGTCGTGGTCAGGATTCCGAGGGCCGTTAGCATGGTCTGGTGAGGCTTCGCGGTCGCCGGATGGTGGATTCCGGGCGAGGTCGCGACCATCGGATGTCGGGCACGGAACACCGAGGCCGGGCCGGACGGGTGCTTCCTCTCGCTGGCCATCGCCTGACGGTGCTGCGGGCTGTTGCCGACGAAGAACGAGCGGTCAGCCAAAACCGGCGCCGAACTGCTGGGTGCGTAGGTCGTCGTCCCGACGACCGCTCCGTCGTAGCGAACCACGATCGTCTTGTTGAAAACGACGCGACCCTTCACGTTGAACGTGGCCTGGCCGCTGGCGTCGAGGTTGACCGAGGCGATCGGCAGGCCGTCGGCCAGGAGCGTGACGGGGCCGACCGGCGTCGAGGCGCCCGAGGTTCCGCTGGCGACCGTCACCGAGACCTTCAGACGGGTATTCCGGCCTCCAAGCGAGGCTGGAACGGTCGAGGGCAGCGGCAGGTAGATGGGCGTCACCGAGATCGCCGTGTTCACTGTTACAGGAGCCAGCGGGTTGGTGGTCACCAGCGTCGTCTGCGCCGAGGAGTGGCTCGGCGCCACGCCGCCGCTCGACGAGGTGAACGCCGCCGTGAACGAGTGGTCGCCCTGCGAGAGATCGGGCAGGCTAAGTGTCGCCACGCCCGAGGTCGAGAGCGGCACCGTGCCAATCGCCTTGCCCCCGTCGAAGAACTCAACCTGGCCCGTTGGGTCGGCCGTCCCCGCACCGACCAGGGCCGAGAGCGTGATGACCGATTGCGAGTAGGCCGAGGCTGGGGCGACCAGCGTGATCGACGAGGCGAGGACCCCCACGCCCTGGACAGCCACCGATGTCGAGGCCGAGCCACCGCCGTCGTAATTGGCGTCGCCCGAATTATAGGTGAACGCGATCGAGTGATCGCCCGGGGCGAGCGTGCTGAGCGTCAGGACGGCCCGGCCGTCCACCAGCGGGACGTTCGAGGCGAGCGTGGTGCCAGTGGTCGTGTCGGTGAAGCTGGCCGTTCCGGTCGGCACGGCGCTACCGGGCGTCGCCGGGAGGACCGAGCCGATGAAGGAGACCGGCTGGCCGGCGGCGACCGTCGGCGTCGAGGTCGCGATCTGGACCATGGGCGTGGCCTTCGTCACCGTGACGGTCGCCGTGTTCTGGCTCCTCTCGAAGGCCATGGTCCCACTGAACAGCGCGGTGACGGTGTCCGACCCGGTCGGCAAGCTGGGCACCTGCAGCGAGGCGTTGCCATTGGCATCGATGGGGACAAGGCCGAGGAAGGTGTTGCTCCCCAACAGATAAAAGGCAACGTTGCCGGTCGGCGCGATCGACGTGCCGGTGGTGATCACCTTCGCAAGGAACTGGGCCGTCTGGCCGTAGGACACCGGACCTGGAGTGGCCTGAAGCGTGGTTGTCGTCGGCGCCGGGATGTACAGGACGACGTCGGCGCCCGAGGCCCCGCCGGAATAACTGAGGAAATAGGTCTGGCCGCCGAGCGTAATGCTGGAGCCCTCGGGGAGCCCGTTGAACGTCCCGGCGATCGCCGCGCCGCCAGGGTTGGAAATCAGGGTGTAGACCGATCCCGGCTGGGCCGCCAGGGCGCCCAGCGACTGGAGCTGGAGCGTCGAGCCCGAGAGGTTGATCGGCGATTGAGGCCCGACCGACGCGGGGACGATCTGGATCTGCGAGTAATCGGTACCGGCGATCGGCTGCTGGCCGGCGACCGAGGGGCCGCCCAGGCCGAAGACAAACGTCTCGCCAGAACCGGGGTTCACCGAGGTGAAGTGGAGGATGCCAGCGGACGTCGGACTCCCGGGCGAGATCGTGCCGTTGCCGGTCGAGACGTAGGCGCCGACGGTCCCCTGGCCACTCGCCCCGTTGATCGTCCCTCCGGAGTCGGAGACGCCCGGCAGGACCGCGCCGGGGGCGACGGTCAGTGTCGCGGAGGCGGCGACCGCGATCGGGGAGGTCAGGCCGGCGGCGAGATGGCCCGAGGCGATCATGGTGCCGGTGTTGTCGTTGACCTGTCCGGCCTGGAACTTCGGGCCGCCGTCGAGAGTGAGAACCCCGGCGCCGGTGCTGTTGAACGTCATTGAGGAGACCGATCCGGCGATCGTCCCCGACTGGCTCACGCTGACGCCGATGGTCTGGCTGGGAGTGGAGAGCGTCGAGGTGGCGTCGGCCAGCAGGGTGTCGGCCTGGAGGTTGAAGGGCTCCTGCACCGGCCCGTTCTGGCCGAAAATCCCGCCGGAGTTGGTGATCTGGATGCCGTATCCGGGCGCGGTGCCGGTCTGGCCCGAGGTCCCGGCGTAGACCGGTGTGGCCGAGAGGACGGCCTCGGTGAAGAGCTTGGAGCCGATCCCGTCGATCAGGAGGCCAGAGTTGCCGCCGCCGGTGCCGTTGCCGCCGGTGCCGTTGACGGAGAAGGTACCGGTGTTGCTGCCGTTCCAGAGGAGCTGGCCGCCGGCGGTCAGCGCGACGCCCGAACTGCCGGTCGAGTTCGAGCCGCCGCCGCCGGTGCCGGCGACAGCCATCGAGGCGCCTGTCGAGGTGATCGCCGAGCCGGTGCCGGTCACGAAGAGGCCGTCGTCCTGGCCGATCCCGTAATTCCCGCCGTACGCGGTGATCGAGAGGGCGCCGGCGGTCGAGGTGATCGAGGCGCCCGAGTCAACGCGGACGCCGACATCGTAGCCCTGCGAGCCGTTGGAGCCGCCGCCGGTCCCGGTGAGGGTGAGGCCCGGGGCTGTGATCTTCGTCGAGGAGTTGCCGGAGACCAGGACGCCGGCATCGTTCCCACCGCCGCTCCCGCCGTAGCCGTAGAGCTTCAGCGGGCCGGTCGTGTTGATCTGGCCGCTGGACGTCACGGCGATCCCGACGTCGTTCCCGGCGTCGCCGGCGTGCCCCTTGCCGTACCCGTAGATCAAGAACCCGCCGTTGCCTCCGAGGCTGCCGTTGGTGCTCACCTGAACGCCGTCGCTGTACCCGTTGCCCGGGCCCCCGGTCCCGTTGATCGAGCCCTGGGCCGTCACGGCGACGATCTTGCCGCCGTTGGAGACCTGGACGCCGACGTCGCCGCCTCCGTCGCTCGCGGAGCCGCCGCCGGTGCCGTTCAGCGTGATCGCGCCGCCGCCGGAGGTGATCTGGGCGCCGGTCCCGCTGAGGTATCCGTTGACGGAGACGCCGACGCTGCCGCCGCCCTGGCCGCCCTGGCCGGTGACCGTCACGGTCCCGGTTGAGCCGGCCGAGACGTTCGACCCGGTGGCGATGTAGACGCCGAAGTCGGTGGAGTCGGCCGAGGTGCCGCCGCCGGTCCCGGTGATGGTGAGGTCGCCCGAGCTGGTCGTGGCCGTCGAGCCGTTGGCCAGCTTCACCCCCGCGTTGTTGCCCTGACTGGCCGTCCCGCCCTTGCCGGTGATGGTGAGGGTTCCCGTCCCGGTCTCGCTGATCGTCCCGCCGGAGTCGTAGACGCCGATGCTCTGCGAGCCGTCGCTCGACTGGCCGCCGGTCCCGTTGAGGACGATCGAGCCGGAAGTCGTCGAGGTGATTGTGGACTCGTCGATGTGGACGCCGAAATCCTTCGAGCCGCCGACGCCCCCCGCGCCCTGGATCGAGACGTTGCCGCCGACCACCGGCGTCGGGCCCGGCGTGCCCGTCGTGATCTGCCCAGATCGGACGATGATCCCGGCGTTCGATCCCTGGCCCGAAGCCGAGCCGCCTCCGGTCCCGACCACCGTCACGCCGCCCTGAGTCGACTCGATGGCGCCGGAGGAGTTGAGCAAGATGCCGTAAGAGTAGTAGCCTCCCTGCCCGCCGATCCCGGTCACCGAGACATCCCCGGTGGTCGTCGTCTGGATCGTCCCGCCGAGGACCAGGATTCCGATGTCGTTGGAGCTACTATCGGCCGCCGAGGCGCCGCCCGTTCCTTTGACGGTGAGCTGGCCACTCGTCGCGTGGATCGCACCGTTTTCGACGAAGATCCCCTTGTTATTGTCCGACGGCTGGCCGCCAGCCGAGAGCGCGGAGCCGCCGGTCCCCGTCACGGTCACGTTGCCGGTCCCAGTGGTCCCGATGGTCCCGGTGAGCTGGACGCCATAGTTGTTGATCGCGCCCGACCCGCCGGTACCGGTGACGATCAGGTTGCCGGAACCGGTCGCCGTGATGGTCGAGCCCGACATGTCGCGGATGCCGATGTTCTGACCGCCGGTTCCCGTGTCGCCGCCGGTGCCGGCGACCGTGACCGAGCCACCCCCCGAGGTGATCGTCGAGTTTAGGACCAGGGAGATGCCGATTTCGTAGCCGCCGCCAACCGACGTGCCGCCAGTGCCGGTGACCGAGACCGTCCCGGTCCCCGTTGCTTCGACGGTCGTGCCATTGTAGAGGTAGATACCGTAGGCGACGGCCTGTTGACCGGCCGAGGCGCCACCCGTCCCGACGAGCGAGAGATCGCCGGAGCCGCTCGACTTGATCGTCGCCTTCTTGGCATAGATCCCCTGATCGGCGGAGGCCGACGTGGTGGCCGACGTCTCGGCGCCGCCGATGCCCGTGATCGAGACGTTCCCGTTTCCGCCCGGCGAGAGGGTCTGGCTATTGAGGAAGACGCCCCGATCCCGATTTTTCCCCTGTCCGCCGGTGCCGGCGATCGTGACGTCGCCGCCGACCGTCATGGTTGAGCTACCGATGTAGACGCCGGCATTATAGCTGCCGGTCGCCCCGCCGTTGCCGCCGTATCCGGTGATGAAGAGTGCGCCCGTCCCGCCGGGAGAGACCGATGCACCGGTCAGGTTGACGCCGACGTTGTTCGTGGCGCCCGCCTGGCTGCCGCCGGTTCCCTTGATGGTGAGGTTGCCCCCGGCCGTCGTCGCGGTGGCGCTCGAGTCGATGGCCACGCCCTGGTTCTGGTTGTTGCCCACGCCGCCGGTCCCGGTGATCGAGGTCGATCCGGTGCCCGTGACGGTGATCGAGGCGTTGGTGCTCAGGTCGACGCCGTAATTATGGTTCGAGGTGGAGCCGGTGCCGCCGCCGGCCCCACTCAGCGAGATGTTGCCGTTGTCCGAATGGACGATCCCGCCATTCGTCACGAAGACGCCGGTGGCATAGTAGCTGCCGGCGCCGCCGGTCCCGTTGATCGTCACATCGCCCGATCCGGTCGCCTGGACCTGCCCGCCGCTCCAGACCACGACCCCGGCATCGCCGTTGGCGGTCGCCGAGCCGCCGCCGGTCCCCGTGATGGTGAGGTTGCCGTCGGCCGACCGGAACGTCCCGCTGGCACTCGCGTAGACGCCCGACTCTACGTAAGTGCCGCCGCCGCCGGTGCCGTTGACGGTCAGGTTACCGGAACTGGTCGCCTGGACTGTGCCGCTGCTGTTGACGGCGGCCCCGAAGTTATGCTTGCCGGTCGTCGTGGACAGGGCGGTGCCCGTTACGACGACGTTGCCGCCCGTCTGGAGCGATGAGCCGCCGGTGACCATCACGCCGTCGTTGTAATTCGTCCCGCCGCCGCCGGTCCCGTTGATCGTCACATCGCCCGAGGTCGAGGACGCCGTCGCGCTGGTGGTGAGCAGCACGCCGTAATTGTTCGCCGCGGTCGCCGTCGCATCGCCGAGACCGGTGATACTGAGCGTGCCGGCCCCGCCCGCCGTGACGGCCGTGCTCGAGTCGGAGATCCGGATGCCCGTGCCGTTGTAGGATCCACTCCCGGCCGTACCGTCGAGCGTGATGTTGCCCGAGACGGTGGACTTCACCGAAGAGGCGCCGTTGATCTGGATGCCATCGTTGTCGTGGCCCCCAGCGCCGGCGTTTCCGCCCGTGCCCTTGATCGAGATCGGGCCGGTGGCCGTTTGGATCGACGAGTTGTTGACCCAGACGCCCTGGTTGTTATTCCCCCCGGCGCTGGCGCCTCCGGTCCCGATCAGCGCGATGCCGCCGGTCCCGGTGGCCGAGATGGTTGAGCCATTCTCGACGTCGACCCCGTCGCTCGCGGTGGAGTTGGTCGTGCTGCTCCCGCCGATCCCGGTCATCGAGATGTTGCCGGCGCCCGACGTCGTGATCGTCATGCCAGAGTTGTAGACGCCAGCGGAGTTGCCAGCGCTGGCGGAGGCGGTCCCGGAAAGGCTCACCGAGCCGCCGGTCGTGGTGATGCTCGACGCATTGAGGCGGATGCCATACTCGTTGGCCCCGCTGCCGCCGGCGGTGCCGACGATCGAGATGTTGCCGACAGTCGTCGAGAGAACCGCCCCGTTCGTATCGGGATCCAGGCCCACGCCCATTGACCACTGGTTTCCCGGGCCGCCGGTACCCGTGATGGAAAGGTCGCCCTTGCCGGTGGCGTCGATCTGCGCACCCTCGATATAGACCCCGTAGTTGGAAGAACCCGAGGAGTGGCCGCCGCCCTGGCCCTGGATCGTGATCGAGCCGTCGACCGACTGGACGGCCGGAGTGGTCGGCGCCCCGTCGAGGATGAAGACGCCGTCTTGCGACGAGCTGCCGACGCCACCCGTTCCCTTGATGGAGATCGGAGCCGATCCCGAAGCGATCACCTGGCCGCCTCCGGCGATCTGCACGCCGTAGTCCACGACCGACGTCGAGCTGCCGCCGCCCGTTCCAGTCAACGTGATCCCGCCCGCCGAGGTGACGTTTCCTCCCGTGCCGGTGATGAGGACGCCAAGGTCATTGAGCGAGCCGACACCGCCCGTCCCGGCGATCGTCACCACCCCGCCCGCATTGATCGTCGCCGCGTTGATCTGAACGCCGTATTCCTGGCTCGCGACGGCTTTGCCACCGGCCGACCCGCTGATCGAGGCCGTTCCCGTCGGGCTGAGAACCTGCGCCGACGTGAGGATATCCACACCATCGCTGCTCTGCCCAGCCGCCGCGCCGGTGCCATTGATCGCGACCGCGCCGCCCGTCGTCGACTCGACCAGGCCCCCCGCCTCGACCGCCACGCCGGAATCGTTCGTACCGGTCGCGGAGAATTGCCCCGCGGTTCCGGTGATCGAGAGCGACCCGGACGCGGTCGTGACGCCGCTGCCGTAGCCCTTGCTTCCATCGGTGATCTGGACGCCGTCTTCCTGCCCGCCCGACGCCGCGCCACCGGTCCCGATGACGGTGACAGAGCCCGTCCCGACGCCGGCGATCAGCCCTCCAGAATCGAGATGAACCCCGGCGTTCTGCGAGCTAGCGGTGCCGGCCCCGCCGCCCCAGCCCTGGACGAGGATGTCGCCGCCCGAGGAGGTCACCAGGCCGAGGTTCGCTCCCGTGCCGGTCCCGCTGAGATACACCCCGACGCTCAGATTGCCCCCGCCGGCCCCGCCGGTGCCGTACAGTTTGACCGTCCCCATCCCGCCGGCCGTGATCGTCCCCTGGGGGGCGACCTGGATGCCGAAGTCGTAGATGGAGTTGGTGTCGGTCGCGAGGCCGCCACCCTTCGCGGCAACGATCACATTCCCGCCCGAGGACGTGATCATCGCCCCGGCGTTTCCGACATAGACGCCGATATTTGCTGGACCGGCGTCCGAGCTACCGGTCGCCTGGACGGTCACGTTCCCGAGCCCGCCAGCGGTGATCACTCCCCCGATCCGAACCAGGACGCCGTCGCTCAATCCAGTGCTGGTCTGCGAGCCGCCGCCGGTCCCGTTGACGGCCACGTTCCCGCCGCCGGACGTGATCGTCGGCGACGGCCCGGCGTCATAGTTGAACAGCACCACGCCGCAGTTGTCCCCGCCCGTCGAGGCGCCGCCCGTCCCGTTGACCGTGACGGGACCTACGTCGCCGGTGCCGATCGAGCCGCCCGTGGCGACCAGCACGCCGAAATTGTTTCCCGCCGTCCCGGTCCCCCCGCCGCTCCCGCTCACCTCCACCGCTCCACTGCCCGATGTGATCGATGCCGACGTGCTGGTTCCGCCGGTGCCGAGGCTCAACGGATCGGAGTAAGTGCCCGAGGCCCACACGAAGACGCCGTGGTCGCTATTTGACCCCGCGCCGGCGCTCCCGTTCACCGTGACGGCGCCGGACTGCGTCGAGATCGTCCCGCCGTCGACGAGGACGCCGTAGTCCAGGCCCTGATCGGTGGCGGTGCCATAGCTTGACCCATTCACGGTGATCGGGCCTCGATCGTCCGTGACCGACGCCCCACCGCCGACCAGCACGCCGACGTTGTGGCCGGAGGTGGTCCCACCCCCGAAGACGCTCCCATTGACGGTGAGGCTGCCGCCACCCACGACCGCCAGATGCGAGCCCGCCTGGACGAAGACACCGAACGCCGCGTTCGTGCCATTCGACGAATCGCCGACGCCGTTGATCGTCAGATTCCCGTAAGAAGTGATCGTGGCGTTATTGGCGATAACGACTCCATTCTGACTGGTTCCGGCGGCGGTGCCGCCGTTGTCCGCCCTCAGCGTGATATCGTAACCGGCCAGGGTCGAAAGATTAGCCTGGACGCTGAGTATCCCCCCAGAATAAACATCCAGGCTCGTCTGACAGCCCAGAACCGGGGACTGGAAGAGGATCGACCCGGTCGCATGAAGCACGATCGGCGAGGTGGCGCCGATCAGGGCGGAGGGATCGATCGTGTAGGTGCCGTTGTCGATGAACGACGAGGCACCCGCAGGGATGGAGGTGGATCCGCCCGTCGCGATGGTGATGGAGGCGGCCAGGAGTTGCCTCGATTCGAGCAAATCCATCACCAGCGCCTTGCTACGCGTCGCGGTCCGACCCCTTCTCGACCCCCGTACCCCAGCGATCGATCCGGATGCCTTCCCCATCGTCCCCTCCCCGGTAGCTGACTTGTCGTGGACCTGGCCCGTCGGATCGCCCGGCGCGGGTCCCCCCTGGACCCTGCGCGCGACAGGACGCCGGGGCCACATCGGCGAGGTGGACCGCGCGAGACCCCGACACACGGACCATAGAACATCAACTCGTGAATGGGAACTCGACGCTTCAGGGTCGATTCGAACGATCGATTTCCTGAAGCCGCGTGCGCTGAGGATCGGGCACCTCGCTTGGACCGGCGCGGAGGGATGGGTATCCTGTTGGGCTGTCGAGCGCTCGGAACCCAGACCGGGCGAAGGGCGCTGGGATCGACCTCCGGCATTTTTTCGAGGTTAGAAACATGGCCAGGCCGCGCGTCTTTTTCGAGATCACCGTCGACGGCAAGCCCGCCGGTCGAATCACCATGGACCTCTTCGATGACGTGGTGCCCGAGACCGCCGAGAACTTCCGCGCGCTCTGCACCCACGAGAAGGGGTTCGGCTACAAGGGGTCCTCGTTCCACCGAGTCATCCCCCAGTTCATGATCCAGGGGGGCGACTTCACCAACCACAACGGGACCGGCGGGAAGTCGATCTACGGAACGAAGTTCAAGGACGAGAACTTCCAGCTCAAGCACGACCGCCCCGGCCTGCTCTCGATGGCCAACGCCGGCCCCAATACCAACGGCTCTCAATTCTTCATCACGACGGTCGTCACGCCCTGGCTCGACGGCAAGCACGTCGTCTTCGGCGAGGTGGTCGAGGGGATGGACGTGGTCCAGAAGATCGAGGCCCTCGGCTCGCGGAGCGGAACACCGCAAGCCCAGGTCCAGATACAGGATTGCGGGCAGGTTTGATCGTACGGGTTCCGCCGGTCCCTGGGCGAGCGAGGCATCAGGGCCCGGGGATTGCTTGCTCCGTCTCTCCGGACGCCTTGACCAATCCCGGAGGGACGGAGCGTCGATCGCCACTCAACCCGAGGAGAGATCCCGATGGAGACGAACCCCAAAACCGCCCCGGACGCCAGCCGCCGCGATTTCCTCCGCGTGGGGACCGCCGCGATCGCTCTCGGGGCCTCGGCGCATCCTGCCCTCGGACGCGAAGCAGACGAGCCCGCCGAGGAGTGGCGCAACCGACAACCCGGGATGGCCTATCGACGACTCGGCCGAACCGGAATGATGATCTCGGAGGTCGTTTGCGGCGGCGACCCCATCACCCTCAAGAACTACCGGCATATCCACAAGGCCATCGAGCGCGGGCTGAACTACCTCGACATGGCCCCCGCCTACAACGGAGGCGACACCGAGCGCGCCTTCGGCAAGCTCCTCACCGAGTCACCAAAGCTCCGAGACAGGGTCTTCCTGACAACCAAGGTCAGCGCCTTCAATGGGGTGCGCACCCGGCTGTACCGGAAGATCCTCGACAGCCTTCCTACCTCGCGACAGGAAGCGATCCGCCGCGAGGCCGAGGCGATCGGCCGAAGCCGACGGCTCGAACTGCCAGGCTACTACCTGACCTATTTCCCCGGCCAGCAAAAGGCGTTCGCCTCGGCCTATCTCCGGACCGCGATGCAGCCCGAGTTCGGCGATCGGGTGGAGAATAGCCCGGAGGTACGCCAGGCGATTGTCGAGTCGATCGAGGGGAGCCTGAAGCGCGTCGGCACCGACCATTTCGACCTGCTGATGTGCCCCCACGGCGCCGATATCGCCGAGGACCTCGGCTCGCCGGCCATCCCCGAGGTCTTCGCCGACCTGAAGCGTCAGGGGAAGGTTCGGTTCCTGGGCGTGACCTCGCACAACGACCCCGCGGGCGTACTCCGCGCCGCGGCCGAGGCCGGACATTACGACGCCGCGATGGTCGCGTATAATGTGATCAACGGCGGATACGTCAACGCCTCGCTCGCGCATGCGACCCAAAAGGGGCTGGGTGTGATCGCGATGAAAGCGGCGCACGCCGTCGCGACACACCACAAGCCGCTGCAACCAGTCCCCTCGTGGCGGGTCGCGAAGGTGGAGCGGGTCGTGCCCGGCGAGATGAAGGCCCCGATGAAGGCGTACCTCTGGGCCCTTCAGGACCCGAGGATCTCCGCCGTGATCTCGAACCTCTGGAACGAGACCGACATCGACGAGAACCTCGGACTGGCCGGCCGCCGAGTCGAGCTTGGTCCCGCCTGACTCGCCGGCCTCGGCCGCTGGAGAATCGGAGGTCAGCTTTTCGCGTCGCCGGGCGAATCCGGCGACTGCGGAGGGCGATTGACCCGGGCCTGGCGGTGCTGGTACGAGCGATACTTGGCCTGCTTGGCGAAGGTCTCATGCGGGAGCGACCCGAGCGATTCTTCCATCTGATCGAGCACCGCCAGTTCGTCGTTCAACACAGGCGAGCCGACAATCGACGAGGCCGTCGCGCGGGCGGTGTGCAGCCATTGCACGGTGCCGCTGACGTCGCCAATCTCGGCGGAGCGGCCGGCCTCCTTCTGGGCTCGGGCGACCATCAGCAGCGCGACCTGCTCGGCGACCTCGGGAAGCTCGGGCAGCGCCGACCACTCCGTCATTGGGATGGCCGGCAACCCGCCGAGCAGGGATCGGACAACGTGACGGCCGCCGGTCCGTGGGTCGTCCCAGGCCAGCCGAATGGCCAGTATCTGGCCACCCGTGGCACTCGGCGGCACTCTCAGCCGGACAACCAGAGGGATCGGCATCCCGACCACAAGGTTCGGCAGCATCAAACGGCCGGTGGGGGCGCGCTGGAGGTCATTGAGCACCTCCAGCACCTCAACGCCATCGGCCGGTTCGAGGCCCAGGCTCATCTTCTGGCCGAGTGTCGCCATCAGCCCCTGGAGTTCGGTCTGGAAAATATCTGCAAGCTGCACAGGTGACTCTATGTAGTAATAGTTTCCGTCGCCGGCCATCGCCATCGATTCGAGCAGGTCCTCGTTGTAATCGTCGCCGACGCCGAGGGTCGTCGTACTAACACCGTTGGCCACCAGGCCGCTCGCCTCGGCGGCGATTGTGTTCGGGTCGACAACGCCGGCATTGGCGTTACCATCGGAGAGAAGCAGCACGCGATTGATCCCGCCCGGGACCAGCCCCGCGGCGGCCTGACGCCCTCCCTCGGCCCATCCCGCGTGAAGGTTCGTCGAGCCCCGAGGCCGGACCTGCTGTATCCGGTGCACGAGCCCCAGCTTGTCCGCCGCCGGACTACATGAAACCAAAACGTCCACACATTCATCAAATATCACAACGCTGATTTTATCGTTCGGCAGAAGCTGCTGCACGACGAACGCCGAGGCCTCGATGGCGTGCGCCATCTTCTTCCCCTCAACCATCGACCCCGATCGGTCGAGCACCAGTGCAAGGTTCAGGGCCGGGCGCGGGAAATGAACGTCCGGGCTCCGAGGCGTGATCCGGAACAGGACGTCCAGCACGATCGAGCCATCGGAGCAGACAGCGCCACGCGAAGGGATCAGTTCGATGCGAGGCTCGGACATGATGGCAGCCCTCCCTGCGTCGGCCGCATCCGTCGACGCCCGCCCGATGCGGCGAGGTCTCACCGACTCATTCTCCCGGCCGGGATCGTTGCCGGATGCTCGGACGACAGAATCCATTCTCGCGTGGATCGGACCGCGTGAAAAGGGGAGACTCTCGCTCTTTTCTCAACGCGACGGTTCGGATTCGACCAGGGCACGGATGCGATCGAGACCCCGGCGGATCACCGTAGCGGGGTTTTGCTCCCACAACGCCCGGTTGAAAAGTTCGAGCGAGATCGGGCCGTCGTAGCCGATCGTCCGCAGGTTCGCGATCACGCGAGGGAGGTCCGCGATCCCCTCGCCGACCATCACTCGATGCTCGTCCATCTGGGTGAGCGGATCGGGATTGGCCGGAACGTCGTTGATGTGGAAGTTCGCCAGCCGATCGCCCGGAATCTTGAGCAGGTCGTCGACCGAGCCGCCGCCCCGAATCATGTGGAAGACGTCCCCCACGATCGTGGCGTGAGGGTCGCCTGTCCCGCCTGCGATCGCCCAGGCCGCGTCGAGCGTCTTCACGCCGGCGACGAAGCCGAGGAATTCCATCGACGGCGTCACACCGATCGAGCGGCCGATTTCCAGAAGTTCGGCGAACCGCTCCGTGGCTCGTCCAAGGTCGACCACCTCACGCGGCGGGCTGGCGACGATGTACGGGCTCTTCAACTCGGCGGCCTGTTCCATCCGACGCCGGCATTCCGCCAGCACCCTGGCGTGATCCTCGCCCTCGGCGGTGATCCAGCCGTGGAGCGCGATCACACTGACCACCCGGAGGCCAGCATCGGCGAGGGCCGATCGAAGCTCGGCCATGCTTCCGCCCTGATCAAGATACGCCGTGATCTCATCGTTCCACGGCTCGATCGCCGAGTAACCCGCCTCGCCCGCCAGCCGAATCTTCTCCAGCAGGGGCGTCGGTCGGATCGTGCTGGTATTTAGACAGTAGAGCATGTTTTGCCCTTAACTCAGGGACTAATCGAATCGTTGCTCGTAGGGCGGGCGGCTGCGTTCGGGCAGATGGACCATCCCCGCGTCGTCGGCGACGTGCAGGCCGGCGTCGAGATAGAGAATGGTCCCGGTGATCTTGCGGGCGGGCTCCGAGGCCAGGTAGAGGACAGCGGCGCCGACCTCCTCCGGGGTGGTCAGATTACGGATGCCGGCGGGAAAATCCGGACGGCCGTGCCTGGCCTGGATTTGCCGTTCGTTGGGTGTGTCGACCCATCCGGGCGCGACCATGTTGCACGAGACCCCGATGTCGAGGCATTCGACAGCCACCTGCTGCGTCAATCCCCACAGGCCGGCCTTGCTGACCACGTAGGAAAAGAGCCCCGGCATCGGTCGAGTGGCCCGGACCGAGCCGATGTTCACGATGGTTCCCCGGCGGTCCCGAAGAATCGGCATCGCCGCCTTGATTCCTAGCCAGGCTCCCTTCAGGTTGATCGAGAGCGTCCGGTCCCAGAGCGCCTCGTCGGTCGACTCGATCGTCCCTCTTGGGCTGATTCCCGCACAGTTGACCAGGACGTCAATCCCACCCCACTGGGCGACGGCCTTTTCGACGGCGAGGGTCCAGTCGTCGGATCGAGTGACGTCGAGCGGTTGGCCAATGGCCCGGCCGCCGTGGCTCGTGATCGCCGCGGCCTCGTCGCGGACCAGATCGCGCTCGACATCGGTCAGCACGAGATCGTACGAGGCGGCTGCCATCGTCCGGGCAATCCCCAGCCCGATCCCCTGCGCCGCACCCGTCACCAGGGCCACTCTCCGCTCGGATGATCCATTCATGCTTGTGACTCGTTGCTTGCACCGATCCAACTTCATAAATCGGCCTCATCATGGCGGGTGCCCTGGCTGTCGTCAATTGGCCGCCGCTCGGGCGTTCGTGGAAAGACGAAGGAATTCGCGCAGGAGGGGACGGATTGGGATCGTCCGATCGCTTCATCTATGCTACATTCTGGTGTTGGCCGCCATAGAAAAGCCGAAGTCAATCATGCATCGGCCTTGGGAGGATGCAGAGGGGATGGAGATGCTGGGCCGGATCGTCGATGACGGGCGCGGACAAGCGTCTGGGTACGGCCTTCCTGGACGACGCGATCGTCCTGATTCAGGATGCGACGATGCCAGGTGACCACGCCTCGGCGGCCATTCGCGGCGGGTTCGAGGGTCTCAACGCGGGAGAGGCCACGGATGGTGTCGCCAAAGAGGATCGGGTGATGGAATCGCCATTCGAGGATGCCGAGAAAGGCGAGGGTCTCCACACGAGGCGCCTGGCTCATCAGGCCCGAGCCGACGGCCATTCCGAGCAAACCGTGAGCGACCGGCTGGCCGAATGGACCGCGCCCGGCAGCCTCGAAATCCACGTGAATGGGGTTGAAGTCGCCAGAGAGCCCAGCGAAGAGAGCGACATCCGCCGCGGTAATGGTTCGGCGAGGGCTCTCCCACTCGTCGCCCACAATCAGATCGTCGAACAACAGGCTCGACCAGGCATGCAAGGTCAAGATCCAGGCCCTCCCCACAGACCAGCGATCCGCGGGTTACCCGGCCGCCGCGCCGGACTCGATCCGAGATCGGGGACATTTTGACCTGGCTCCACACGTCGTCAAGCGGTTTTCCGGGTCCGAGTGATCGGAAATCCGGAGTCGGATGTCGATTTTTGTGGAGCGGAACCGAATTTGCTGGAGAGTGGAACCGCTTTCACGGATCGAGAAACGAGAGGAACACGGCGATGACTCGGCCTTATCGTGTTGTGATCGCGGACGACGAGAAACCAGTCGCGGTCGGACTGCAAAACCAACTGGAATCGCTGGGCTATGACGTGGTGGCCGTTGTCCACGATGGCCAGCGTGCCATTGAGATGTGCCGGCGAACCCTTCCCGACGCGGTGTTCATGGACATCGAGATGCCGGGCCTGGACGGGCTTTCGGCGGCCCGCCAGATTGCCGTCGATCCCGGGACGCCGGTCATAATCCTGACGGCCCATGGCCACCCCAACCTGATCGATCAGGCGGTGGAAGACGGTGTGATCTCTTACCTGCTCAAGCCGGCGACCAATCCCAGCCTCCATGCTGCCGTGCAGGTGGCGGTGGCTCGAGCGCGTGAGCTGAAGGCGCTTCAGGAGGATGTCGACGAGCTGAAGACGACCCTGCGGGAGCGGAAGCTGATCGAGCGAGCCAAGGGGATATTGATGTCGCGGCGCCACCTCAATGAAAGCGAGGCGTTCCGGCTGCTCCAGCGACAGAGTCAGGATCGTCGCATTCCGATGGCGAAGCTCGCCGAGTCCATTATCCAGACCGACGAATTGCTTGAAGCTCCCAACCAGGCCGGGGCGGCCGGTTTGCGGCCACTCCGCCGCCATTCCGACCTGCCGCACGGGGAGTAGGGGTTTGACGCCGTGCTGGTCCCTCGGTATGATTTTTGATACTCGGAGGGACCGCACGGAACGGAAAGGTCCATCGGGCCCTCCCCGGTTGGGTCGCAGTCTTTCTTCCGACGAATGAGACGGCCGGTCGGGTTCAAGGATGGTACGAGCCGGGCTCGATATCCAACAGGTCGCAACTATCCTCGACTCCCGCCCTCTCCCTCTCGCGTGATGGGCGGCCCCTCTCCAGGGACGCCGCCTCGACAGCCATGATCATGGTGGGAGACTGGCATGCCGCTGTTTGAGACCGGGATCGACGACCATCGGATCGGCACCCGTTTGGATCATCGGGAGCTGGCCGAGTTCATTGAGGGGCACATCAATCGGGTCGCCAGCGGGCGGATCCGCGACCTCCACGTCGTTTACTCCGACGAGAAGATCATCCTTCAGGGCCGCTCACGGACGTACCACGCGAAGCAACTGGCGCATCAGGCTGTCCTCGATCTGACCGACGGACATCCCCTCCTCGCCAATCAGATTGTCGTTTCCTGACTGTGGGGATCGAGCGGCGACCTTGCCCCGCGGTGGACGGCTTCCAGCCGACAAACGACCATGCGGAGGATTCCCCGGAACTCGATCGACCGCACGGAGCAGGGAAAACAGGCCATGGATGTCCGATCCAGGGGGATACCGAGCACTGGGAGCCATCCGCTCCTGATCGACCGAGGTGAGCTGCGCTCGGTGCTTTCGAACCTTAGCCACGAGCTCTGCCGGCCTCTCACCTCGCTGAAGGCCGGATTCGACCTCTTGCTCGGCGAACCGGCGGCCACCTTCACGGCCGACCAGCGAAATCACATGCAGACCATGGTCTCGCTCTGCGATGATCTTCTCCGGCTGACTCGGAGCTACCTCGACTACGCCGGGCTGGTGCAGGGATCGCGCCCGCTTTGCCTCGGACGCTTCACAATCGCCGCGATGATTCACGAGATCGGGCGTCAGTTCGGCTCGGCCGCCGCGGCTCGCCAGGTCCAATGGGAGGCCCGGGTCGAGGCTTCGCCCGATGCGGCGGTGGTCACCGATGCCTCACGCTGCCAGCAAATCCTGGGCAATCTTGTCACAAATGCCCTCAAGTACACACCGACCGGGGGCCGGATCGAGGTGGTGGGACGTCTCGAGGGCGATTCCTGGTCCGTCACTGTCGCCGATTCAGGCCCGGGTATCCCACCCGATGCCCTGGAGATGGTCTTCGAGCCCTTCTTCCGACTGGCCCGCGACGAGCATTCCGGGGTGGAAGGAAACGGCCTGGGGCTGGCGATCTGTCGCGAACTGGTCGCCCAGTTGCAAGGGTCGATCGCGCTGGCCTCGGTCGTCGGCCAGGGTACCTCCGCCACGGTCCGGTTCCCGATCGAGATCCAGACGGTCGATACCTAGCGAATCCGGAGCGCGGGGTCGACCGATCCCGGCGATCGAGGCGACCATCGAAGCGGACCTCGGTACCTCGAATGGTGGTCCAGATCGTCGTCGAGGCGAAGGCCGACCTGGTCGGAGTCTTCTTCCGTTCCGGGGGCAGTTTGTGGCGGGCCGAGAGTCCCCGTGCCCTCTTCCTCGTCGCGTAGCGGCGCGGCGGGGGTCATCTGGCCGGGGATTCGAGCGACCGGAGGCTTCCGGCGCGGCCGATTGTCCCGGCCAGCGGGGATGGTCCGGGCGCCGTCTTCCAGGTCGTCATGGGATCGACCGGATCGAGAGGCCGACCGAAGGTCATCGTCCAACCCGCGTTCGCGGAGGAGGTTGCGAGCGTCGTCGAGCCGGGCGGTCAGGTCGCCGTTGTCCTGCTCCTGCTGGACGAGGCGATCTTCCACCTCGCGGTTCTCACGACGGAGCTTCGCCAGGTCGCGCTTCATCTGGGCGTTCTCGTACTCCAGGTGCGAGACGCTGGTTTTCAACTGGCCGACAGTCGGTCCGCCCGCGATGAATGTGGGACGCCCGGCGCATCCGGAAAAGAGGGATGGCCCGATGACGGCCAGCGAGGCGAGCAGCCCGGCGCGGATCGCCGTCCGCCCTGGTAGCGCCCGGGCGGCGGCTGGGTCGGGATTGAGGAGTCCGGGTGACAAGGTAGAAGGCCCCGATCGCGAAGTCTCAGGAGATGAGAAGTCAGTCCTCCTCTTTCATCGTCAATTCGACCAGTGAGGATTCGGAAACCCTTCCGTGGTTTTTGCGGCATAGTCCGGCGGTGGCAGGTCGTCGACGGGGTCGGCCGGATTGGGAGGGTCGTGAGGGGCGGGCGTGGATCGGAGCCGACGGATCGCCAGGACGATCGTGGTGGTGAGCAGGGTGAGCACGGATCCGACCACGGCACTCATCAGAATGACGATGCCGGTTGTACTGGTGAGCTGTCCCAGCCCGAACGGGAAGCGAACCGTCACCGGACTGTTGTTCGCCCAGATGAACCAGAGCATCAGGCCGAGCAGGACCGCCGTGCCGACCAGCCGGCGATAGACCCAGAAGTTTCGAATCAATGAGGGCCGGCGGCGCTTGTACTGGTAGGCCATGGCAGGGGCTCCGACTCCAGGCGGGATGAGGGCCGGCGGCGCTTCGTCGCGGCCGATCGGCCGGGGATGGCTCGCTAATCCGGGATGTTCGTGACCCCCATTAGCCACCAGAATACCACATAGAGAGAATGGAAGAGTCCCGCGGCCCAACCTCTCCAGACGACCGGCCAGGCGAAGAGCAGGACCGCCGCCGCCATGCTGAGATAGGGCCCATAAGGGATTTCGCGATCGGCGCTGGATAATTGGGCGCCGGCGAGCCGTTTCCTGAGGTTGACCAACACTTTCCATGCCGCATGCGCCAGGCCGAAGAACGGGGCGAGGAAGAAGGTCAGGACGGCGGCCTGCCATCCCAGGAAGGCCCCGACCATCCCCATCAGCGTGACGTCGCCAAGCCCCATCGCCTCGCGGCCGAAGAGGAACCCGGCCGAGCCCCGGACGCCCTGCGTGAGCCCCGCGCCGACCGCCATCCCGACAAGTCCCGCCATCAGGCCCTGCCCGTGGGTCATCGAGCCTGGCGGGGGCATGTTCGAGGGCTCGGGCCGAACCGCCGGCCAGATCGTTCCCATCAGGACGCCGATGACCATCCCCGTCACCGTGATCTGATCGGGGATCAGCATCAGGTCGTAGTCAATGAACGTCGCGGCCACCAGCAAGGCGAGGAAGATCGAGTGATAGGCCGCGGCGATGAGCCGGTCGGTCGGGATCGCGTACCAGGGACCGCGTGGCACCGCCACGACGTCGATCAAAAAGGCCCCGAGGAAGAGCAGCCCGACCATCGCCTCGACCATCGGGTAGCGCGGCGAGATCCGGAGCCCGCAGCTTCGACACTCTCCCCGAAGGGCCAGCCAGCTCACGATCGGAATATTGTCCTGAGGCGCGATCGCCGACCAGCACCGGGGGCAATGTGATCCAGGCCAGATCACGCTCTTCTGCCAGGGAATTCGATAGATGCAGACGTTCAGGAAGCTGCCGACCACGGTGCCGATCAGGAAGAATCCGGCGCCCAGTGCCACCAGCATCGGCCATGCGGAGAGCATCACGCCCCTCCTTCGTCGAACATCGGCCCGAGGGCCGCGATCACAGCCAGGGCGGCCTGTTCGGGCGTCTGGCCGCCGGTTGGGATGACCACGTCGGCGGCCTCGGCGTAAAGGGGCGACCGCGAGGCAAGTACCTGCTCGATCTCGGCGAGGGTTCCGGCCGAGGTGAGCGCCGGCCGCCCCGCAAGACTGGTTGGATCGGCTTCAAGGCGGCGTGAGAGTTCCACGGGGTCGGCCGTCAACCAGGCGACGAAACCAAAATCGCGGAGGCGTCGCCGGTTGGACTCCCGAAGGATGGCCCCGCCGCCGGTCGCGAGAACAGCGCCCGGAAAGCCGTCGGTCAGTTCGGCGAGGGTTTGCTCCTCGCGGTCGCGGAACGAAGGCTCGCCCGACTCCGCGAAAAGGGCGCGGATCGACCGGCCCGATCGCGCCTCGATTTCGCGGTCGCTATCCACGAACGCTCGGCCGAGTCGCTCGGCGAGAATCCGACCCACGGTCGACTTTCCCGTTCCTCGGTATCCGATCAGAACGATGCCCCGGCCCATCAGGCGTCCTTCAAGGGCGAGAGCCGCCGGCGGAGTGCTTCTCGCATGACATCGAGGGGCGCGTCCTGCCCGGTGTAGAGCTTGAACTGGAGAGCGGCCTGGCGGACGAACATGTCCGTGCCGGAAAGACCCTTGCAACCGCGCTCGCGGGCCAGCTTCAGCAGCATTGTGTTCTCGGGATGATAAATGGTGTCGAAGACAACCATGTTCGGACGGCTGAACGCGCCCGGCGGCATCGGCGTGTCGTCAACGTTGGGGTGCATCCCGACCGGAGTGCAATTGATGATCACGTCGGTGACCGTACTGGACCGCGAGGACCAGGTGATCGCCCGAGCGCCAACCTCTTCGGCCAGCGAGGTGGCTCGCTCGTCGTGCCGGTTGGTGATGGTTACATTCGCGCCGCGGCGGACCATTCCGAAGGCAATCGACCGGGCAACGCCTCCGGCTCCCAGGATCATCACGTGCTTTTCATAGACGGGGCTCGTCGCCTCCTCGCTCGCCCGGCCGCCCATGGCGTCCTCGAGCGAATCCATCGCGGCCCGATAATCGGTGTTGTACCCGACTCGCTTGCCATCGGGCTCGATGACGACGGTGTTGCAGGAGTTGGTCCGCTCGACGGCACCCTCCTTCTGCTGAAGGAGCGGGACGATGGCTTCCTTGTGCGGGATGGTCACACTGCATCCCCTGATCCCCAGCCACTTCAACTCCTCGAAGAACGTGGCCAACTGTCCTTCGGGGACGAGAAAGGGAACCATGGCCTTGTTCAGGCCGAGGTGGGCGAAGGCGGCGTTGTGGATGGTCGGACTGAGGCTCTGCTCGATCGGGTCTCCCAGGACGCCAAAGATCTCGGTCGAGGCATTGATCCGATCGTACGCGAGGTCCTTTTTGAGGACGGAATACGGCTGCATTCCGGGAGCGAAGGTTCGCTCGGGGTTGAAGCCGGCGAAGGTAAAGGGAGCCCCGTATTTCGCCCCGAGAATCCGTGTAAAAACTCCGATCTCGCCCATCGCGATCGGGATCATCGGGACCTTGGAGACGGTCGCCAGGTGAAGGATTCGTGAGGCTTCGGCGAGGGTGGTGGCGTTGGCGGCAATCTTGACGATATCGGGGTCGAATTTCTCGCATTGCTCGGCGGTATCGCCGAGGTCTTGCGGGGTGCCCTTCATGTTGTGATAGCTGATGATCCGCTTCGTCTTGCCGAACCGCCGGATGCCGGCGGCGATGTCTACCTCGAGATCGACATAATCCACCCCAGCCACGATCGCCTCGCGGAGGAGCTGCTGCCGTTTCTCCTCCGGGCCGCGCCAGAGGCCGCCGTCGGCGCCTCGACGGATGGTAATGACCATCGGCGTCGGGCGTTCCTTGAGGATTCGCTTGAGGTCCGGCTCGTGTCGGAGGCAGTCGAGGCGGAGCTCGACCAGATCCACGCCGGCCTCCGCCGCCTCTTTCCATTCCTCGGCGAGCGACGAATGCCGGCCCCGCCCGATCGTCACGCAGATCATCGCCCGATACGCCCTGACAGGGCGCCCCCACTCAAGATCTCCCGATCCCGACGCCGGATCGGCCGCATCGCACCCGATCCCTGGATTTTACGAGACCCGCATGGATCGATGAAAGGGGGAGGTGGGCCGAGTGTTCTTCCGCGATCGGACGCGGTCAGAGCGGCAGGTGGCAGACCACTCCTTCCCACTCCCCCTGACGGCTGCAAGAGATCAGGAGGAGGATTTCCTCGATCGCCTGGCCAACTGGGAAACGGCTTGCAATCACCCAGACACCCGGCATCCGTCGTGTGGCGGCGAGTCGCTCGTAGGCGAAATCGGGGATGGTGACCCGATCGTGGGTGAGGAGGATTCGACCCTCGGATGCGGCCCATTCCCGTACTTCGGGATCGTCGTGGCCGATCAACCCGATATCCTGGACCCGGATGAGGTCTAGCTCCGGGACTTTCCTCAACAGTCCGCGTACGATCTCGCCATTGAAATTCTCGTCGGCGGCCAACCGCATGATGGCCTCATTCGACCGGCTTCCGCCCGACCTCGACCCTACGTCGGATCTCGCCCAGGTCCTTTCGATTGGCCTCGATCTTTTCCCAGACCTCGGCGGCACGCCGGTCGCGTCGCTTTTGGTAGTCGGCGATCTCGTCGGGGTGCCGCTCGGCGTAGGTGATCACCGCGTTTATGTCGGAGACGGACAGCGTATCGAAACGCTGCGCGATGGCCTCGGGAGTCGCGCCGTCTTCCAGGGCCTCGAGGACCAGTTCCAGCAGCACGCGAGTGCCGCCGACCCGGAGCGTGCCCGAGGCATCTTCCCTCAGCGGGATCGTCTCGATCGGGGATTTCGATGGCATGGTGATCCTCCTCGGCCTGAAGGCTCGATTCTAGATCCGTCCGAACTGCTTCTCCAGGTCGGCGCGGGTGAAGACCAGGGCCGTCGGTCGGCCGTGGGGGCAGTGGTGCGAGTCGGCGACGAGGTGTCGGCGGTCCAGAAGGGCCTCGATCTCGGCTGGCGTGAGGGGCTGGCCGGCCTTGATCGCCGCCTTGCAGGCGATCATGTGGAGCAACTCGGCGAGCAGGCCGTCGCGGGTCGGGGGCAGCGGCTGGGTACGCAGGTGCTCGGCGAGGTCGCGGACCAGCCGGTTCGGTTCGACGTTGGGCAGCATCGCCGGGAGACTTCGAACCAGCACCGTATCGCCGCCGAACGACTCCACCTCCAGGCCGAGCTTTGCCAGGACCTCGACCTGTTCGAGAACCGCCACGGCCTCAGGCGCGGGCAGGTCCACCGGCTCGGGGACGAGCAATCGCTGCGATTCGACCTGGCCCTGAGCCACGCGCGCCCGCAGTTCCTCGTAAAGAATGCGCTCGTGAAGCGCGTGCTGGTCGATCACGATCATTCCGTCGCCCGCCTCGGCGATGAGGTAGCTATCGTGGACCTGGATGGCCTTGAGCTTCGGGGCGCCGAGGGAGTCCGTCGATACGGGCAACGGCGCGGGTGGTGGCGTCGAGGGACCGGGAGTGGGTGGCCCGATCATCGGCGAGTCGGCCGCGGCCGGGATCGGCGGAGGGGCGAACTCGTCAAAATCGGCGTCGGTCCCTCGGGCGAATCCGCCGGGGAGTGGTTGCGCCCAGCTCGGGGCGGGTTTCGGAGTCTCGACCCTCGGCCGGCTCGGCTCAAACCACGAAGCCACGGTTTGCCGGTCGCTCGGTCCGCCGCCCAGCTCAAATGACGCAGGAGCCATCGACGGCCCCGGTGAAAACGTCGAGACGGCCAGCGTGGGCGAGACGTCGCGCGGCATCGGCTCCGGAGGCACGACGCCCGTATCGGCCCCCGCCTGAAGCCTCGCGTGCAGGTCGCTCTTGAGAAAGGTCTGGCGGAGCGTGGCCAGAACATGGCTGTAGATCCGGTTCGAATCACGGAACCGAACCTCGACCTTCGTTGGATGGACGTTGACGTCCACCTCCTCGGGTGGGATCTCCAGGTTGAGAAACGCCACAGGCATCCGGCCAACCATCAAAAGTCCGCGATACGCTTCATTCAACGCATGGGAGAGTGAGCGATCCCGAACAAAACGCCCGCCCAGAAACAGGAATTGCCCCTTCGCCGTTGACCGGCTCTGCGATGGGTGGGCGACGTAACCCCAGACATGCATCTCGTCGAGCCGTCCCTCGACCCAGAGAAGCGATTCGGCCAGCTCTCGACCGAAGAACACGGCAATCCGCTCGCGGATGCCGCCGACGGGCGGCAGGTCGTGGACGACCTTACCGCCGGATCGATAGGTCAGGTGGATATTCGGGTTCGCCAGCGCGACCCGCGAGAACATCTCGGCGACGTGGCCGGCTTCGGTCACGTCGGACTTCAGGAATGTTCGCCGGACAGGTGTGTTGAAAAAAAGGTTGCGGACCTCCATCACCGTCCCAACCGGCCCTCCGCACGACCGGATCAGCCCGAACGTCCCACCCTCGATGCAGAGTTCCGACCCGGTCTCGGCGCCCATCTGCCGGGTCTGGCAGCGAACCTTCGAGACCTCGGCGATCGCCGCCAGGGCCTCGCCGCGGAAGCCCAGCGTCCGGATTCGGAAGAGATCCTCGGCGTCGCTCAACTTGCTCGTCGCGTGCGGGGTGAAGGCGAGGGTCAGGTCGTCGTCCGACATTCCGCCGCCATTGTCCGCCACCCGAACGAGATCCTTTCCACCCCGCTCGACGGTCAGGTCGATGCGCGTGGCGCCGGCGTCGATCGCGTTTTCCAGCAACTCCTTCACCACGCTCGCCGGACGCTCGACCACCTCGCCCGCCGCGATCTGATTGACGACCGACGGCGGCAATTGCCGGATGATTCCCATCGCGATGATCTCCCCCTATGCGCGAGTCTCCTTATTATACAATGTGATCTTCCGTTCAGAAAGAGGACCGGACTTGATCCCCGCTCCGGTTCGTTCCATCATCGAGAGACGCCGGGATGACTTATCCACCGATTGTGACGGATCCCCGATGAGCCCGGAACGCGAGAATCCTCTCTCTTGCCTGGTGCTGCATGGCCTGGGCGGCGGCCCTTATGAGGTTGCGCCGATCATCGAGGCGCTGAAGGCCGACGGCCTGAAGGTTTCCGCGCCGATTCTGCCCGGGCATGAGGGACCGGGTCCCGTCATGCCGTCATCGTCGTGGAGGGACTGGATCGCGGCGGCGATCCAAGCTTTCGACGAACTGGCCGTCGAGGGGGCTCCGGTGGCCGTCGTCGGCTTCTCGACCGGTGGAACGCTCGCCCTGGAATTGTCGACGCTCCGTCCGGTGGCGTGTCAGGTGTTACTGGCCCCGTTCCTGGGGATCCGGTTCAGCCGGATGATACCGGTGGCGCCGGCCGTGTATTTGCGGGCGATTGCGCGGGTGATGCCGAATCTCTGGCGACGTCCTCCGGCGGTTCGAGATCGAGCGGTCCGGGGCCAGGTCGCGAGGGCGTCGGAGTTCCGGACCTTCAGCCTGGGCGCGACCCTGAGCGCCCTGGAATTGATCGAGCGGGTCAAGCCGATGGTGCCGAATATCGCAACCCCGACGCTGATCTTGCAGGGCCGTCTCGATACGGTGGTCGAGCCGCGCGACGCCCGATGGTTGCTCGAACATCTCGGCTCATCGCGGAAGGATCTGGTGATTCTCCCGCGGTCCGACCATTTGCTCGCTTACGACCGAGACCGGGACGAGGTGATCCGTCGGACCCTGGATTTTCTTCGTGGCCGCGCTCCGATCGCCGGAGGGCTCTCCCATTAATCGTCGTCGGCGAGCAACCGGGCGACAGGCCGCGTGGGGTCGAGCCGCTCGAAGACGATCCGGGCGATCACCGTGAGCGGGACCGCGAGGATCATGCCGATGATCCCCCACGACATGTCCCAGAACGCCAGCGCCAGCAGGACAATCAAGGGACTGAGCCCAACGGCCTTGCCGGTCATGAACGGTTCAACGACATTCTCGGCGACGATGTGGAGGACACCGAGCGCGACCGCGAAGGCCAGCGAGCGGCCAGAGCCTTCAAGCTGCAGGAGCGCCGAGGCGACCGGCAATGAGTAGGCGACGATCGCGCCGAGGTACGGAATGAACCGCGCGAAGAAGGTGACCACACCCCAGAGCACGGCTCCCTGGATGCCGAACACCAGCATGAGCAACGCGGCCGGCACGGCGACGATCAGGTTGACCTTCACCTTGATCGAGAGATACTCAATCACGGCCCGGTTGATCGAATCGAGGGTGTCGCCGATCCGGGCCGCCTGAGTCGGAGGGAAAGCCTTCCGGATCGCCCGGGGAAACCGGGGCGCCTCCATCATCATGAAGATGACATAGAGCCCAACCAGACCGGCTTGAAGCAGGAAATTGGCGAAGGCGCCAAAGACCTCGTGGGCGTAGTCGCCGATCCGTTCCAGGGGGATTTGGGGAAGGGCCTTCTCGCCCTTCCGGCCAAGGCCGGGAAGGTATCGGCCGACCATTTCCTGGGCATGACCGATAAACCGGCCGGCCCGCTCCTGGTATCTGGGAAGTTCCTTCCAGAACTGCTCGGCGTTGGCGAAGGCCATCCAGCCGAGGGCGATTGCGATCAGGCCCAGGCCGGCCGCGATGATCAAAAGGGAGATTCCCGGCCGGAGCCGCTGACGGAGCCAGTCATGGAGCGGCCAGATTGCGTAGCAGAGCAGGATCGCGATCAGGACGGGACGGAGGAATTCGCCGGTCACACGGAGCAGGTTGAGCGCCGCGGCGAGGGCGACCAGTCCGACCGCCAGCCAGATCAGGATCGAGCGGTCGCGTTGCTCCTTCGGCGCAGGCTGCTCACCGAGTTCCGCGGCCTCGGACGACGCGGTGACCGGGTCATGTTCGATCTCGGTTGTTGTTTTCATGCGAGCCCTCCTTGCAAAACCTGCGCCTTTGGCGTAGTCGGCTCGGCGCCGCTGGGGCGGTGGGGCTATGATGGATGAAGAGGTTCAGGCACCGGGTTGAGTGGCGAATCGGGCATGGCGTCGTTCTCGGGATTCCTGGGTCCGCTGCTGGCGGAAGGCAAGGTTGTCTTTGGGCCTGCGGACGAGGTCGACGTCCGCCCCGGAGATGCCGACGTCGCCGAGCTGGGGCGCGTCTTTGCGGGATACGCTCTCTCGGTGGGGGGACCGCCGATTGGTTTCGAGGCCCGGGTCGCTCGCGAGGCCGCCACACTCGTGCGGCGGGCCTGCTGGGCACTGGTGGACGGCCGGCAGTCGGAGCGCGAGCTGCGTCGTCGGCTGGCGATGCCGATCTCACCGTCGACGCCCGCCGACCATCTCTCCGCCGACCTGATGCTCCGATACCTGCCGCAGGTCCGGGCGCGGGCGAGGGCCATGGCGCCAGACGATCCGATCGTGGAGATCCTTGGCGAGGTGCTGAGGCGATGGCCGCTTTCCGGTGCGCTCGCCGAACTCGAGGAAGGCCCGATCGGGGCGACCGACTTCGGTGGGCATCCCGGTCTGCTCCTCCTGTTCGCGGAGCGCCTTGCCGCCCACGATCGGCCGTCCTGGCGTCCGGGCTCGTCGAGCCGGGCTCATGAGGTTTATCAGCTTGTCGCGGGGACGTCGCCCGCGGTCCCTGGAGTCCTCGGTTGGCTTCCATCATGAACGACGTTGTGGGTCGGTTGCGGACCGAGGTCATCGAGCCGCTGAAGCGGCGATTCGTCGGGCGGGATGAGGTCATCGACCTGATCGCGCTGGCGGTCGCCGCTGGTGAGCACCTGTTCCTCCACGGTCCGCCCGGCACCGCCAAGTCGGCTCTGATCCGTCAGTTCGCCTCCGCCGTGCGCGGCCATTATTTTGAGTACCTGCTGACCCGGTTCTCCGAGCCCAACGAGGTCTTCGGTCCGATCGACCTGATCCGGCTCCGCGAGGGGACCGTCGCCACCGTGACGACCGGGATGCTTCCCGAGGCCGAGTTTGCCTTCCTCGACGAGCTTTTCAACGCGAACAGCGCCATCCTGAACAACCTTCTCACGGTCCTCAACGAGCGGACCTACCGCCGGGGCGCCGAGGTCCACGCGCTCCCGCTGCTCTCGATGTTCGCCGCCTCGAACCACCTTCCCGAGGACGAGGGTCTACGCGCCCTGTTTGACCGATTTTTGCTTCGATGCCACATCGACAATCTTCGACGTGAGGAAATGCCTCGACTGCTCGCGGCGGGCTGGGAGCTGGAGCGATCCGAGCCGATTGAGTCGAGCGTCACCGCGGCCGACCTTCGCGGGCTCTCCCGGCGGGTCTATCAGGTGAACATCAACGGCATCGCGGAGCGGTTTGCCGAGGTCGTCTGGAAGGTGCGCGACATTGGCATTGGGCTGACGGATCGGCGCGCGGTCAAGGTTTTGAAGTTGGTAGCCGCCTCGGCGCTGCTCTGCGGGCGTGTCGAGGCGCGGGTCTCGGACCTCTGGGTATTACGCTACGTCTGGGACCGCGAGGAGCAGGTGGCCCCGCTCGCCTCGATGATCGCCGGGGTGGTCGAGCCCGACTCCGGCACGGCCGGGGCCCATCCAATGGCTGTCTCTCCCGAGCGGGTGGAACCGGAGACAATGGCCCGGCATCTCGACCGGATCGCCGCCGAAGTCGCAAGTCGACGGCCAGGCCTTGCCGACGCGGCACGCCTTCGTGAGCAGCTCTGCGACCTGGCCGACCGCGCCGCCTGGCTGACCGACGACCGCGCCCGTCAGCATCTGATCGATCGAGCCCGGACCCTTCTCTCCGAACTCGGCTAGGCGGGAGGAAACGAGCCGATGGCCGAAACCTGGCAGGACGTCCGATGTGCCCGGATCGCCGCGGCCGACCTGCCCGCGCTGGCCGATCTTCGCCGCGAAGGCGCGATCCATCTGGCCATCGACGGCCCATTCGCCTGGATCTTCTGGGATGACGACTCCCGTGAAACCGGGGTCACGCGTCGCGTCCTGCTGGAGCGGCTCTTACCGCTCCCGGGCGTTGAGATGCTTACCCGACGCGAAGGAATCTGGTATCGGCCTGGCGAGCACCTCCCCTCGTTCGAGGTTCCATCGATCGTTCCAGGATCATCAACGTTTCTCCATCGCTCGATCCTGCCCGGCGCGATCCCGATCGCAGCGGCGAATGCTGATCCTTTCTGCCCGGTCGAGCTTCGGGTTGTGCGCGAGGACCGGGGACTTGCGCGTCCGGCGTCGGCGCTTCGGTGCCGGCTCGGCGACCTGGCCCGATGGGCCGACCTCGCGCCGACTGTCCGGATCGAGTCTCTCCTCGGCGCCTGGTGTCCGATCAGTGGCGATCCGGGAGCGGTCCAGGCCCTCGTGATCGCTCGCAACGCTTCCCTTCCGGAGATTCCCGACGGATCTCGATACTGGGGCGACTCGGTCCTGATTCCGATCGGGTTCCGGACCGATCCGGAGCTGGCCGAAACCTCGATGCGAGAGGTCGTCGGTGCTCTTCCCGATGAGCTGGTGATTCTCGACACGGCCAGCCGCGAATTGATCCCGCGCGAGGCGTTCCGGACGCTCCGTCGCGCCGGGATTCGGACGGCGATGGCGGGAGGGGGACCGTCATGAGCCACCGACGCGCTGCCCTCTACTTGCAGATCCCGGCCACATACTGTCGGTCGTTCGGCGGCCTCCGATGGGCGCAATACGGCGAGGTGGTCGAGTTTCTGGACGGTCCGGAAGCCGGACGGACCTTCGTCTTCGCTGGCGAGATCGCACCGTTCCTTGAAGGGCTGATGGCTGACGGCGGTCCGTGTCCGGCGTTTGGGATGGTGCTGCACCTGCTTTACATGCTGGGCCTCGGCGATCGGTCCGCATCGCCCGGGAAGCTGGCCTGGCTTCAGACGGGCCGGCTTGCCGTATTGTTCCGTGATCAGGGGAATCCACTTCGCAATGCCGGAGCGCTGTTCTCCCACGTCCTCCGCGAGATTCCCGCTTCAATCGGCGTCCCGGATCCTCCGGCGATCGAGGAGGTGCTGGAATTGCTGCGCGGCGGCGGCTGGCTCCCGCAAATGGTTCTCAGCCACCCCATGCTCGGCGCGATTGATTACGCCGAGCAGCCCGCCGCCGAGGCCCTGGCCTTCGAGTCGATGATCTCCAGTCAGCTCGACGCGTTGTCGGACGAGGCGATCCGCCACTGGCTCCAGTTCGGCCGAGGCCCGCTCGACACGGGCAACGACCTGGCGCTCCCGCTCCCGCCGTCAGACCTTTCGGAGGCGCTGGCGAAGGTCGCGGAGCGCCCGAGGCTCGCCGGATTGATTCGACTGATCGACCGACTCGACGGAGCGCTGAGCCTCCCCCCGCGCCGGCTCGACCACGACGGCCCGCAGTCCGACGGCTACTCCGACCTCGCCACCCGCGGCCAGCCCGAGCAGATCCTTCCCATCCAGCTCGCCCTGGAACCCGAGGAGTTCCTCCGCCGCTTCGCCGAGCGCGAGCTACTCTACTACCACCGGGAAAGGCCCACCCGTCCGGTCGTGCAGGAGCTGGTCCTCGTCCTCGATCAGGGGGTGCGGACCTGGGGCGATGTCCGGCTCGCGCTCGCCGGCGCGACGATGGCCCTGGCCCGACGCGCGGGACTACGTCGGCTGGCTGTTCGACTCGCCACGACCGGCCGCGACGGCGAGGCCGTTGATCCCGCCACGCTCGATGCCGAGGCGCTCGGAAAACTCCTGGAAGCCAGCGACCTGACGCCCAACCCGTCCTGGGCGCTCGACCGAATCCTCTCGGTCGACCGCGAGACGATCCGCGATGTCGTCCTCCTGACGCATCCGCGCACGCTGGTTGATCGCGAGGTCCGGGAGGTCGCGGAAGTGATCCGGCCCGGCGATCCGACGCGCCTCTTCGCGGTGACCGTCGCCAGTAACGGCGAGGTTGAGCTGGCCGAGGTTCGCGGCGGTCGTCCGATTGGACTCTCGCGGTGCCGAATCGATCTGTCGGAGCGAGAGATACCGCCTGCTCCCGTGCCGGCCGGGGTCGTGGTCACGACCGGCCCTCGGCACGCCTGGCGCGGGCCCGTCGAGAAAATTCCGATGCCATTCCGCACGGGAATCCTCTCAAAGCCGAGGATAAGTGGCGCCCCCGGCTGCCGCCTCGTCGACTTCGACGAGTCGGGCGATCGCCTTCTGGTCATCATGCGGCATCGGCTGCTCTACTCGTTTCGCCTGGACGGCAGCGACGCCGAGTTCCTTCCCCGGCCGGTGATCGCCGGCGACGACGCCGCGAAGATCTTCGCTGTCATCGGAGTCGCCGGTGGATTCGTGCTGGTCAGCGAGGGAGAGACGGGCCCGATCCTCTTCCACTACAACTTTGAGACCCGAACCTGCCGGCACCACTCGTTTCACAGGTTCGACCGACCCGAACCGATCTTCTGGACCTATTACGCGGACCTGCACACGATCGTCGGCGGGATCGGTCATGAACTGGAAAGCCTGGCGATCGATCTGACTCGAGAAGGCCCCGATGCAAGGGCCGGCTGGCGAACGGAGCAGGCCATTCAGCGATCACGGGAGAACAATCCGTGGCGCTGGCCGTCGGCGATCTCGTTTCGGCCGCCGTTTGCTGAGAAGCACTCGCTCGGCGGAAAAACCGTCGCGCTCGTCCCCGAGACCGGGACGCTGCGCTTCTGGAGCGACACGGGCGAGACCCGGAGCCTGACACCCACCAGAGACGGACGGCCCGCCCTCCGGGGTGCCCGGATCTTGTCGATCCAGCGCGGGGAAGATGTGCTGACCCTTCAGCTCGAGGCCGGTTCGCGATTCGAGATCTGGTTTGTCTCAATGGCGAGGACGGCGGTGATCGGGACGTTCACCGCGAGCCATGAGGGATCGGGCCAGGGCTGGTTCTCCCTCTCAAGAGACGGGAGCCGCTTCGCGCGTCGGGCCGGCGACGATCAGGTCGAGGTCGGACGGGTTCCCGGCGACGACTCGCCGATCCACGTCACGCCGCGAGAGCCGGCCTGGAACCACATCGCATGGCTCGGCCGGTCTTGCCTGCTGGTCCGCGAGTCGGACCGGAATGGCCTGCGGAGCACGATCAAGCCCCTCCTGATCCGATGGGACGGCGAGCGGCTCGTCGCCGATCAGGAAGACGCGTTGATGACGTTTCACCAGTTCGGTGGCCCCGCCGCTGAGTCGAGGAGCCTGACGCCCCGAGGCGCATTCCCCGACTACCACCACGCCCGGTTCAACCAGGTCATCGAGCACGGCTCGCTCCGCATCCTGGTCGACCCGTACAATCACCTGGCGGTCCTGGATCGCGCCGAGGACCGGCTGGTCGCGATCTTCTACGTCTCGGGGAATGAGTTCGCCGCCTGGATGCCCGACGGGACCCTCGCCGGCTCTCGTCGCCTGATCGGCGGCGAACCGACGAAGGCCGCCGCCGAGAGGATCGCCGCGGCGCTCCGGCGGGCCGAGCGCGGGGCAGGGGGGCTTCGATGACCGTCCACGTCCGAATCCACCTCCGTCGACGGCCGGGCAGACCGATCGGGCCGGCCTCGGCGCTCCACATCCCCGGCCGAGACGCCGCCCGTCTTCTCGACGCCTGCGCCCGGGTCGGGATCGACCCCTCGGGCCGGATTCATGACCTCGACGGCGGGTTCCTGATCCGGCTCCCCCGGCCGACGGCCGAGCCGGTCCCGGGTGCTACTCGATTACGAGAACTGGCCCAGAACCTTTACGTCCCGGTGGACGCCGACCTCGTCCCCGCGCTGCTCGACGACGAGGCGGCCGGGATGGTCCGAGACGGCGGTCTCGTCCTCCTGCCGGCCGGTCCGGCGCTCCGGTTCGATCCCACGAGGCCCGTCCGCCTGTCGACGCTTCTCCACGTCGAGCGACCCCAACGCCGGAACTGGCAGCCGATGCCCGAACCCCGGCCAATCGCCGAGCGGATTGTCGAGATCTCGCGCGAGATCCCCGAAACGCCGCCCGAGGAACTCTACCGCGCCCTCGAAGACGACGTCCGGCACCCCGACCGCCCGCGGTCCCGTCCGGAGCGGGCCGCGGATGACGCGATGGAAGAGGCCGACATCGGCGAGGCCACGGGCGCCGGACGGATCCGCACGGCGGCCTCGGGCCTCGGCAACGCGATCCGGGGGCTGGCCGGGCGGGCTCGCTCCCTTCGCGACAAGGCTCAGTGGGGGATGCTCGATCACTCGTCGCTGGTCAAGAAGCTCCTCCGAGAGTTCCGGCAGGGGAACATGGACCGCGCCCTCCAGCATTCCTTCTCGATGCGAGAGGCCGACTCCCGGGCGAGCCGGGTGGTCTCGTGGGGCTTCCGGCTCCCGTTCCACCGGGCGATCTACAGCCTGAGAGACCTGCTGGGAGGCCCCGAGCGCGGCGGGGTCGCCGGCATCTGGCAGGCACGACCCGACCTGATGCACGAACTGCGCGAGGAGTACCGCAAGGCCGCGCTGCGGGCGATCCAGGCCGGAGACTTCCGCCGAGCTGCCTACATCTACGGTGTCCTGCTCGACGACCATCGAGCCGCCGCCCAGGCGCTCCAGCGCGGCGGCCTGCACCACGATGCGTCCATCCTTTATCTGAAAAAGCTCAACGATCGCCCCGCCGCGGCGCATGCGTTCGAGGCCGCTGGCCTGGTCGATCGCGCGATCGCCCTTTACAGCGAACTCGGCCTCCATGAGACCGCTGGCGATTTGCTCCGTCGGATTGGCGACGAGGAGGGGGCGAGGTCGGCGTACTTCCGGGCGGTGGGAGTCGCGAGGTCGGCCCATCCTCCCGATTTTCTGGAGGCAGGCCGGATCGCTGATCGCAAGATGGCACTGCCCGAGGCCGCCGTCAACTATTACGCGCAGGGCTGGGCCACGCGGCCATCGGCCAACGCAATAGCCTGCTCACTGGAGATGATCCGCATTCTCGCCTCGCGCGTCGAGTCGGCGTATCTCCTCGGGCTGCTCGACGAGGCCGACGAGTATTTCGACGGGATCGGCTCCGAGCGCGACGCCGGCCTCTTTTACAACGCGATCGTCGGCGCGGCCGCCGCGGTTCCCGAGATCGCCGAGGAAGTCCACGACCGCGCTCGATCGGGCGTCGCGAGGGTCCTTCGCCGCCAGGTCGAGGCCGGGCGCCCGGCCTCGGCGTCGATCCATTCGCTGTTCCCGGCGACATCGGGGATCTGGACGCCGGCCTTCCTCCGCGACGCCCAGTTCGCCGCGACCACCGCCACCACCCATGATCGACCGGCGGAGCCCGAGCCCGAGACCCGGGGGAATCGCCATCCCCAGGGGCCGGGGATCCAGGTCGGCCGAGGGACGGTCGCAGCCGCCTGCCAGGCATCCATCACGCATCGTGTTTTCCTCGGCTTCTCCGACGGCCGGGTGCTCGCCTTCGACCCCTGGCCCAACCGCGTGGTCCCGGTCGGAATGGTTAAAGGAGCGATCGCGGCGATCGCCGCATCGCCGGAGGGGGACGTCGTGGTCGTCCTCCGCCAGACCGAGCAAGGCGCCACGCTCACGACCTTCCTCGCCCGCCCCGACGGCACCTATCGCCCGCCCCGACCCGACATCCTCTCGTCGAGGTCGCCAACCTGGCTGACTCCGATCCTGGCGTCCGAGCCCTCGTGGTTCATCGGGCTGGGAAGCGATCGCGACCTGATGATCCTCGACGCCGCCGGTGGGCTGCCGATGGCCTATTCCTCGTTCAGCGAGGTCACGGCGTACTCCGAGGAACCGGCTCCGGGCTGTGCTCTACTGCTCCCAGGCGAGTCGGGCTTCACGATTCTCACTCATGCCGGCCCGCGATGGGTGCTGCTCGACCCCGAGGGGCACGCGCTTGCCCGGTCAGGCCCGGCCTTTCGACCTCACGGCGGTAGCACTTCCCCCCGATGCACCGTGCCGCTCTCGTGGACCCGGCTCGAAGGAATGGTCCGGGTCGTTGGCCTCGACGCGCAAGGCGCCGTTCATTCCGCGGAATTCTGGTTCGCCGGCCCCGACACGATCGACCTCGGCGCCGTGCTCGTCGCGAGGACCGAGGGGGGCTACCAGGCCGCGACCCGCACGGCCACGGGGAAGGTCGTGGCTGTTTCATCCTCACGGATCGACTGGCTGAGCGACACGGCGGGCCGGTTCCATGTCGTCCACAGCCGACTCGACGGCGGCCTGGCCGGCACCGTCGCCTGTTTCCCCTCGACGACCTCCGAGGAAGTGCTGGTCGTCTCGGGCGACGGCTTCCTTTCCCGGATGGCGATCCCCCGCGGCTCCCGCCGGCAGCGTGGCGAATCGCCCACCAGATGACCCGGCCGTCACGACCGGAATCCCGCGACCTCCCGCATCGCCCGGCCGCCAGATAGGGGGATTGCAATCGGCGGGGCCTTCGCCTATGCTTGACCACTTAAAGTGGTTGAGATGTTTCTTCAGACAGGCCCGGCCTCGACGCACAGGCCGGCGGGTATTGGGGCGCGAGATGTCGATCACGAAGGAGAAGAAGTCGGAGCTCATCGGGAGCTTCGGGCGGGATGGGCAGGATACGGGGTCGCCCGAAGTGCAAATCGCCCTGCTGACGGCCCGGATCAATGATCTGACCGAGCACTTCAAGACGCACGCCAAGGATCATGCCAGCCGCCGAGGGCTGCTGATGATGGTCTCCAAGCGGTCCAGCCTGCTGAAGTATCTGCGGCTGCACGACCGGCAGAAGTACCTTGACGTGATCGGCCGGCTGGGCATCCGGAAGTAAGGATAGGCCGCCGGTGCGGTCCCGTCCCGCGGGCAGGGGCCTTGGATTCGTCCTCGCCTGATCCTCGTAAAGGTCGAGAGTGGGCCTGAATCCGAAGCCCCGACGCATCATCGGACCGGTCCGACCGCCAGATCGCGTCTCCCCCGGCGACGATTCCTCAGCGGAATCGCCCGGACACCCGTCCCCTGGCCGAGGGAATTTAACTCCGCGCGAGGAGGACCGTTCTCGGTCCGTCCCGCCCCTTCTCCTTACGACCATCGATCCGACCCCTCGTGCAGGCGGGTGCATCGGGCACCTACATCCAGGAAATCATTCATGTCTAGCACTCCGATTCAACGTACCCTGGTCGAACGGACCGTGGGTGGCAAGCAACTGAGTATCGAGACCGGATACCTCGCCAAGCAGGCCAGCGGCGCCGTGGTGGTCCGGATCGGCGACACCATGACGCTGGTGGCGGCCGTCGCCGCGCCTGGCCGTGAGGGCCTCGACTTCTTTCCGCTCACCGTGGACTACCGGGAAAAGACCTACGCCGCCGGCAAGTTCCCCGGCGGGTTCATCAAGCGTGAAGGCCGGCCGACGACGAAGGAAATCCTCACGTCCCGGCTGATCGACCGGCCGATTCGCCCGCTCTTTCCCGAGTCGTACCGGGATGAGGTTCAGATCCAGGCCGGACCGATCTCGGCCGACCGGTCCAATGATCCCGACGTCCTCTCGATCATCGGCGCCTCGGGCGCACTGGTGATGGCCCGAGCGCCGTTCCTGGGTCCGATCGGGGCGGTCCGGATCGGTCGGGTCGATGGCCAGCTTGTCGCGTTCCCGACCGCCGAGGAGATGGAGAAGAGTGACCTCGACCTAGTCGTCGCCAGCACCGAGACGGCCGTCGTCATGATCGAGGGCTTCGGCGAGGAGCTTCCCGAGAATGAGATGGGCGACGCCATCATGGAGGCCCATCGACTCAACCAGGAAATCATCGCGCTCCAGAAGGAGCTGGCCGAGAAGGCCGGCCTGCCGCCGCTGGAGATCGCCGCCGCCACTCCCGATCCGCTTCGCGAGACAATTTACGCGCGATACGGCGACCGGCTCCGCGAGACCAAGCAGACCGTACTGAAGGCCGAGCGCAACGCCGCCACAAAGCAGCTTCTGGAAGTCGTCACCAGGGAACTCATCCCGGCCGAGGGCGCCTCGGTTGAAGCCGCCTCGGGCGGCGGCGAGGGCGGACAGCCTGGCGATGCGGCGCCGAGTCCGGTCCCGGCCAGCACCCCGCTTACCCCGGCCCGCATCAAGGCCGCCTTCACGGCAGTGGAGGAGCGGGTCGTCCGCGAGTTGATCCTCGACGGCAAGCGCCCCGACGGCCGCGGCCACAAGGACATCCGCTCGATCAAGTGCGAGGTCGGCCTGCTCCCCAGAGCCCACGGCTCGGCGCTCTTCCAGCGCGGCGAAACCCAGGCGCTGGTCACCACCGTTCTCGGCACGACCGCCGATGAGCAGCGGGTCGACGGAATCATGGACGAGTACAGCAAGAAGTTCATGCTGGACTACAACATGCCGTCGTTCGCCGTCGGCGAGGTCCGGCCGATCCGCGGCCCCGGCCGCCGGGAAATCGGCCACGGCGCGCTGGCCGAGCGGTCGGTCGCCCCGATCCTGCCTCCCGCCTCGCGGTTCCCGTACACGATCCGCGTCGTCTCCGACATCCTGGAGTCCAACGGCTCCAGCTCGATGGCCTCGGTCTGCGGGGCCACGCTCAGCCTGATGGATGCCGGTGTTCCGATCAGCGACCCCGTCGGCGGAATCTCGATCGGGCTTGTCCAGGACGACGCGACCGGCCGATACCTCCTCCTCACCGACATCATCGGCGATGAGGACCACTACGGCGACATGGACTTCAAGGTCGCCGGCACCCAGCGCGGGGTCACGGGCATCCAGCTCGACCTGAAGAACCACGGAATCACCGAGACCATCATCCGAGAAACCCTCGAGCAGGCTCACGAAGCCCGACTCGAGATTCTCCGGACGATGCTCCGCTCCATCAAGCGACCGCGTGACGAAATCTCGGCCAACGCTCCCCGGCTGATCCAGATCCAGATCAACCCCGAGAAGATCGGCCTGGTGATCGGTCCTGGCGGCAAGACCATCCGGCGCCTTCAGGAGGAGACCGGGGCCAAGATCGACATCGAGGACAGCGGCGTCGTCACCCTCTCCAGCAATGAAGCCGCGGGCGCCGAGGCCGCCCGCGACAAGATCCTGGCGATGACCGAGGGCGTCCAGATCGGTCGAATCTACGAGGGACGCGTGAGCTCGATCAAGGACTTCGGTGCCTTCGTCGAGATCCTTCCCGGCAAGGACGGGCTGGTCCACATCAGCGAGATGTCCGACGGTTATGTCTCCAGTGTGTCGGACGTCTGCCGGGTGGGCGACACGATGCTCGTGAAGGTGATCGCGGTGGACGACCAGGACCGCGTGAAACTCTCGCGCAAGGCGGCCCTCGCCGAGCGAGGGGAGCCCGACGAGCTGGCGTCGCGAACTCGTCCGCCGGGCGAGGAAGGCCGGCCTCCCTCGGGCGGCGGTGGCCCTCCGCAACGTCGATCGGGCGGCGGTGGTGGCTACGGCGACCGCGACCGCGGCGGCTCGCGCGGCCCCTCTCGGCCCTGAGTCGAGCCCTCCGCGGTCTTTTTGGCCGCGGCCTGCTGTTCGCCTGCGGGCCGCGGAGGCTTCTCGATTGCGGGACCTTCGTACAAAGCGGGGCGAGATGCCATGACCACCACGGCGGAACCCCGGGAACGGACCGCGGACCACGAGCCTTCCGCCCCGGGCCCAATCGCCCGAAGCCAGTACACAGAGATCGCCCAACTGGCTGGTGGGCTCGCGCACGAGATCCGCAACCCGCTCTCGACCCTCCAGTTAAACCTTCAGCTACTCGCCGAGGACCTCCAGAATCCAGAGACTACCCGCGAACGCAGAGCCCTGGTCCGGGTGGAGCGGCTACACCACGAAGTCCAGCGACTCCACGGAATCCTGGAAAACTTCCTCCGCTTCGCTCGAATCCAGGATCTGGACCTCCGCCCGGCCGACCTGAATGAGGTCGTCGAGGAGATTCGCGACTTCTACGAGCCGCTCGCCTCGACCAAGTCGATCGTGATCCGGACCCAGCTCGCTCCCGACCTTCCCCGGGTCGAACTGGAGCCCGACCTCTTCAAGCAGGCCCTCTTTAACCTGGTGCTCAACGCCGAGCACGCCATGCCCTCCGGCGGCGAGCTGATCCTCACCACCCGACGCGACGGTGACCAGATCGTCCTTGACGTCACGGATACCGGGATCGGCATGAATGACGAGGTCCGCTCTCGAATCTTTGAAGCCTTCTACTCCACCCGACCCGCCGGCAGCGGGCTCGGATTGCCCACCACCCGGAAGATTGTCGAGGGGCACGGCGGCACCATTCGCGTTCAGAGCGAGCCAGGCAAGGGCTCAAGGTTCTCGATTCGGCTCCCCGTTCGCTCCTAGCAATCGGTCCTAACAAGGAACCATGGAAAAAATCCGCGTTCTTGTGGTCGACGACGAGGAGTCGCATGCCGTCGCCGTGGCGGAGAGCCTGGGCCGCGTCGGGTACGACTGCGTCGTGGCGACCAGCGGCGCGGAAGCCCTCCGGTTGATCGAGGAGCAGGTCTTCGACATCGTCATCACCGACCTGGTGATGCAGGGCGTCGGTGGCATGGAGGTGCTCGCCAAGGCCAAGCGCGAACTGCCCGACGCCGAGGTCGTGATCCTCACCGGGCACAGCACCATCAAGGGTGCGGTGACCGCGATGCAGGCGGGAGCCTCCAATTACCTCATCAAGCCACTAGATATCAACGAGCTACGGACCGTGGCCGACAAGGCCTCGCAATCGCAGCGGCTTCAGCGGTCGAACATCGAGTTGCAGCGGCAACTCAACGAGAAGTTCGGCTTCGAGGGCGTGGTCGGCAGCTCGCCAGCCATGCACTCGGTGGTCGCCCGGTTGCGGCAGATCGCTCCGACGTCGGCCTCGGTCCTCATCACCGGCGAAAGCGGAACCGGGAAGGAACTCGTCGCCAAGGCACTCCACATTAACAGCCCGAGGAAGAACAAGCCATTCGTCCCGCTCAACTGCGCCGAGCTGGGCGAAAATGTGCTGGAATCCGAGCTATTCGGTCACGTTCGGGGCGCGTTCACCGGCGCCGATCGCGACCGGATCGGTCGGTTCCAGTACGCCAACGGAGGAACGCTCTTCCTCGACGAGATCGGCGACATGCCGATGGCGATCCAGGTAAAGCTCTTGCGAGTGCTGGAGACAGGCGAGATTGTCCGCGTCGGTACGAACGATCCGGTGAAGGTCAACGTCCGGCTGATCTCGGCGACGAACCGCGACCTTGCCGACGCGATCGCCGAGGGGAAGTTCCGCCAGGATCTGTTCCATCGGATCAAGGTGGTCAGCGTGAAGCTGCCACCGCTCCGCGAACGTCGCGACGACATCCCGCTACTTATCGACTACTTCCTCAAGGAGTTCGCCAGCCAGCATGGCAAGGAGATCCGCTCGATGACCCCGGCGGTTCGCAAGGTACTGCTCGGCTACGCGTGGCCGGGGAACGTCCGCGAGCTGCGAAATGTGGTCGAGAGCATGGTTGTGATGGACGCTGACGGCGTCCTCGATGCCGACGACTTGACGGAAGATCTCCAGCAAGCCGCCTCCGGCGGCAAGGCCGACGGCCTGGCGGGTGTCGACTCCCTGGTCGGAAAGAAGCTCGATCAGATTGAGCGCCACTACATCGCCGAGACTCTGAAGCTCGCCGGTGGCAACCGCGAGGAGGCCGCGCGCCTCCTCGACATCGGCGAGCGCACGCTTTACCGAAAGATCAAGGAATACGGAATCGCTTAATTGACAGACCCGCGCTGGACATCGAAACGAAACCCATTCCAGCATGGAGACCCGGCCGGTACAGTGCAAATCTGGTTTTTCTATTTGCTTCTATCTTGAATCTTCCATGATGGAGATTTCCCTCAGGAATCTTCAGGGCTCGCCGACAAGTCTGCCGACCCACCGCCAGGCCTGTGGCCCCCGTGCTGAGATGACGGTCAGGGCGTAAGCGGCTCCCCATCCGACGGCCCAGGCGACCGCGATCCATCCTCGCCAGTCGATACGCGTTCGATCCATGCGAGGAATCCTTACATGGGAGGATGCGGCGACTCAGCGCGGTGGGTCCGCGCCCACCATCGCATCGACGTCCGATAGACGCGGTCAGGGTCGAGTCCGGTCATGCAGGGGTGTCCGGCGAGCGGACAGACCTTCTGGTGGCAGGGGCGGCAGGGAACGCTCTGCCGGATGGTCAGGGCGTGCCGCGACCAGGGCCTCCACTGTCGGGGACGGTTGGTCCCGCTGAAGAGGATCACCGAGAGGGTCCCGGCCGACGCCGCCAGGTGCGCCGGTCCGGAGTCGGCTCCGATAAAGAGGTCGGCCCGTTCGAGGAGGGCCGTCGTCTGGGCGACCGTGAGGCTGCCGGTCCAGTCGAGGAGGCGGTCGTGCGGCGGAAGCTCGCGCGAGAGGACCAGGTCGTCGGCGCCACCGACCACGACGATCCGCCATCCCTCCGCGAGGAAGCGGCCGAGCAGGGCGGTCCAGGCCCGGATCGGCCATCGCTTCGCGGCGTTGCCGGCGCCGAGATGAACGGCGAGCATCGGTGGGCGCGGGGCGAAGCGGTCGGCGTGGAGCCAGTCGGGCTCGTCGACCATGGAGACCGAGGAGGGTGGCGAGATCGCGGGCCGCCGGGTCGCTCTCGGCACGGAGTGGCCGGCTGGAAGGGCCCTGGCGTGAACCTCGGCGCGTCGAGGGCCGCCGCGACGGGGCCAGGCCTCGTCGAGCCGGTGTGCCACGAGGACCCGGTCCTCGTCCTCAACGTGGACGTCCACACGGACCGCGGAGGGGTCGGTGGCCATTCCCAGTCGCTCCAGCAGGGCGAGCCGCGATCGGACCTCGTGCCGTCCGGGGATCCATTCGGCGACGTCGGTGAGCAGAAACGCTCCGCCGCCCATCGCCCATCCCACCCGGCGACGGACACCGGCGAGGGCCAGGACCAGGACACTCAAAACGTCGCCGCGGACGTCGATTCCGAGATCGTAGCCGATCGTTCGGAGTTGCCAGCCCAGCTTCCAGACAGCCGAGAGCAAGGCCCGCCGGTCGGGCTTGCGCTCGAACCAGGTGCGCTCGGCGACCCAGACACGATCGACGTTCGGGTCGCCGTCGAAGACCTCGTGATTGCTGGGCGAGGCCAGTACGTCGATCATCGCGGCGGGGTACGCCGAACGCAGTTCGGCGAGCAAGGGCGTGCTGAGCACGGCATCGCCCAGGTGATCGAGCTGGATGACGAGGATTCGCCTGGGGTCGGAAATCCTGGGCGCGGGGAGGAACCGTCGGGCGATCGCCACCAGGGCGGTCCCGACCGCGTCGAGCGCGTGGACCAGTAGCCGCCAGCGGAGCTTGCTGTAGCGGTACTTTCCGACCGTCACGGGCCTGAGGTTATCGGGCGACCTGATCGTACACCTCCGCCGTGATCTGGGCCACAATCGGCCAGAGGTAGTGGGTGGCGATCCTCGGGGCCAGCCGAGGATCCGGCCCTTGGTCCCATCCCTCGCGGATGGCCTGGCGGATCTCGCGAGGGCGATCCGGCCGGGCATAGTTCGCCTGTTCGCCGAAATACTCGCGGGTCGAGCCAAACGGTGTGATCGCGACCGCCGCGCCCGCCAGAGCCGCCTCGAGCGCAGCCAGGCCGGGCGTTTCAAACCAGCTTGGCAGGGCGAAGACCCGGGCCGCCGCGAAGGCGGAGGCCAGCAAAGGATCGTCGTGGTCGAGCCGGCCGATCCAGGTGACGAGTCCCTGGCCCGTCTTCCAGCAGGCGCGGGCGTATTCGCCCCGGCCCGGTACCGGATCGCCGATATGAATCATTGGCAGGCCCAGTTCGGCGACCGCCCGGGCCAGCCCCAGTGTGTTCTTCCGGGGCTCCATCCGCCCGACCGACAACACAAACGGCTCGCCGCCCCACCGGTCGCGGAACAGGTCGGGCGACGCCGTCCCGAACGACGGCCGAACTCCGTTGGGCACCACCTTGATCCGATCACGTGGGACGTCGAAAAGCCGGGCAAGCTGATCGGCCTCGGCCTCCGAGTTCGGCAGCACAACGTCGGCTTCTCGGAGCAGGTCCCGCCGCCACGAGGGAATCCCAGGTGCGATCGACCGCAGCGCCCACGCCGAGAGAGCCATCGTCTTTCTCATCGCTCCCGGCTCGAGCGCGGCGATGGCCCGGGGCTGATACCAGCAGATCGGCGAGAGCACCACGGGAACCCCACGCGACCGGGCAAGCCGGGCGAGTTCCAGCCCTTCTCGCGACATCCCGAAGAGGTGAAGCAGACGCGCCGCGTCGAGCCGGTCGGTCCAGGGCGAAAACAGCCGGACGCGCACTCCATGCGCCTCCAGGTGGCGACCCGTCTGAACGAGCTGATTTTCTCCACCGCCGGGAGCCTGGAACGCCGGAGCCGGCGCGTGCAGGAGGACGCATCCCTCGGGCGATCGACCTCGACTCCGCGAGGCCAGCCAGGCGGCGTCGGTCCTTGGGGTGGGGCGGCGGCCTGGGGCGCTTCTCATGCGTGGGCCTCCGCTCGTCGAAGTTTCCAGCGTCTCAGCCCGCGCTTCACTCGGTTCGGAAGCGTCGAACCGGAAATCTCGCCGATCGGCGTTACGGTTTCCCAGTCGATCGCCAGTCGGATCGCCTGCTTCAAGCTAGGAGTCCGGCGCTCGGGGACCGGCGGCTCTGGCAGCGGACGCTTGCCTCCCGATCGCTCGAACGCCAGCCCGTCGAGCCCCATCGACATCCGCGGGCCCATCAGTGGCACGGAGGCGAAGAAGTCGCCTCGGTGGATTTCGATCGCGATCGGGTATTCCGTGCTCCAGTCGGAGAACTGCACCTCGAACCGATTCCCTTCGAGCGGGGCGACAATCCACCGCCGCTCGCTCCGCCATCGCCACCATCGGGCCAGTTCCGAGAGCGTCGTTCGCCAGACCAAAGACCCGGAGTTCACGGTCTGAGCGAGGATCCGCAGGACCTCCGGCATTCGGCCGAGCCGGCGCTCGGGATGGCCGTAGGCAATCGCCAGCTCGCCGGCATCGAGCCTCGCCGCGATCGCACCGGCCAGGGTCTCGCCGATGATCCGCTCGTCGTCGAGGCCAGCCTCCACGAAGAGCCCCTCGCAGATCGGATGAACCGGAATCTGGAGCACTCGTGAAAACCGGCCGCCCTTCCACGGGTAAAACGGGAAGTCGTCGTAGCCGAGCTGAAAATCCGACGAGTACCGATATCCGAAATCCTCCAGAACGTCGTCCAGCCCCTGGTTCCACCGCCCGTGGGGCGCGGCGAATGCGTTCGGATCGAGGCCAAGGCTGGAGAGAATCCGGTGCGCCCGCTCCAGGTTGATCCGATTGGCCTCGGGCTCCCGGTAGACATGGTGAAAATGGCCATGCGATTGTGCGTCGCGGTCTCTCAGGTCACGTAGGACCGCGGGATGATGGGCATAGGCGTCGGTGCAGACGAAATGCGTGCAGCAGTCGTCCAGCGGCTCGCGGGCCTTCGCGTATCGGAAGTAGTCATCGGCGAGAGGCTCGTCGAGATCGGCCCGAAAGCTAAAGGCGGATCGATATGGGTGCGGGAACGGGGCCAGACGCATCCAGAGGCCGCCCGCCTCGGTCACCTCGCGACGGAGTCGGCCGATGATCCGGCGTCGGATCGAGCCCTTGTCGTGGCGGGCGACTCGCTCGGTCAGCTTCTTCCCCTCGACGACCCACGAAGCCCTGGCCCCCCTTGTGTCGACCAGCGCGGCAAAGGGATCGACCGGCTCGCCTCGGCGAAACTCGTCAACATCGATGGCCACGTGATCAGGCGAGAGCAAGGGCCCGAGAGCGAGGCGCGGGGTTGTCCGGCCGTCGAACAGAACAAACCGACCCCCGCGCAGGACCATCGGGTGCGCGTCGCGAAGAACCTCGAACGGTACGCCCTCCTGTGCCAGGATTTGCTCCAGGCCGGGCGGTGTGTTCCAGAGAAGCAGCGGGAGAATCGTGGGGATCGTCGGGTGGATCGGGTTCACGCGAGACCCCCTTCCGGTAACCGGGCCGACCAGAGGACGAAGAGTCGAGCCGCCGGGAACGCCTCGAACGGGAACCGGCCCGCCTCGTCGATGGCCAGCAGGTGGCGGACGCGGACCTCGGCGAAGGATCGGCCAAGGCGGCGTCGCAACGCGCCGGGGCGGAACCATCGTTCGCGGACGGGTCCACCGGCGGGATACATCCAGTGCCCTCGACGCTGGTCGATCCACTTGACGGCCAGGGCCGGAAGCCAGGGACGTCGGGCGTTCAGGGCATACGCATTCTTATCGATCAGAAGAAATGTCCCACCCGGCCGGAGCACCCGAGAGACCTCGGCGATGGCCTCGTCGACGGCCATCGGCCCGAGGTGCTCGAAGACCTCGACCGCGAGGGCGGCGTCGAAGCACGACGCCGGAAAAGGGAGCCGGCGCGCCGATCCGAGGACGCAGTCGAGCCCGGCCGACCTCGCGGCGGCGAGCATTCCCGGAGAGACATCCAGCCCAACCACCCGGGCGCCTCGATCGGCCAGGATGCGAGCAAATCGCCCCTTGCCACAGCCGAGGTCAAGGATTCGGAGTCCCTCGACAGGTCCCAGGCTCGTCAGAATCCCGCGCACCCGCGGATCGTCGTCGGCAACCTCGGACTTGAATCGGGTTCGAAGTTCGTCGAACCGGGCGGCGACCAGGATTTCTTGCTCGTCGATGGCGATCATGTGGCCCTCCTCGCGAGGGTCAGCTCGCGGTGTTTCCAGGCCCGAACCGCCGCCGAGACGCCCGAGAAAAGGCAGAACAGAAAGCCTTCCATCCCGTCTCGGAATCCCTGCTTGAAGACATAGAGCTTCACGAAGATCCAGGCCGGTCGGAGGGTCACGTCGACGGCCCGGAACGACCGGCTCGCCGCGAGTCCTTCGGCCTCCAGCGTCGTGTACCGGTCGATCTTTTCGAGGAACGTCGACATCGTCGGGATCGTCTTGTGCCGAAGTTCGCCGAGGAGAGCACCCGCCGGGCCCTTCAGGTCGACGACCTCGTGGACCAGGCCGACCCACCGGCCCGAGTCGCGCCGGAAGAGACGGAGCGGATGGTCGTGCTGCGTCCCGGAAAATGCGAATCGCCGGCCGAGAATCTCGCTTCGAATGGGAATTCGATAGCCGACGATCGGCGAATCGTCGTGAGCGATCGCCCGACGAATTTCGCTGGCGAGCCCGGGCGTGATTCGCTCGTCGGCGTCGACGGAGAGGATCCAGTCGCCGGTGGCGATCTCCAGACCGGCGTTGCGCTGGCTGGCGAAGTCGTCGAATGGCCGAACGGCGAGACGATCGGCAAGCCGCTGGGCGATCTCCAGGGTCGCGTCGCGGCTATCGGCGTCGACAACCACGACCCGCTCATCGGCCCATTCCGCGGCGGCCAGGCAATCGGGGAGGTTGTGCGCCTCGTCACGTGCGACGACCAGCACGCTGATCCGTGGCTCAGGCATGGCGCCACCCCTTCCGGATCGCCGAACCGAGGGCACGGACCGGGAAATAGGTCGCATAAAACCCGAGCGCGACGTCGAGCCTTCCGATGGCGGCCAGAACGATCCAGAGGTGCCATCGCAGGTCGGCATGGCCGATCGCGCGCACGATCGAGGCCAGCCCGCCCCGCCGCGGAGGCATCGCGGGCGCTGGTGAATGGGCTCCGCGCTCCATTTCTTCGCCCAGTGCTGACTGCACGCGAAACAGATATTTCCCCGACACATACGCCATTCCGAGCATCAGCCAGGCCGGGCGACCGTCCCGGGCGAAGGCCGACCAGGCGATCGCGGCGTGGAGGACCAGGTCGACCATCTCGTCGAGGAATTCGTCCAGCCACCGACCGAAGGCACTCGCCGTTCCCTGAAGCCGGGCGAGGCGTCCGTCGGACGTGTCGAGCACCAGCGCCACGGCCATCGCGGAGGCAGCCAGTATCCCCGCGGGCGTGGACTCGATCCCGGTCGCGACGATCACCGAGGCGATGAGCATCAGGCCGGCGGCAGCCATCGTAACGGCGTTGGGCCGGATACGGGTCGGGCAGAGCGCCCGCGCCAGGCGATCGGCGATCGGAAAGGCCCAGTACTTGCCGATTGGCTGATAGGTCAGACGGCGGGTCAGTTCCTCGTCGGCCGATCGGAGGGATTCGGGGCCATCGAGTCGCCAGAGCACGGCCGACTCGGGAGAGCCGCCGCGGACCAATCGGCGACGAAGCCGGGACCGGTCGTAATAGCGATCGACGCGGAGGACCGCGGCGTCGGCTCGGGGAGGTCCCGAGAGCAGAACCAGCCGGGCTCGAGCACGTTCGCCGACCAGCTCGCTGAGGACGCGATGCTCCTCAGGCCGGGCGTGGACGGCCACCGCCTCGCCCTCAGGCGCGAGTTCCAGCGCCAGGTCGGCCAGGTGGCCGATCATCGATCGGCCGAGCACAACCTCAGCCGCGATCGGGCCGTGAGGTCCGCGCGGGCGGGCGTCGATCGCCAGGTGGATCGGCCGGGATGGCATCCAAACGCCTCCTTGCGTCTGGTCGTCGCTTGCGAAAGAATCCGTTGACGATTTCAAATTCCGGATTCCAGATTCCAGATCATTACGAGCCTCTGGAATTCGGAGATCTTCAATCTGGAATCTGAGAACCGACCGGTCCGTCATCCATTCCCTTGCAAGATCTCAGGCAAGTCCCTCGGGTATCGCTCCGCGTGATCCGTGAGTCGTCAGGATGGGTCGGCTACCAGCGAAACCGGCGGTAGAACGCCTCTTGCCGGACGACCCACTCCGCGCCACGGACAGGACCGGCTCGACGCGCCTCCAGAACACGGTCGAGCCGGGCGAGTGCCTCGAACGTCGCCGCCGCAAATCCAAACTGCCCACGAGCCACGGCCCCAGCGACGCGGATCGGTAGCCAGAGCAAATGCTTCACCAGGCGTGGTCCAGCCGTGTTCTTCCACATGAACAGGAGCGTGTTTCGCCGGGCGAGACGCTCGGAGCGGGCCAGGCCCACTTCGGTCTCAAAGGTGCCGAAGCCTCGATGGTAGGCGACCGACTCTGGGACGTAATATCCCCGGAACCCGGCCATCCAGCCGCGGAAGCCGAGGTCAAGATCCTCGATCCGCCCCGGGAAATAGATCGGGTCGTAGCCGCCGATCCCCAGGAACCGCCGACGATCGACGGCCAGCACCGGACCGGCCGAGGCGGTCAGGTCGGGTATCCCCGCAACCTGCTCGTGGCCCGGAACCCGGCACATTCCCTGCACCAGACCAAACCGGCTTCGAACGCGGGTCCGCATTCCCTCGTACGTCCGCCCATCGAAGGCCCAGCACAATGGCGCCGTGAAGAGAACGTCGTCGTGTCGTTGGAACGGCTCCAGCAGCGGGCCAACCGCGTCCGGGTCAAGCTGGATGTCGCTATTCAGGAGCAAGACCACCGACTCTTGCATCCGAGAAAGAACCCGGTTGAACGAGGCGAGGCCGTCGTTCTGTTCGCGAATTACCCAGACATCGGGCCATTCTCGAGTGACCAGTTCGACCGAATCGTCCGTTGAGCCGTTGTCGACAACCGTGACAGGGCAGGGCACAGGCGCCCGCGCCGCAGCCTCTCGGATCGAGGGCAGGCAGCGTTCGAGCCAGGCCCGACCGTTGTAATTCAGGACAACGATGTGAGTTCGGTCGATCGTCAAGGGTTCCATCCCTCGCGATGAGGTCGCGGAGTCCTTCGGATCTCACGGATGCGAGGATCCGGGTCGGGGCCGTCGACGAGCCATCCGGGCAGTCGGTCCGGTCCTGAGTCGGGGCCTACCTTACGGGCAGGACGGATTGCGGTCAAGTGAAGCGTGGGGAGCGGGGCCGCCGCATCGGGCGGCCCCGGCTCGGAGTAGCCTCGACGATCAGGCGTTCCGGGGCTGGTAAGAGGCGCCCCGGAGCGAATCGAGGAGCTTCTTGGTCGCCTTGATCCCCTCGGGCTCGCTGAGGCGTCCACCCTCGTACTCGATGCCGACGAAGCCGTTGTAGCCGGCGTCGGTGACGATCTTGAGGATGCGAGCGTAGTCGAGGATCGTCTCGCGGCCCTCGTCGTCGAAGTCGTAGCTCTTGGCCGAGACACCTTTGGCGTAGGGCATCATCCGGGCGATTGCGTCGTAGATGTCGATGTCGTACCTGCGGCCCTTGCGGGGGAAGTTGCCGAAGTCGGGCAAGGTGCCGAAGGTCGGTTTATCCACGGCCTTCATCAACGCGAGCATTGCGTCGGGATTGCTCGACGGACCGCCGTGGTTCTCGCAGATAATTTTGATTCCGTGCTTCTGGCCGTACTCCGTGAGCTGACCACACGCCTCGGCGACGCTGGAGACGTCGCTCGGGCTATAGTGACCGCCGGTGTTCACCCGGATCGCGTGGCAGCCGAGTGCCGCGGCGGCATCGACCCACTTCTTGTGGTTGTCGACGGCCTTGTTGCGATGGCTCTCGTCCTTCGCGCTGAGGTCGCCCTCGCCGTCAATCATGATGAGAACACAGGTTACACCGACGTCGCTGGCACGCGCCTTCAGGTCCTTCAAGTAGGCCGAATCGTGGGCGTGGTTCTTGAAGAACTGGTTGACGAACTCGACTCCCTCGCAACCGAACTCCCGAGCGATCCGGGGGAAGTCAAGGTTGGTGACGACCTTGCCAAACTCCTTTTCGGAAACCTCCTTGTTGAAGAGCGCCTTGTGGATCGACCACTCGGCCAGCGAGATCTTGAAGTCACCAATCTTGCCGGCGCCGGGATTGCCGGTCGGCTCGCCGGCCCACGCCCCGCGTGCGCCGAGCCCGAGGAGGGCCGCGCCGGCGGCCGTTGACTCCAGAAAGGCCCTTCGATTCAGGATTCGATCACTCATGGTCGTTAACTCCCGAAAGAGACAGGTTGAGAGACTGGTTTGTGTCAGGAGTAAGCAATCTTGCGCTCGTCGAGAATGCTCCTGAGCGCGGCGACGGCCTCGCCGAATCGCTCCGGCCCGGTGAATCCTGAGGAGAGACCGGCGATGGTCAGGTGTGGTTCCAGCACCACGAAGCCCTCATAGCCTGAGTCCACCGCCTCCTGGATCAGCCGGGGGATCTGACCGTCGCCGACGCCGGCGGGGACGTTCCGTTCGAGGTTGGCGTCGTAATCCTTCACGTGGAAGTGGGTCACGAACGGCCGGAGCCGGGCCCAGGCGTCGTCGATCGGCTGGCGGACCTCGACGTAGTTCGCCGGGTCGAACGCGTGGCGGAGCGCCGGCGAGCCAACCGATTCGAGGAGATCGAGCACCCGCGCGGCGGTGTCGCCGTAAATCCCCTTCTCATTCTCGAGGAAGAGCACGATCCCCCGATCGGCGGCACGCCGAGCCAGTTCCGACATCCGGGCCAGGACCTCGTCGCGATGCGAGGCCGGGTCTTCGCCTGGCGGCATGTAGAAGCTAAAAATCCGAATCCGGGGCGCCTTGTAGAACTCGGCCAGTTCCATCGCCCGCTCGAATCGCTGAAGGTGCTCGCCGAACGGGTCCGTGATCCGAATCTTCCCAATCGGCGAACCAATGGCGCTCAGCTCAAACCCGCGCGAGACGAGCAGGTCGCGGAAGGCGGCGTGCTGCGCCTCGGAGAGGTCGAGAACGTTGGTCCCGTGGATCGCCCGGAACTCGATCGCCCGAATTCCGTGCCCTTCCAGGACGTCGACCTGCTCCTGGGGATCCTGCGAAATCTCGTCGGCAAAAGCACTGATGCGGATCATCGAAGTCTCCCGCGCAATCGGACGGCGATGGCCGTCGCGTATCGTCCGCCATGATAACAGAACCGGGGAAAACCGCCAGGCACCGGTGGCCTCGCGGCGGCGGCGCGGGTAAGATAGAGAAAGTTCGATCGGAGTAAGAGGTCACCTTTCGTCACGATGCGGGTCGCCCGGCGATGTGGACGTTCATCCTGCCTCTGCTGATCTACTGGCTCGTTCTGTTCGTCGCCTGCTTCGTGGTCGTCGAGATCGGCCAGGACCAGCTCTACGACGAAGTCACCCCACACGCCGGCCTGAAGATCGCCGGCGGCACCCTGATCCTCGCCCTCCTACTCACCATCCTCCGCGCTCGCGGCCTGACAGCCTCTTTCGAGACAATGTTCACTTCGAACATTGCCTGGACGATTCTTCAGGGGATCGTCTGGTTCGGTGTCTTTGTCCTGATCTTCCAGTTCCACCCCTGGCATGGCCTGGGCCTCGGCCTGGCGACCATGGCCCTGATCACCGGGCTGGCGACCATGGGCGTCGAGAGTCTGCTCAAAAAGCCGGTGCCGACCTTGCAGTCGTCGTCTCGCTCGCTGATCCTTAACAAGCCGGTCCGGCAGTCGGTCCCCCGTCCGGTGGCTCCCATTACTCCCACAACTCCCGCGACTCCCGCGAAATAGTCCCGAGTTTTCGCTCGCCCCTTCTTGCACGCTAGCGCACACGGCGGCTCCGCGACGAAAAAACCCGTTCGTGTCGCGAACTCCCCATTCCTTTACGACGTATCCGGGTGTAGGATGATCCCTGAAGTCGGCGCAGGCCGCTTCTTTTGCAGCCCGTAGGGGCTGTGACGAATTCGTTTGGCTCTGGCGTACTCCGACCGTCCCAAGTCTGGTCATTCGGAGCAACAAAAATGCGCTACCTTACGCACGCGTTCGCGCATTCCGAAACCCTCGACCGCGCCCGGCGCTGGCTGATCCATGCGGGTGTGACTCCCGAGCGTATTCGGGTTCACCATCATGGGATTCCGACGCTCATCATCTCGACCGATTCGGCCGAGGTCGACGGCCTGAAAATGATCATCCGGGCCGCCGAAATCACGGATCCCGATAGCTGTCCGAGTATCTGGGATCTCGCCCGGCTGCCTCACTCGCCGGATGAGGCAACAGAGCCGTTATCGTCCCCGATACCGGCTGTCCGGTCTTCCTTCCCACTGAGCTGGGGCTCCTTCGACGGCGCGAACGATGCTGAATTGCGATCGCAGATCGAGCTTCAGCGTGCCTATCGCGAGTTACGCGAGTAACGCCTGACCAGTTTCGCACCCGTTCTTATACGGGAAGTTCGCTCAGGCAGCGTACCAGAAATGTCGCCAGCCGGTCGGCCGCCTCGAGAGCCTGCTCGTGGAGCGACCAGAAATCCTTCAGGCTTGAGGGGCGGTCCCAGATGGCTCGGAGTGCCGCCCCGAACCGGTAGCTTCCAGACTTCGTCATCAGCGAGGCGACCTCGCGCGGCAGGTCGACACGAGCGTCGTCACTGATGATCCGAACCGGGAGAAACCGGACCAGTCGCTGTGCGCAGACCGCGGCCACCGCCGAGGTCTCCATGTCAACCAGGTCGGCGCCCGTCTCCTCGTGCAACCGACGCTTCTCGGCCGCCCCCAGGATCACCTGGTCGACGGTCACCAGCGTTCGAGGCTCGGGACCGGCGCCGATCCCGACGAGATGGCCTGGTCGATCGACCGGGAATCGCTCTCCTTCCAGGTCGATCACCTCGGCCGGAAGGATCAGATCGTACCGGTTCAGAGAAGGGTTCAGCGCCCCGGCGAAACCCGCCGAGACAACCCAGTTCGGCCGATGTCCGTCGAGGAGGATGGAGGTGGCATGCCGGGCCGCTTCACGGCCCATTCCGCCGATGGCAATGGCAACGATCTTCCCCCCCAGCTCTCCCTCGATCACTGGCATCGACGCGGCCTGATACTTCCGGACGCGCCGGAGCTGGTCGACCAGATAGCCGACCTCCATCGACATCGCCGCGACGATCCCCACATCGGCCGGGACGGGTGCCCGCGCGAACCCGCCGCGCTCCGTCCTTCCCGCTTCTGAAGACCGATGGCCCTGGCTCATCGTCGAAGATGGCACCGTTTCCGTGATAAACCCTCACAAGACGGGGGCAGGCTCCGAGTCTTCGAGGGGCCTCTCCCCGCTTGTTTCCAGGCTTCTTAGCTCATTTGCCACTTGATCGTCTTGAAGAGGTCGCCGAGGCGGTTGTTAACCCCAACCGCGGCTCCGGTCTCGTACCCGACATGGACCATGCAGTCCTGGCACCGCGGGTCGTTGCCATGTCCGAACTTCTCCCACTCCGTCTTCTCCATCAGGTCGGAGAGGGTCTCGTGGTGGGTGTCCGTGATCAAATAGCAAGGCCCCTTCCAGCCCTTGATGTTCCGCGTCGGACTGGCCCAGGCGGTACACTGCATCTCGCGCTTTCCCTGGAGGAACTCCTGGTAGAGCGGCGATGTGTGGAAGCGATACTTGCGGAACATCGCCTCGGCCGCCTGGAACTTCGCCCGGATGTCCTCCCGGGTCATGAAGATTTCCTTGGTGGCGACAGCCGAGTAGCTGTACGCCGGCGAGATGATGAAGCCATCGACACCGAGTTCCGTCAGGTAGCCGAACATCTCGTCGAGCTCGCTCATGTCGGTCTCATGGTAGACCGTCGTGTTCGAGCAGACCAGAAATCCGCCCTGCTTCGCGACCTTGATCCCGTCGATCGCGGCGTCAAAGACCCCCTTGCGCTCCACGGCGATATCGTGATTCTCGCGCATCCCGTCGAGGTGGACGTTGAAGAAAAACGTCGGACTTGGGGTAAACTCGTGCAGTCGCTTGCGGATGAACATTCCGTTGGTACAAAGGATGACGACCTTCTTGCGTTCCTGAATCTTCGCGACCAGCTCACCGATGGCCGGGTAGATCATCGGCTCGCCACCGCAGATGGAGACGACCGGCGCATCGGCCTCGTCGACGGCCTCGAGGCATTCCTCGAGGCTAAGACGCTGTTTGATGGTCGACTCATACTCACGAATGCGGCCGCATCCTGTGCAGGTCAGGTTGCAGGCGTGGAGCGGCTCGAGCATCAGGACCATGGGGAACTTGCCGGCCCGCTCGAAGAACCGCTTGCGCACAACATGCTTGGCGATCGTCGTGGTCATTGGCAGGGGGAATCGCATCGGGGCGGCCTCCTTGGCACGAGGGGTCGAAGTTGTTCGGCGGCGATCGTCCCTGATCGATCGAGCCGTCGTTCGCGCTTGTCCATTCGCGGGTCGGGTCAGGCGTCTGGCGAGAGTGGCTGGGCCGGCACCCGGCTCGCCAGCGCGGGGGCGCTGGACTCGGCTCCGCGTTCGAGGGCCGCCCGATACCGGGAGATCGCCATCAGCGGGAAGTAGATCCGATAGTAGTGGTACGCCAGATAGAAAACGCGAGGGAAACCCGTCCCGGTGTAGGACGTCTCGTCCCACGAGCCATCGGCATTTTGCTGATCGAGCAGGTAGGCGATCCCGCGGCGGACCGCCGGTGTCTCGGCTCGTCCGGCCGCGACCAGCCCAAGGACCGCCCAGGCTGTTTGCGAGGGTGTCGGATCGCCGGTCCCCTTGAGCGAGGGATCGTCGTAGGTCCGGCAGGTCTCGCCCCAGCCGCCGGAGGGTTGCTGGGTCGCTTCCAGCCAGGCCACCGCCCGATGGATCTCGGGACGATCCATCGGATAATCGATGGCCGCCAGGCCCTGGAGGACCTGCCAGGTTCCGTAGATGTAGTTCACCCCCCATCGGCCGTACCAGCACCCTTCCGGCTCCTGGTTCCGCCAGATGTAGTCGAGGGCCTTGCACACCGAGGGATGATCGAGTGAATAGCCGAGGGTTCCCATCAGCTCGATGACCCGCGCGGTGATGTCGGCACAGCTCGGGTCGAGCATCGCGTTGTGATCGGCAAACGGAAGCTTGGTCAGCACCTGGTTATCGATGTCGACATCGTAAGCGGCCCAGCCTCCGTCGCGGTTCTGCATCGCCAGAAGCCAGTCGAGGCCGCGGCGGGTGGCGGCCTCGACCGCGGGGTCGGCCGCCATCGGCGATCGGCTCAGCGCCAGCATCACCATCGCGCTATCGTCGAGGTCGGGATAGAACTTGTTGTGGAACTGGAAGTGCCAGCCGGTTGGCTCGACCTTCGGCCCGTTGATCGCCCAGTCGCCAGCGGCACGCAGTTCCTTCGCCAGTAGCCAGTCGATCGCGCGGCCCCAGGCGGGATGCGAGGCGGGCAGATCGGCGTCGGCCATCGCGATCGTCGCGATCGCGGTATCCCAGACCGGCGAGACACAGGGCTGGAGGCGAATCCGGTCTCCCTCGGCGATTTGCAGGTCGTCAAGCTGCTCCATCGCCCACTGGACCTCGGGTGAGTCGTCGGCGTACCCGAGGCACTTCAGCGCGATGACGGCGTAGACCATCGGCGGGAAGATGGCGCCCAGGCCGTCGGTGTCCTCGCAGTGCTCCATCATCCAGCGATGGGCCGCCCGGAGCCCGGGCCGCCGCCAGGCCGCTGGAACCCGGCGATCGAGCCATTTCAGCACTCGGTCCAGCCCGAGGAAGAACCGGTGCCACGAAATCAGCCCACCGCGATTCCGGGTCGGCCGCTCCGGCAAAAACAGCTCAGCGATCCCCTGCTCGGGAGCCAGCGTCCGGACCGGCTTGTGATACGACATGATCGAGAGCGGTACGACGATCGCCCGCGTCCAGGCCGACATCGCGAAGAGGCTGAACCGGAGCCTCGGCGGCAGCAGGATCAACTCGGGCGGGACGCAGGGCGTCTCGTCGTACGCAATCTGGCCGAGCAACGCCAGATAGAACCGCGTAAAGCTGTTGCAGGCGTGGGCTCCCCCCATCGCGAGGATCGCCTCGCGCGCCCGAACCATTTCCGGCGCCTCGGGCGATCGGCCGGTCAGCTTCAGTGCGAAGTACGCCTTGACCGAGGCACTGATCTCGCCCGGTCCACCCGGATAGATCGCCCAGGCACCGTCGGGCAACTGATGATCGGCGATGTATCGGGCGCAACGAAGCGAGACCTCGTCGGTCTCACGACCCAGAAAGGTCATCAGCAGAACGTATTCCGACTCGAGGATCGTGTCGCCCTCAAGCTCGGCGACCCAGTATCCCTCGTCTTCCTGGCGTCCCAGCAACCAGTCTCGGGTGCGCTCGATCGCAACCTCGATCGCTTCATCCTGGGACGCCGACCATCGCGACGATCCCAGCGTGCTCGTCCGATTCCAGGACTCTCGGGAGGCGCCTCCGTCCCTGTTGGCGATCATCGGTCCCTATCCTCTCCCTCGGGTTCGAGCCGTCGGAACGCCCACGGACGGGCCGTTTTGCAGGGCGTGGAACGAACGATTCCACTCGCGAGGTCACGCGAGCGGGCTCATCCTAGGCACGTGCCCGGGAATCGATCAAGATCAAACCGCCCCGCGATTTGGGGCGAATTGGCCTCGGCTGCCGGCGACCGCCCGCAAACCTTGCGCAGCTTGCGGGCGAGGTTGTCGCGTGCGGGGGATCAGTCCGCGGTGAGGGTGGCATCCAGCTCGAATCCGTGCAGAACGGGGATCGATCGAAGGATAGCGAGAGCGCGAGCCCGGTCCGATTTTTCGAGGAGGGTTCCCCGAATCTCCAGGTGATTGCCGCGCACCTTCACACCATCGATGTGCGCCAGTTCGCCGAGGTGACGCGACATCTGGGCGGTCAGGTAGGGCTCCAGGTCCTCGGGCCGGCCCTTGCTGACCAGCGGGTTGGGGTGGTCCTCGTCGGGGACGGAGAACTCAAGGCGATCGACCACGTCGCGAACACCCGGCGTCTGCTGGGCGGTCCGGTACGCGAGCATGGCCTCGTACGCGGAGGGAACCTTTCCCGAGAGCAGGATGGCATCGCCGGAGGTTCGGACCTGAATCGGCTGGTCGGCGAGCTTTGGACGTCGGCGGAGGGCCTCGATCACGCGGCGGGTGATTCGACCTCCGTCAAGCGCGGCGAGGGCCGAGGCATGCGGTCGCGGTGGCTGGGCGGCCGGTGGCTGGGCGGGTACCGCGGCGGCGGGCTGGACCTCGCGCACGGTCTCGGGAGTGGGGTTGAGTGGAGTCGCTTCCCGATCCGGAGCCGCGGCGACGGGCTGGGGCGCGGGTGGGGGCCCGGGGTCGTTGGCGACGCCCGCTGGCCTCGGCTTGACCTGGAGCTGCGTGTAGACCCGGCTCACGCCCGGGACGCTCCAGGCGGTTTGCACGATCTCGCGAGCAACCTCCTCACTGGCGACCACGCCCCGGAGAAACACCTGGCCGTTGGCGTCCACGGTGATATCGAGATCGCCTCGGGCCGGTGGAAGTTCCATCGGGCCGGGTCCGCCGCCGGCCTGCGGCGGCACGCCCGTCGATGGCGTGGAGCCGGCCGGAGCCTGGGCAAACGGTCGGCCATTCGGACCAGCGACATTCGGCGGCCCGAGCCCGCCCATCCCGGCGGGCCTCATCTCCGGATCGCGACGCCCTCGCCACCAGGGAGCAAAGCTGACCACGGGGGGCTGCATTCCGAAGAACGGATCGTCAAGCCAGCCAAAGAGGGGCTCGGGGTAAACGTAGTACGATGACGAAACGTTTGGAGCCAGGGCCCCGTAGCCCGTCATCGAGGGCGTGGCGCTCATCGCGACCCGCATCGTCTCGGCGGTGTCGATCACAAGGTCATCACGGAACGGGAGGCCGAAGGCGATCGCCATCTGCACGGCCGAATCGTGGACTTGCTTCGTTCCGACCCGACCCGAGAGGATGACCTTCCCGTCCTGCCAGTACGCCCCGATGGCATAAGGCGCGGTAAGTGGATTCGACCGAAGCGCCCGGGCCATGATGACCTCGGGCCGCTGCTCGGGATTGTCGGCGGGCCTCGGCGCCGCGGTGTAACCACCGGGCATCTGCTGAGCCAGTACCGGTTGCAGGGCCGCCGCCAACAGGGCCAGCGCGCCGACTGACGATCGAAATCCGAGCCGACGACGTGACATCGCCCACCTCCGTGGGACTGAAGGCCAGAACGACCGACGCCGCACGATCCCCATTTCGAGTCTACGAATCCCTTCGGCCAGGGGCAAGGGTGGCGCCGGCCACGCATCACCGAATTCGCTCGCGAATCGGCGACGATCCCTTTCCTGGTTAACGGACCTCGATCGGCTCGATGGAGAGTTGCCCCTCGACCAGCGCCACCGGCACAAACGCCTCGAAGGGCGCCACGCCGTCGAGGCTGGAATCGGAGAGCTTGATGTGAACGGCGTCCACGGTCGTCTGGTTCCACGACGGATCGATTGCGATCCATCGGTTATTGACGAAGACTTCGTCCCACATGTGGTAACCAAACCCGCCCGCATCCTCGACATAGATCAGGCCGACGACAACCCGGGAGGGGATTCCGGAGGCCCGGCAGATCGCGGCGGCCAGGACGGAATGCTCCGAGCAATCTCCTTGCAGGTTACGGGCCACGTCGGCCGCGGGGGCGAAGGCGACGGTGAAATCCTTTTTCCGGATCTTCTTGTAAACCCATTCGTTGATTGCCCGGGCCTTTTCCCAGGGGTCGACGATCCCCTGGGTAATCTCCGAGGCCAGGCTCCGGACGCGGGTGTCGTCGCTGTTGATCAGGGCGTTGGGCTGGAGGAATTGGGGGTCAACCTCGCCGCCGACGGGCGCCCCGTCAAGCGGTCCGACGCTCTTGATCTCAACGATCGCCGTGTTTGTCGCGCCGTCCTGCTTCTGGACCGCCTGCCGCGCATCGACCGGGAAAACCTGCGTGGGGTCCTGCTTCTTGAGAGTCACCCGATAGCGGACCTGGCGTGTCTGGTCGGGGTTGGAGATGGGCCGAGGAACCTTCACCATCGTCTCGGCGATCATGTTGAACTGAACCGAGCCGGCAGGCGCAAGGGCGGCCTCTCGACTCGTCCGGTAGTAGACCATCCCGCCCATGATGTCCTGCTCGGACTTGAGAACCTGCCCCCTGGGATCGACGAAGACGCGGGAGTCGTACTCGGGACGATGCTTGCCGTCGACCGTGGTGATCAGGTCGACGCGGAGCAGGTCGCGCTTCGAGCCGTCGCCGAGGACGGTCGGATCGATCGACTTCGCGGTCAACTCCTGGTCACAGACCTTGTTCAGCTCGGGGATGTAGACCCGAATCCGCCGCGACTCGCCGGGCTTCATCGGCTGCTTCGTCATGCTTTGCTCGGGACCGTAGGGCCCCCGGATCTCGGCCGACCAGGGGATGGTCTGCGAGACCGACTGGCCGCCCGCCTTCATGCTCAGCTTCATCCGTCCGCCGATCACGTCGCCGTGGACGCGGATGTCCTGGTTTCCGCCCGCGTCGGTACGGGTATCCAGGCGGAGGACCTGGCCGTCGAGGGTCTCGATCGTCCCGTACATCAGCTTGACGACCGACTCGTCCTGCCCGCGCTTCAACCGCATCTCGGCGTCGATCCGGACGCGGTTGTACTCGCGCTCCTTGTCGGCGACCTTCTCGACCCAGGTGTGGACGTGCCCAATCTTGGAGCCGGAAAGATAAACGGCGTCCCAGGTATCCTGGGCCCGAACGGCGGGCACCGCCAGCACAAGAGCCATCGCCGCCAGCAGCGCGGCGGACGAATCCCGCCTGGGGCGGGGAACCATTCGCTTCATCGATGACTCCTTTCCGGATCGTCGCTCGAGGGGAGTAGGTGGCATCCGGTCGCTCCCGGGCCGGCCTTCCCAATCGTGACGACTCTCTACCCTCAAGGAGAGGGCTTCCTGGGCGACGCCAGGTAACCCCAACGTTACCGCCCACCGGCCTCGTCCGGGCGAGCCTCGCCTCTCGGCGAGAGTCGTCGACTTCCAGGCCGGTGACCGTTACGCCGGAAAGATCGTCTGAGTCGTCCCTCGGCTCCCGCAGGCCGGTTGTCTCGGTGAGACGGAGCTTTCGGGCTCATGCCGGACACCGCGGGCTTACCGAGGCGAGCAATATGCTGGCAATATACCGAGGAATACGTTCGGTTTCCAGATGGCGTGGCCTCAGCGGTTGAGGGCGCCGGAGACCCTCCTCGGCGGAATCGGCCGACGAGGGTGATTACCCGACCGTGATGTTCTCGGCGAAGCATTCGCCCGAGAGAAGCTCGAGCGCTCCGTGCATGGCAAGCTGCTTGGCGTGTCGCGAGGGAACCTGGCCGCTGACAATCACCTGGCCCCGTTCTTCCTTCACGACAAGGTTCCGGATCCGGCCGTGCGTGAACTGGCGGACCCTGGCCTCCACCTGCTGGGCCAGGCTGGTTCTGGCCTCAGGAGCATTCAAAATCATGGTGCCACTCTCGAAGAGATGCGAAAAAAGGCCGCTTCCCTGGACGCGTCCGCAGCGATCATTCGTCACTTTGTCACTTCATGCTACCCCGTCGCCCCGGTTTTGCAAGCCGTTCAGGTCACGAATTTTCCAGGAAGATCCGGTTTCCAACGCTCGAAATCTCGGCAAAACACAGGTCCGAAAATTCCTATAGATGGCATCGAACAGACCACATCGTCGGCCAGAAAAAGCAGTCGCGAACTTAATCGGCACGAGGAAGCGAGAGTTCGGTGATCAGGCGTTCGAGAACCAGTCGGGGCTCGGCGGAACTTCCCCCCTTGAGATCGAGATCGGCCCGGAGGAGTGTGGCCGGAAGAGCATCCACCCGACGCGGGCCGAGATGGGCGTGCTGTTCGCCGGTCTGGCTGATCGCGCCGGGATAGATTCCGGCGGTCCGGCAGGCCTCGTCCAGCGAGATCCTCGCGCGTCGCAAATGGCCGGCATGGTGAATCTTCAGAAGAGAGAAGGTCATCGCCGCGAGGAGACCGACCGGGGCTTCCCCGGCAGCCAGCAAATCATCCAGCAATTCCAGTGCCGTCCTCGACTGGCCGATGGCGGCGGCATCAAGGACCTTCCAGACCGTCTCCACTCGACCGGCGCCGACCATTCGCGAGACGTCGGCCCGTTCAATCCGTTTCGCCTCGCCCACGTAGACCGAAAGCTTCTCGATCTCCGCCGTCAGGATGCCGATCTCCGGCCCGACCAGTTCGACCAGCAGGTTCGCCGCCGGAGAATCCAGCGCGACTCCACATCGTGTCTTCGCATACTGGGAAAGCCAGGAAATCAGCTTCGCGGACTGCTTCGCGGGCAAAGGATTGCACTCGATGGCGACCCCCATCTTCTCGACGCACTTCGCCAGGTTGGTTGTCGCGGTCCATTGCTTCACCTGGAGCACCAGTATTCCGGTCGCGCTGGGTCTCTCCGTGTATGCTTCCAGTTCCTTCCGGTACTTCGTGACGAACGTGTCGGCCTCATCCACCACCACCAGCCGACGCTTCCCGAAAAACGGGAGCGTGAACAGTTCGTCCCGAACGTCCGCAAGCCGCGACTGAGCCCCAAACCGCGAAACCGAGGGCTCGTCCTCCGTTCCTGGGAACGCCAGACGAACAATCGCCGTGATCGACTCGCGAATCAGGTACGAGTCGCCTCCGTAGACGGCGTACATCGGACGGATCGACGCACGCCCCGTATCGCGCAACCACTCCAGAGCATGCATGACATCAGATCCTCCACGCCCTCTTCCCTCGCTCGAACACTAGAATACAGTACGGCCAATGACGACAAGAATCGTCGATGACCACGCGAAACCTCAAAAATGGCTCGCTTCCGCTTGACGGAACGCCGAAACGGAATATGGTGGATTAAAACGCCTGTTTGAAACAAGCGTTTGGATCGATCGGAGAGGTGATGGAATCGAGCGAGGCGACCAGAGACCGGCTCTTGCAGGCGGCGGGCGAGGAGTTCGCTTGCAAGGGCTTCGAGTGCGCCCGTATCCGCGAAATCTGCATTCGTGCATCCGCCAACGTGGCAGCGGTGAACTACCACTTTGGCGACAAGGAAAAACTGTACATTGAGGCCGTGCTGGAAGCCCATCGGTGCGGGCCAGGAGCCGACGAGGAGGCCGTCGACCCGATGGCCGGGCCGGACGATCAGCTCCGGTCGTTTATCCGGCACTTTCTTGGCCGGGTACTGGCGATGCAGGCGCCCGACGACTGGCGGCACCGCCTCATGCTTCGGGAGATGCTGCATCCCTCCTCGGCCTCGGATGCGCTGATCCGGGAGTCCATCCGGCCCCGCTTCGATCAGTTGAAGGCGATCCTCCGGCGGTTCTGTCCCGAGGCCGAGAATCGAAGGCTGAATGCCCTCGCGTTCAGTGTGATTGGCCAGTGCTTGCATTACAAGATGGCTCGCCCGATCGCCGAGCGATTGATCGGGACCGAGGGCGTCGAGGCTCTCGACCTGGACTTCCTGACCGATCACATCGCAACGTTCTGTCTGGCGGCGCTGGGAGTCACCCCTCCGTTCGACGCGGCGGGCGAGTCGGTTCCCGAGAAGTCCCAAAGTTCGGCCGGTTCCTGATCGGATCGAGGGGGATGCGATGGGATGGATCGCGCTGAAAATGCTGGTTGGCGACCGCGCCAAGTTCCTTGGGATTGTGATGGGGCTGACCTTTGCGGCGCTCCTGATCACGCAGCAGGGTTCGATCTTCTGTGGACTGATGTTGCGGACCTGCGGACAGGTCAACGACATCACGGGCGCTGACCTCTGGGTCATGGACCCGACGGTCCGCTACATCGACGACGTCAAGCCGATGCTGGAGAGCAACCTGTACCGTGTTCGGGGTGTCGAGGGGGTGCTCTGGGCGGTCCCGCTCTACAAGGGACAGGCGCGGGTGAAGATCAGTCCGGAGGTTGCGACGGGTCGTCGAGCCGCGGTGATTGAGCAGGTGATCCTGCTTGGGCTCGACGATTCGACCTTGATCGGTGCGCCCCCGCCGTACCGGGTTCTGGCCGGAAACCTGCGCGACCTTCGGCTGCCGGATGCCGTCTTCGTGGATAGCGAGCGACTGGCGAAGCTCTATCCCAACGAGGACTGGACCCAGATCAAAAAGGAAGGGAAAACCTTCTACCGGCGGTTCCTCCGTCGGCAACTGGAGATGAACGACCACCGCGCGGTGATCGTCGGGGTCTGCGAGGCGACCCGGACGTTCCAGACCAACCCGGTTGTCTACACGACCTACACCCGGGCGAAGAATTACGCACCGCAGGAGCGGAAAATTCTCTCGTTCGTTCTCGCCGGGACGCAGCCGGGGATCTCGCCGAAGGTGATCGCCGATCGAATCCGGTCGCAGACTGGCCTGGGGGCACACACGGCCTCGGACTTCGCCTGGATGACCATCAACTACTATGCCCGTTACACAGGTATCCCGATCAACTTTGGAATCACCTGTTTCCTGGGCTTCCTGGTGGGCACGGCGATCGCCGGGCAGACGTTTTACAACTTCACGATCGAGAACATCAAGCAGTTTGGTGCCCTGAAGGCGATGGGCGTGACGAACGTTCGGATCGTTGGGATGATCCTCTTGCAGGCGATGGTGGTTGGGCTACTTGGCTATGGGATTGGGGTTGGGCTCGCGGCTCTCTTTGGATGGGCCACGCAGGGAGGCGAACTGGCCTACTTCACCCCCTGGCAGCTCCTGCCGATCACGGCGGGCTCGATCGTCTTGATCTGCGTTCTTTCGAGCCTACTCAGTGTCCAGCGGGTGATCCGCCTGGAACCGGCGATCGTCTTCCGTTGAGATTCGTCCGATTTTTCCGTCGCCCTTGATTTCGTAACGATGGCTCCGTCCCTGCGAGGTCGTTCATGATGGTCGCGGAAGAACACCGAGCACCGGCCGCGGTTGCGAGGCCTCTCGACGAGGCGGGCGTGCGGGTCGCCGTTCGAATCCGGGGGCTGGGCAAACATTTTGGGACCGGCGAACAGCGAGTGCAGGCTCTCCAGGGGGTTGACTGGGACGTCTTCACCGGCCAGCTCACCATGATCGTCGGGCCATCGGGATGCGGAAAGACCACGCTCCTCTCCGTGATCGCCGGCATCCTCGACGGCGACGAGGGAGAGGTCTCGATCTTTGGCGAGCCGCTGGACCGGATGAGTGATCGAGCCCGGACGCGGTTCCGGACGACGAACATTGGCTTCGTCTTCCAGCAGTACAACCTTCTGCCGGCGCTCACGGCGGCGGAGAACGCCGCCATCCCGCTGGTGATCGCTGGATGGCGGCGTGACCAGGCGGTCCGTCGGGCGACCGAGGTCCTCGCCTCGATTGGGATGGGGAAGAAGCTCGCCAGCCTGCCGAGCCAGCTCTCCGGCGGGCAGATGCAGCGGGTCGCGATCGCCCGGGCGCTGGTCCATGAGCCGAGGCTTCTCGTCTGCGACGAGCCGACCGCCGCCCTGGACCACGAGACGGGTCAAACCGTGATGCAACTCCTCCGCGACGCCGCGGTCCGGCCCGACCGGGCGGTGATCGTCGTCACCCACGACAATCGCGTCTTCCCCTTCGGCGAGCGGATCGCCCACATGGACGACGGCCGAATTGTCCGTCTGGAGGAGCAAGCCACATCCAGGCCGAATTTCTCGGACTTTTCCCCTCTCATGTGAGTCTCCCGAACGGGGGTTCTCGAATCATGTTTGTGAAATACGTTCTGCCGGTTCTGGCCGTCGTCGGCCTTTCATTCTCCGTCTTCACCGTGATCCAGGCGCAGCAGATTCCGCCGCCGTCGCGACCGATCATCGAGCCGCCGTCACGCCCCGAGAGCGTTCCCATGATCGCCGGCTCGGGGCTCGTCGAGGCCCGCCGCGAGAACATCCCGATCGGTGTGAATGTCCCGGGAGTGGTCACCGAGGTCTTTGTCAGGAAGGGAGAGCGAGTCAAGGCGGGCTCTCCTCTATTTCGAACCGACGACCGCGAATATCGATCGATGCTGGAGGTCCGTCTGGCCGAGCTGGAGGGCGCGAAGGCCCGGCTCCACAAGCTGCAAAACGCGCCCCGGCCCGAGGACATCCCGCCCGCCCGGGCCACTGTCGAGGAGGCTGAGGCGCGGATGAACGACGCCGAGGCCGCGATGGCTCGAACCGAGCGGCTCTACGCCCGCAACGCCGCCCCGGCGAGCGACTTTGACAAGGACCGATTCGCCTTCCTCGCCGCCAAGGCGACCCTCGCCAAGGCGCGGGCCGAGCTCGACCGCATCCTCGCCGGGACATGGAAGGAAGATATCGAGGTCGCCCGCTCCGAGGTCAAGCTGGCGCAGAGCCAGGTCGATTCGATCCAGACCAACCTCGAGCGGTTGATTGTCCGGGCCCCGATGGACGGCGAGGTTCTTCAATTGAACGTCCGGCTCGGCCAGTACGCGGCGTTCGCCTGGAAGGAGCCGATGGTCGTCCTCGGCGACATCCACCGCCTGCACGTCCGGGTCGACATCGACGAGAATGATCTACCGTATTTCTCGACCGGCTCGGAGGCGATCGCCACTCTGAAGGGCCGGCCGAGGGTCCGGTTCCCACTGAAGTTTGTTTATGTCGAGCCCTATGTCATCCCGAAGCAGAGCCTCACCGGGTACAACTCCGAGCGGGTCGACACCCGGGTCCTCCAGGTGATCTACGAGCTTCCCGAGGATCGTGCGGTCGAGGTGCACGTCGGCCAGCAGATGGACGTCTACCTCGAGGCGGCCCCAACGGCCCGAGAAGGCGAGCTCCAGGTCGGCGAGGTCGAGGAGAGTCCCTTCTTCAAAACCCGCACGAATCCCCGTCCCGACTGGAAACCGGCCTCCTGAACCCGACGCCTCCACCCCGACACCAGGGACGGCGGCAATGAAATCGGTCAGACTTTCCGGCCTGACCCGATCGAAAAGGTCGGGCTGGAAAGCCTGAACGACCTGAGCTTCACCCTTACCGGCGTCATCCGCTGCCCATCGGATGGGAAGTCGTCCAGGTTGCCCTCTCGGCGAGGCGAATCATGCGAACCAGATCGGTCGCTTCACCGTTTCTGACGTAGTATTGTTTCGAGTAGGGCGGTGAGGATCGCGGATCGGTTCCGCGACAAGGAAGGGGTCAACCTGAAACGTCTCGCGCCCTTCCGGGACCGAGGAGTCAAAGAACCTCAGCGCGAGAATCCGCACACAGGCGATGAGACGTCTCGCGACTCTCGGGCGAATACTCCCGGCCGAGATGATGTCGCGAACCCGGACGACACCAAAAGTCTTGCACCTATGGTGCAAGCCTGGAGAAGTGATTATGAGCGGCAGGCATGAGAGCGGTCTCTCGGTCCAGGTTAGAGTCGTACCAGTACGACTCATCCAGACTTCCAGGGCCGCTCCGCCAACCGTCGGCAGGTATGCTCAAGGAGTTTCTGCTAAGGAACTTAGGTCAAGTCGGGGCGACCGGATTTGAACCGGTGACCTCTAGCACCCCAAGCTAGCGCGCTAATCCAAACTGCGCTACGCCCCGAACGTCTGATAGAATACCCAGAAGACGTGGGCCCGTCTATCCCGGCTCGGAGGATTTACGTTTCAGGTCGAGCCTACCTGGATTCAGGAGCCTCACCACGAATCGGCGGACCGGGCGTTCTCTCCGTTCTCCATGGTAATCCTCCCTGTTTTTGTCATGGGTCGTTGCCTTCTCAATCGGCGAATAAATTCCAAGCCAGGACAGCTTTCCCCAATCCGGCCCAGGTGAGACTTTGAGTGACCCCTGGCGATGTGGTGCTGGAATTCCTGCGATAACCGGCTCGATACCTTAACCTGCGCCGGCTGCCGGCAAGTTGGGCAAGCTTTTAGGTGGACAGGCTCCTGACCTGAGGGGATTCATCCGTGACATTCGGCGAACGACTCTTCGCGGCGGTGCGCCGCGTTGGAAATCCGGTCCTGGTCGGCATCGATCCTCGTCCCGAAGAACTACCCCCGGGATTCCTGGACCGATTTCCGGGGACGACCGAGGGGACGGCCGAGGCCCTCCGGCAATTCGGCTCCGACGTCCTTGACGTCGTCTCGCCGATGGTCTCGGTGGTCAAGTTTCAGTCGGCCTTTTATGAAGCGTATGGCCCGGCCGGTGTGGCCGCTCTCCATGCAGGGGTCCAGCAGGCGCGAGAGAAGGGACTGATCGCGATCGTCGACGCCAAGCGGAACGACATCGGCTCAACCGCCGAGGCTTACGCAAGGGCCTACCTCGGCAAGGTCCCCGTCGGCGAAAGCTACGAGCCGGCCTGGTCGGCCGATGCCTTGACCGTGAACCCTTACCTCGGCTCCGACGGCATCATCCCGTTCGTCCGCGTCGCGGCCCGGGAGAATCGAGGGGTGTTCGTCCTCGTTCGGACCAGCAACGCCTCGGCCGGAGATTTTCAGGACCTTGTCGCCGATGGTCTACCGATCTACCGGCACGTCGCGGCTCGCCTTCGTGAGTGGGCTCAGTCCTGTTCAACCGGCGACCCGTACAGCCTTGTCGGTGCCGTTGTCGGCGCAACCTATCCGGGTCAGCTCGCCGAGCTCCGAGGTGAGCTGCCGGGCATCCCTTTCCTCGTGCCGGGCTACGGATCGCAGGGTGGAACGGCCAGAGATGTCGCCCCGGCGTTTGATGAGCATGGTCTGGGCGCCATCATCAACAATTCGCGAGGGATTACGGGTGCCCATGCTCGTTCTCCTTATCGAGAGCGCTTTGACAAGAACTGGCAAGGGGCCGTCGAGCAGGCCGTCCGCGATATGATCGATGACCTCGCGGCCAACACTCCGGCCGGACGGCTGCTCTCGACCGGAAAGCCCTGATCGGCCAAACGGGAGACCCTCTCGCATTTCGGACCCAGAGAAAAACGAGTTCTGAAGGACCGCCTGGCGAGACTTTTCGATCGGCGCGTCTGATCGGCCAGGCGATCACCTCCCCTGCAAGTTCCAGGTTTTCGACCACTCAGGCCCGCTGCAGAACTTTCAACGTCCGGACGATCTCGTCCTCGGCGCGGAGGCGCACGTGACGCGAGCCACCGCCGGTGATCGTCAATCCACGAGCGCCTCGGATTTCCGCCCTTGACGCCTCACGTCGTTCCGCTAGATTTGGTGAATCAAATTTGGTGAACCAAATTCCGGAAAATCGAGGGAGGACCACAGATGGCGCGGCCGGCGGCGAGGGACCTGACCGAGCGAGAGCTCGAAGTGATGCACATCTTCTGGTCGAAAGGCGAGGCGACCGCCGCCGAGGCGCGCGATCGTCTGGCGGAATCGGGCCTCGACCGGACCTATACCACGATCGCCAACCTGGTTCGGGGTCTGCACGAGAAGGGGTTCCTGGAGCAGTTGAACGACGAGCGGCCGTTTGTGTATCGGGCCTCGCGGACGTACGAGGAGGTCTCGGGCCGGTTGCTCGGCGACCTGGTGCAGCGTGTCTTTCGGGGCTCGCGGGCGCAGGTGCTTTGTCGGCTCGTCGGTGACCGGAAGCTCTCGGCGGAGGAACGCCTCGTCCTGGAACGCATCCTGAAGGAGCAGGGCCGATGATCGCCATGGGGATGACCTTCGCGTGGCTCGCCGTGCAGGTGACCCTCGTCCTGGCGCCGGCGATTGTGGCGTATGTGCTGGCCGCCCGTCGAGGACCGGCCGCGGGGGCCTCGGCCGCGGCGCTCGGGCTGGGGATGGTCGTGGTGCTCAGCGTCGCCGCGTTCCTTCCGGGCTGGCCGGGCGAGGGGCGGAACGAGCCGGTCCGGGACGTTGTTCAAAAGGCGGCCGATCCGGTCGCCGAGACGCCACTTCAGCGAAGGGATGTCGAGGCCAGGTCGGGATTCCAACCGTGGCGGCTCGACGGATGGCGGATCGCCTGGGATCGGATCGGGCGAGGCGCCGCCGAGCCGGCCTCGCGGTGCCGTCCCTGGGCGTCCTGGATCGGCGGGATCTTCCTGGCCGGGGCGGTCGTGGGGTCGTTGTGGATGGCCGTCGGGATGGTCGCGATCGTCGCCTGCCGACGCCGCGGGAGGATCGTGGACGACCCGGATTTGCTCGCGATGCTCGACGAGCTGCGCGGGGCGATTGGATGTCGGAGATCGGTCGAGGTACGCGAGGTCGACGACCTCGAAGGACCGGCCGCCGCGGGATGGCGACGGCCGATGATCCTCCTGCCCGACGACTGGCGATCGTGGGACGAGAACGATCGGCGGGCGGTGCTGGCGCACGAGCTGGCGCACATCGTCCGCGGCGATTACACCGCCGGCTTGGTCGCCCGGGTGGCGGTGGCGATGAACGGATTTCATCCGCTGGTCTGGTGGCTGGCGGCCCGACTTCGATGGCAGCAGGAGCTGGCCGCCGACGCGATCGGCGCCCGGCTCGCCGGGGGACGCGCCGGTTATCTAGTGGCGCTCTCACGGATGGCCCTGAAGCAGGACGGACGGTCCCGGTGCTGGCCGGCGAGGGCGTTCCTCCCGTCGCGCGGGACCCTGATCAGGAGGATCGCGATGCTGAACGATGGGTTGATCGATCGACCGTGGACCCGAGGCCGTCGGCTGGCGACGACCGCAATGCTCGTCGGACTGACGGCCGCCGTGATGACCCTGCGAGGACCGGCGCGGGGGGGCGAGCCTGCCGCCCCGGCGCGGGCGCCGGCGGCCAAGTCGGGACCGCCGATTTACTTCACCTCGCGAATGAACGGCGTGCTCGCGCTACACACGGAAGCGATGTCTCGTAACGAAGGAGCAGCCCGACTCTGGCCATTGCTCTCCGGCATTGACATTGGAATCGACTTTGCCTGGCTCGCGAAGAAGCTTGCCGTCGATCGGAATCGTCCCGGCTTCATCAGACCGCGGCTGAGCGACATCGAATGGATCACGTTAGGCATCCACTTTGGGGAAGCCAGGGCGAATAACGGGAGGGTGATGCACCGGTTGGAGACCGATCACTGGACGATCCGGATGGTCGCCCCGTTCGACTGGTTGGCGTATCTTCGCCAGTGGAGATTTGATCTCACCGAGATACGCGAGGGGAACGGCCGCTATTACCGGATCGTGGGGATGATGGCCGAACAGTTCTGGCCCGGCGGCGGCATCTACCTGCCCGACGACCGGACGGTCGTCTTCGGGGACGAGAAGGAACTCCGCAGCCTGGCCCGGGGCGAGGTGCCGCCGCTGCCAACCTACCTCCGATCCGCCGACTGGGAGCGCGCCTGTCGGGGCCTGCTCGCCATCGCCTTCGATAACCACGACGGTTCGCTTGCGAAGGATTACGACCTCGGCCGGCCCGACGATGCCGCCGTCCTCCGGATGCTGAAGGGCGTGGATCACTGGACCTTCTGCCTTGAGGATAATGAGACGATCTCCCTTCGGGCCGAGGCCCATTGCGAGGGCGCCGATCCGGCGGAGGCGGTCGCGCAGCACGCCGGGATGCTGGCGCAGCTCGGCCGCGAGGCCCTGGGCGCCCTGAAGCTCGCGCCCGGCGACCAGCACGAGCGGGCCGTCTCCATGGGCCGCGACCTCCTCAGCAAGCTGGGGATCGTTCGCGAGGGGAACGTCGTCCGCGCCCATACCACCGGCTTCGGCACGATCGCCGACCTGGCCTCGGTGGTTGAGAAGGAAATGGAGCGTGATCGGGCGATCACGGCGCAGGCAAAGCCCGCCGTGAAGCGGTGAGGCCCTGCGGCCCTCGGGGATCCTGGTCGGTCCCCGAGGGCTCGCGAAGTGGTAGGATTATCCTGGAGGAATGCGCAAGAAACAGAAAACGGCCGAGACTCGGCGAGAGGTGTCGGGCCGGCAGTCCCGCCATCGGAGGCGATCGAACATGGATCAGCGACGATCGATCCTGGGCCTGGTCCTGGCTGTCGGGATCGCCTCGGCGATGGCCGGGCCCTCGGCCGCGCAGGACGAGATCCGGAACTTCCGGGCGCCGATCCTCGCCGTCGACACCGGCGGGCATCACGCGAGGGTTCGGAGCCTCCTCTGGCAGGACGACGTCACGCTGATCTCCGGCGGTGAGGACAAGGTCGTCCGTGTCTGGGACCTGCGCGAGCCGACCCCTCGCCTCCAGCAGTCGATCCGGCCGATGATCTGGCGAGGGCTCGCCGGGACAATCAACGCCATGGCCCTCTCGCCAAAGCCCGACGGCCGGGGGCAGCGGTTCCTCGCCGTCGCCGGCTCGGGCGTCTCGGCCGAGCGCGGAGATCTGACCGTTTACCGACTGCCCGGCCTGCGCCGGATCCCGACCGGCGACGTCGTCGCGAGGCGCACCCCGCCCGATCCCTCCCGTCCGCAGGAGATGGGCCATCACGGCCCGATCGCCTGCCTCGCGTTCGACCCGACCGGCCGCATCCTTGCCTCGGGCGGGACCGACGGGACCATCGTCCTCTGGGACGTCCCCACGTTCCGCCCGATCGCGATGTTCCGTCCGCCGCCCCGCATCAAGGATCGGCCGAGCGAGCCGATCCGCGCATTAGGCTTCCGCCCCGATGGCCGACGGCTAGCCACCGGAGGCGCCGACGGGGCCCTCCGGATCTGGGACGTCGAGACGAAGGGGCAAGTGGCGAGCCTCGGCGGGACCGCCCGCAACCCGAACCAGATCAACGCCGTCGCCTACACGCCGGATGCGAGCCGGATCGTCGTCGGTTTCGAGCTGCCGGGGGTGATGTTCGTCGTCCGGGCGGATACGCTGGCCGTGGCGGGTCCGCCGTGGCAGCCGGGTCGTCGCGGGCCGTTCGAGGCCATGACCGTCCTTCCGGATGCCGCTGGGCCGAGGGTCGCCGTCAGCGTGAAGACCGACCCGAACCGCGTCCCCGACCCCGCTCGGATGGCCTGCGACCTCGAGATCCGGAACCTCGACACCCGCGAGGTCCGCAAGCTGCGCGAGGGCGTCGCGGGGCTCGTCTACGCGGTCGCGATCAGCCCGAACGGTCGGCGCCTCGCCTATGCCGGCGGGACGAACCAGGCTCCGAAGATCGAGGACCAGGCGATCCGCATCCTCGACCTCACCGCGATCGACCGCGATCCAATCGTGATCCGGGGGCAGGGGACGTCCACTTACGACGTCCGATTTTCGGCCGAGAGTAAAACCGTGGGATTCCTCCGCCGGGCGATCGACCCGGCCGCGCCGCTGCCCGAGACCGAGGAGTACGAGGCTTTTCGACTCGATCGTCACGAGCCGGCCACCATCCCTCGGCGCGACCTGCCGGCCGGCTTCATCGACCAGTATCAGGGGTGGTCGATCGTCCGGGGCGCGCAGCCCTGGCAGCTCATCGCCAGCCGCGCCGACGGTCGCCCCTCGACCACGATTTCGATCGACGTCGCGACCGAGCGGCAGGCCTGGTCGTGGACGATCATTCCGGGCGATCCGCAGCGGAATCACCCGCGGCCGACGCTCGCCATTGGAACCGAGTCGGGCGTCGCCGTCTTCGACCTGGAAACGGGCCGTCGGACCCGGGTCTTCGCCGGGCACGATGCGCCGGTGGTCGCGCTGGCTCCGTCGCCGGATGGACGATGGCTTGCCAGCGGTTCGATCGACCAGACGATCCGGCTGTATCCGCTCGACGGCTCCGACGCCCGCGGACCGCTCGGGGTCGAGTTGAGGCCCCGCGCCGACGGCGCGGGGATGTTCGTTGCCTCGGTCCGTCCACGGACCTATGCCGCCGCGATGGGGCTCGTCCCGGGCGACGAGGTGGTGCAGGTCGGCGTCGGCTATCGGGGCGAACGGGCGTATTACAAAACGCCCGATGAGATCCAAAGGTTCCTCGATCGCCTGCCCGAGCTGGATCCCGGGCTCGCGATCATCGGCTTCGAGGTCCGGCGGACGCTTTCGATCCCGGGTGTCGGACCCGTAACGATCACGATCCGAAGGCCGACGACCCAGCGCGACAATCCCGTGCTCTCGCTTTTCCTGGGCCGCGATCGCGAGTGGGTCTTCTGGACGCCCAGGGGCCACTACGAGACCTCGATCGAGGGAGACGCGCGGTTCCTCGGCTGGCACCTCAACCCGCCTTACGCCACGGACCTGCCCACCGACTTCTTCGCGATCGGAGCGTTCGCCGAGGCGATGAATCGTCGCGACGTCCTGGATCGTGTCTGGCAGACAGGCGTTCTGGACCCGGCGCCGGCGGTTGCGGCGGCGCCGGAGCGGGCGCCCGTGGTCGTGGCCGCCGAGGACCAACCGCCCCGGATTCTCTTCGAGCCGCCGGCCGGCGCGGCCCGGCTACCGGCGCCCGGCGTGACCTGGGTCGTCAACCAGCCGAACCCCCGGATCGCGATCCGGCTGACCGCGGGCGGGAAGTCGCCGATCCTCGGGCGGCGGATCTTCCTCGACGAACGACCGCTCCCGCTCAACGCGCCGGTCGAACCGGTCCGCGAGTGGCCCGAGGTAGTCCCCGTGGCGAACCTCGCGCCGAACCGTCCAATCCGGCTGGCTGTCGAGGCCTCGAACGCCGCCGGCCGACAGCGGACCGAGTCGATCGATCTGATTTACGTCCCGCCCGCCGTGGCACCTGTGGTTGAAGCTGGCCCTGCGTCTCGATTGCACCGGCTCGCGATCGGCTGCGAGACCTTCGCCGCCGGCTTGCCGCCGGTCGCGTACGCCGACCGAGACGCTCGGGCGCTCTCCGAGTGGCTGGCCGGGCACCTGACCGCCGCGGACGGCTCGATCCCGTCCACCGCCGAGCCACCGAAGGAACTGGTCGGCCCCGCCGCGGTCGCCGCCTCGATCGACCAGGCGATCGCGCACCTGCACTCACTCGTTCTCCAGAAAAAGGTCGGACCGCGCGACGTCGTCGCGGTGGTGATCGCCTCGCACCTGCTCGCTGCGCCCGGCGGGGTTGCCATCGCGGGGGCCGATACGATCGCCAGCAGCGGCCCCGAGCCGAGGCCGGTCGTTTCGGCCGACGATCTCGCGGTCGTCCTGGGTCAGCTCGCCGATTACGGGTGCCGCGTGGTCGTCCTGGTCGACGGCCTGCACAGGGTTGACCCGCCGTTGCGCAGTGCGATCAAGCCGTTCGTTCGCGACCTCCAGCGCAAGCGGGGGGCGATTGTCTTCGTCGCCTCGAAGGAGGGCCCGAGCGGCGTCAACGAGGTCCGACAGCAGGGGAATTTCACGCTCGGCGTTTTGAATGTCTTCGAGGGAGCCAAGGCCGGCGCCCCGCTGACGCTCGACCAGTTTCGGATGCTCGTGCAGCGGCAGGTGAGCGACCTGAGCAGCCGCCGACAGCTCGCCGACGGCTACTTCCCCGCCCGCCTCGCGCCGCGGACGCCGTTCGTCCGGGCGAAGTAGCGGCCCGAACGCCGGGAGGTCCGATGAAGGCGAGAATCGCTCAATGGCGCCGGCACTGGACGTTCTTCGAGCGTGGAATCCTAACCGAGAACGAGATTGTTCCGCTGTTCCTCGATGACATCGATCCCGACCGCCTGGCCGACGACTGGCCCGAGCTGCCGGAGGGCTTCCGGGAACTCATCGGGCGATACCTTTGCGAACATTCGCCCGATGCGATCCCGAGATACTTTGTCATCGGCCAGCAGGATGAGGAAGAGATTGCGCGCCGGACCGAGATCCGGCGGCGGAACGCGGCGGGTCTGGCCGCGTTTCTTTACGCGTCTGGAGCCAAAGACGACTCTCACGGAAAACGAACTGACCCCACGTCTGTTCGGCACAAAATTTGCGCGATCGGCTCTGCCAGGCAAAGTGACTGCCATTCTGGCGGAGTCCTCGCATGGCGAAGCCGTCCCACGATAACCCGCTCGCTGGATGTAAGCTCCAGGGGCTCAAGTATCTCG
>DAIDKV010000083.1 GCA_027449865.1 Planctomycetales bacterium
CGCGAAGATCGCCGGCTGGAGCCGGCTCCTACAAGGGTCATCGTCCCGGACGAAGCCAAAGGTCACGCGAAGATCGCCGGTTAGAGCCGGCTCCGACAAGGGAACCGATCGGACAACATCAGCGGACACGTGAATCAGACACGATACTTCTGGACCTTGGCCTCATCCAGTTCGACCCCGAGCCCTGGCCGATCACTGGGGATCGCTCGGCCGTGGCCGAGAGACAGTGGAGTCGCAAGGATGTCATCCTCGTAGTAGAGAGGGCCGATGATGTCGCAGGGATAACGATCCGGATCGATCCCTCGGTGGGCGACGGCCAGGTGGAGCATGGCCGCCGCCCCAACGCCCAGTTCCAGGTTCGAGCCGATGGTCGCGGCGATCCCCTGTGTCCGGGCGAAGGTTGCGATCTCCCGAGCGGGTCCGATGCCGCCTGACTTGCCGACGTAGATCGAGAAAACGTCGCAGGCGCTGGCGCGGGCGAGTTGGCGAGCGTCGGCCAGCGAATAGATCGACTCATCCGCAAGGATCGGGAGGCCCGCCGACCGTCGGACTTCCGCCATTTCCTCGGGGTCGCCGGCGGGGACCGGCTGTTCGACAAAGGCTATGTCCAGGGGCCTGAGTCGATCGATGGCGCCGATCGCCGTGGCGGGGTCGCTCCATCCGCCGTTGGCGTCGACGCCCAGCCGGATCTCCGGCCCGATGGCCGCGCGGACAGCCGAGACGCGTGCGACATCGTCATCGACCCCGAGCCCAACCTTCACCTTCATCGCGAGGAAACCCTGCTCCTTCGCCCGGCGAGCGATCTCCGTGGCCTCGGCCGGTGCCGCCCCGGAGATCGACCACTTGGTCGCGACCGCATCACGGATTTTGCCGCCGAGCAATTCATAAACCGGCCTGCCTGCCGCCTTGCCCGCGAGGTCCCAGAGCGCCATCTCGACAGCGGCCCTGGTGAAGGTGTTCCCTGCGACGAGCGGGAAGACTTCCCGCGTGATCTCGTCGATGCGCGTCGGATCCCGATTCACCAGGGCCGGGGCATAGTATGTCTGGATGAAGTGGGCCGCCGAGACCTGGTCCTCGCCCGACCATCGCGGGGTGCAGGAGACCTCGCCCAGGCCAACAAGTCCGGCGTCGGTCTGGACCTTCACCAGCAGGAAAGGCGATCTGTCATGGACTCCGCCCAGCGCCGATCGGATCGCGAGGTCGCGACGAATCGGGACAAGGACCGGGATGGTCTCGATGGACGTGATTTTCATGGAGGAAGCAACCTTTCGTGCGACCGCTGGGCTCATCGAACAGGCCCGCTGGACGGTCCGAAAGCAATGGTCTCCCCGTGTGAACCGCTCAGGAGGACTCTCGCCCGCCTCATCGTGATTTCCGGACCTGTCTCACCCTCGAGATTCAGGCCCCTGACCGCGATTCAGAAGATCGTCTTCCCAGCAGATACTTCAGCGAGGTCAGTCTGGCGAGCTGGGCAAGGGCTCGATAAGGATGTTCCTGTAATGCACGACGGCCTTGCATCCGCCGTGGATCTGCAATGCGATAATGCCGGCGCGCGGGATATCCTTCTCGGTCTCCGTGAAATCGATCGTGGGCACGCCATTGAGCCAGAACCGGATGCGCGGTCCCTCGGCTCGAATTCGGTATTCGTTCCAATCGTCCTTCTTCAGAGCCTTGGCCAGGACTTCCGGGGACGGGCGAGCCAGTACGCGGTTACGCCGGCTCTCGTCGTACAGAGCCCCGTCATAACCCATGCCGAGATCCGCCTGATAGCCCTCGACCTCATGAGAAGCCGGAAGTCGGCGTGTACGAAACTGTATACCGCCGTTGACGAAGCCCTCGGTGCCAACAAGCTTGTAGTTGACTCGCAGCTCGAAGTTCTCAAAGGTTTGCTTCGTGCAGAGGAACTCATTCCGCGGGACACGCTTCTCCAGGGATCCGGCGCGGATCATGCCATCCTCGATCCGCCAGGTCGTCTCAGTGTCTCCTTCCCACCCCTCGAACGAGTTGCCGTCGAAGAGAGGAGTGGCCCTCGTTGCTGACTCCCTGGCCGAGGCGAGCCCGATCATCAGGATCACGGCCAGCGTGGAAGTTGTACCCGCACTTCTGAGGGACCAGGTCGCCATGATCGTCTCCTTCGTCTGGGCGGAAGCGCCTGGACGAACGGAAGGTCGTCCAGGCCAGGGGTCCAGGTTCTACAGGACCTGGCGAGACGGCAGCGTGCGCAGGCCATTCGCCTCGTCATCACCGAGGAATTCCTCTCGGACGGGGTCGAGCCGCAGCTTTCGGTTGAGCAGCCACGACAACGCCGCCGCGTGGCAGGCAATGTGCGATTTTCGCATGATGGACGAGTTGGCCGCGGGAAGGCTCCGGGATTTGATGCAGTCGAGGAAGTTTCGCGAGTGAGCCGCGACGTCCAGCCCGGTCGTGGATCGGGCTTCCAGTCCCTTCAACTCCGACCTCAGTGAGGCCGGATGGACCTCGATCCCGCCGCTGTCGCCGACCTCGACCCAACCCTCGTCCCCCTCGAACCGGACCGGGCACGTACCCAGCGACTGGACCCAGCCGGGCCGCTCTCCGAAGGGCGTCTTGAGGAAGTCGAGTACCAACTTCACACCGTTGGCGTAGTGCGCCGTCACGTTGGTGGCAGAGGGCTCGTACTCCACGGGCATGGTACCGTCGGCGCGGTTGGCCCACTGGCAGAGGTCGACGGTATGGGCGCCCCAGTCGAGCAATCGGCAGCCCGAGTCGAAATCCCAGTAGCCCCGCCAGCCTCCCTTCACATAGGTCGAGTGAAACGGCCGCCATGGAGCCGGCCCCAGCCATCGGTCCCAGTCGACCACATCGCGAGAGGGCGTTGGCTCCGCCGGTAGCCAGGAGGTCTGCATTCCCGGCGTGTAGACCGAGGCGTGGAGGGTGTGCAGCTTGCCGAGCTTGCCGCTGTGTGCCAGTCGCACGGCCGCCTGGAAATTCGCCTGGCTACGCCGCTGTGTCCCGGCCTGGAAGACCCGGCCCGTCTTACGGATCGCGTCGTCAAGGGCCTGGCACCAGGCGATGGTCAGGCCGCAAGGCTTCTCGCTGTAAACGTCCTTGCCCGCCCTCGCCGCGAGGATCGAGGCCGGCGCATGCCAGCGGTCTCCCGTGGCGATCAGCACCGCGTCGATATCGCGCCGGGCCAGCAGTTCGTGGAAGTCGCGGTAGGTGGCACAGTCCGCATTCTGGTAATGCGAATCGACCAGTTTCTTCCCGGCTTCGCGCCGGCTCGCCTGCACATCACAGATGGCCACACATTGCAGGTCGGCATGCTGGAGCATGGCCTTGAGGTCGTAGGTGCAGCGCGGACCCACTCCGATCACGCCCAGCGAGATGCGCTCGGAGGGTGCCGGCTTTCCGTCGCGTCCGAGCGCGGACGCGGGGACGAACCAGGGCGCCGCCAGTGCCGGCGCCGCCATCGAACTCCTCAGCAGGTCCCGCCGCGTCAAACGACTCATGATCGAGGCTCCGTTTCCACTGGGGCCGGCTCCCGGATACCAGTGACCCGAACGGGCCTGCAACGTGGCCCCCTGGTATCCTCGGTGGCTGATGTTACCACCTCGGAAGAAGCGGTCGCAACGATCATCCGGTCGCGGCGATTCGAGGCCGGAAGCGGCCGCTGTCTGTACGCGTTCGCGCCGGATTGCGAGAATTCTTCCGCCAGCATCCAGTCATCGATTCCGTCTTTCGGCGAAGTGTGAGCCACTGGATTCCGGGGGCGAGCCGTGGCAACATCGAGGCCTCCGAAGCGCCTTTGCGGCGGTGGTTCACGGCGATCCTCCCCGCCGGCGCGGCGGCCAGGGAGATCGACAAGATGCAAAAGCCGATCCGGCGACTTGTTCCGCTGGCCCTCCTCCTGGCGATGCTCGCCGCGCCCCTCGCGACGGCGGCGCCCGAGGCCCCGAAGCGGCCGAACATCGTCTACATCCTCGCCGATGACCTCGGCTACGGAGACGTCCGCCGTCTCAACCCCGACGGCAAAATCCCGACGCCCAACCTCGACCGCCTCGCGGATTCTGGCATGGCCTTCACTGACGCGCATTCCGGCTCGGCCGTCTGCACGCCGACGCGGTACGGGATTCTCACCGGCCGATACTCCTGGCGGTCGCGGCTTCAGTCGGGCGTGCTTGGCGGTTGCAGCCCGCGGCTGATCGAGCCGGGCCGGCTCACCGTCGCCGAATATCTCCGACGTCACGGATACACGACCACGGGTCTCGGCAAGTGGCACCTCGGCATGAACTGGGCGCTCAAGCCGGGCAAGCCTCCCTTCCGCGACAACATCGAGAAAGGGGCGGATGGCTGGAACGTCGACTACTCTCGCCCGATCGCCGATGGTCCGACGGCGGTCGGTTTCGACGAGTATTTCGGCATCAGCGCCTCGCTCGACATGGTCCCGTACACATTCATCGAGGACGACCATGTCGCCGCGATTCCCACGGTCGACAAGGCGTTTCCGATGATGCACGGACGGCCAAAGGGGATGACCCGCCGCGGCCCGGCAGCGGCCGACTTCGAGGCCGAGGATGTCCTGCCGGCCCTGACCGCGCGGGCCGTCGAGACCATCCGCAAACGCGCCGGAGCCGCGCAAAAAGACAAGCCGTTCTTTATCTACATGGCCCTCGCTGCGCCCCACACGCCGATTGCGCCCCGCCCGTCGTGGCTCGGCCGGAGCGGGATGAATCCCTACGCCGACTTCGTGATGCAGGTCGACGCGGCTGTCGGCGAGGTCCTCTCGGCGCTCGACGCGAACCACCTCACCGACGAGACGCTGCTGATCTTCACGAGCGACAATGGATGCTCGCCCGAGGCGAAGTTCGATGAATTGCGTGCCCACGGCCACGATCCGAGCGCCGGCTTTCGCGGCCACAAGGCCGATATCTTCGAGGGCGGCCATCGCATTCCGTTCCTCGTCCGATGGCCGGGCGTCGTCGCGCCCGGTTCGCGCAGCGACCAGACCATCTGCCTGACCGACCTGATGGCGACCTGCGCCGCGATCGTCGGCGAGCCGCTCCCCGACGCCGCCGGTGAGGACAGCGTCAGCCTGCTGCCGGCCCTGCGCGGCGAGGCCCGTGATCCGCTCCACGAGGCGGTCGTGCATCACTCGATCAACGGCTCGTTCGCGATCCGACAGGGCGACTGGAAACTCTGCCTCTGCCCCGACTCCGGCGGCTGGAGCGCCCCTCGTCCCGGCTCAAAGGAGGCCGCCAGTTTGCCAGCGGTCCAGTTGTACAACCTCGCCACCGACCGCGCCGAACGGCACAATGTCCAGAATCAGCACCCCGAGGTCGTCGAACGTCTCACCCGCCTTCTCGAGAAGTACGTGGCCGACGGCCGCAGCACGCCGGGTAAGCCTCGGAAGAACGACGGAAAGATCGTCCTGCGCAAGCGGCGACGGTGAGGAAACCCGGGGTCTCGCGGGGTCGCTCACGAACACAAAATTGACTGTTTATATATTAAATATGCAATATTAAAAATTACTTCAATTTGGGCGTGGGTCTGTGCGTGAACGGCCGGCCCCCGCCCATCTCTGCGCATCCTCTGCCTCGGCATGATCCCCCCTGCCCCGAAGGACCCACCCCATGAATCGAACCCTCCCGAGAATCGCTCTCCTTCTCGCCGCGACCGCGGCGCCGGGCTTTGCCGGCGAGTTGTCCGCGAAGATCGATCGGCCTGCCGATCCCGGCCAGATCCGCGAGCGCACCTGCTTTCAGACTCACTCTCGATGGGACCCGGCGGTCCAGATCGGCTCCGACGTCGCGGTTTGTTATGGAATCGATAAGACGTTGCCCGAGCGGATTGCTCAGTGGAAGGCCCAGGGGTATATCCCCCACCTGATGACGGGTGTTTCCTGGGGCGAGTACCAGGATTATCTTTACGGTCGGTTCGATGGGGTTAATCACGTCGATGAAGCGCAGGTCAACCGGGGTGGCGAGCGTAAATCGCATGGTGGTGATGTGTATTACATGTCGCCGGGCGAGAGCTACGGCCAGTTCCTCAGCCAGGGCGTGAAGCGGGCCATGGACGCCGGCGCCGAGGCCATTCACCTTGAGGAGCCCGAGTTCTGGGTCTCCAGCGGTTATTCGGAAGGTTTCAAGCGCGAGTGGAAGGCGTTCTACCACGAGGACTGGATTCCGCCGCATACCTCGCCCGACGCCCAGTATCGCGCCTCGGAGCTGAAGTATTACCTCTATCGGCGAGCGTTGAAGCAGGTCTTCGACTTCGTCAAGGCTGAGAACGCACGCACGGGGAGGCAGGTTCGCTGCTATGTTCCGACGCACAGCCTGATCAACTACGCGCACTGGAAGATTGTCAGCCCCGAATCCAGCCTGATCGAGGTCGGCGCTGACGGCTTCATCGCGCAGGTCTGGACTGGGACGTCGCGAACGCCGAATTTCTATCGGGGTGAGAAGAGAGAACGGACCTTCGAGACGGCGTTTTTGGAATACGGGGCGATGATGAACGTCGTCCAGGCGAGCGGTGGCCGGGTCTGGTTCCTCAACGATCCGATCGAGGACAACCCTGATCACACCTGGGAGGACTACAAGACCAACTGGGAGAGCACGATGACGGCCTCGCTCCTCTGGCCGCAGGTCTGGCGGTTCGAGGTCATGCCATGGCCGGAGAGGATTTTCCATGGCAAGTACCCGCGTCCGCAGGGACGGCGCGGACGTCGGACCGCCGCCGAGCCGAAGCCGATCCCACCAGCGTATGCGACCGAGTTGATGACCGTCATCACCGCGCTGAACGACATGGAGCAGTCCGAAGTTTCGTGGGATTGTGGAACGCGGGGAGTCGGCGTGGTTGTCTCCGATACGATGATGTTCCAGCGGGGCGAGCCGGTCTCGTCCGATGAAGACCTCGGCTCGTTCTATGGTCTGGCGATGCCGATGGTCAAGCACGGCATCCCAGCGGTCCCTGTGCAGCTCGAAAACGTCAACATCCCCGGGGCTCTGAAGGACCACCGCGTTCTTTTGATGACCTACGAGGGGATGAAGCCGATGAAGTCCATCGTTCACGCCTCGCTGGCTGCCTGGGTGAAACAGGGCGGCGCGCTCGTCTTCGTCGACGACGACCGAGACCCTTACAATGCCGTCCGGGCCTGGTGGAACGACGAAAAGGCCGGGATGAAGGATTCGACACCGCGGCAGCACCTCTTCGAGCAGATGGGCCTGCGGCGTGACCCGGAGCCGGGGGCACACAGGGTCGGCGCCGGCTGGCTCATTTACGCGAAGGAGAGCCCCGCCGCGTTCAGCCGGGGCCGAGACGGTGCCATCCGCGTTCGTGGGCTGGTCCGCCAGGCCTGCGAGGCGATCGACCTGGAATACCGCGAGGCCAACCACCTCATGCTGCGCCGGGGGCCGTACGTTGTCGCGGCCGGGCTGGATGAGACGATCGAGGGCCCGCCTTCCGTTCTGCGAGGACGTTTCGTCGACCTGTTCGACGCGATGTTGCCGGTCATCGAATCGGTGACGCTCGTGCCGGGGAGCCGGCATTTCCTGCTCGATCTGGACCGCGTCCGAACGCCCGCGCCGGCCGTGCTGGCCTCGGCCTGCAAGACGCTGGGCGAGGACAAGGCCAATGACGGCTCGTTTCGCTTCTTCGCGGAGGGTCCAGCGAACGTCGAGGCGGCCATCCGAGTTGCACTGGCGACGGTGCCGGCGGAGATTCGACTCGACGGGAAACGGCTTTCGCGCGAGGCCTGGAGCTGGGATGCTGCGACGAAGACGCTCCTTTTGAGGTTTCCGAATGCTCCGGCTGGCCAGTGGGTCCAGATCCGATAGGGCGATGCCCGAGGCGGCTCCGACTCCCCATCCGGGCGTCCAGAGGATAGCATGAACGATACGGCCCGGGCGACGCCCAATGCGCCCCGGGCTGTACCCGATCAAAAACCCTCGACGAGAAAGGTCCAGAATGGCGTCGGTCGACCCCTACACGTCCTGCCCTTGCGGCAGCGGACAGAAGTACAAGTGGTGCTGCCAGAAGGTCGAGGCCTACGCCGAGCGCGCGCAGCGGATGATCGACAGCGGCCAGTTTGAGTCGTCGCTCAAGCCGTTGGAGGAGGGCCTGGCACGCAACCCCGGCAATGCCTGGCTCCTCACCCGCAAGGCGCTCGTCGAGGCGCATCTCAAGAAATCCGATGAAGCACGCGCGACTCTGGAAAGCCTGCTCCGGTCGAACCCCGGCCACCTGGGGGCGACAGTCCTCCTCATCCGGCTTTTGCTCGAGACCGAGGGGCCTGAGGAGGCCGTGGCGCAATTTCAGAGGGGGCTCGGAGCAACGCCCGAGGACCGCCGCGAATCGCTCGCGCCGATCGCACGGCTACTCGGCTCCTCGCTCGCACGAGCCGAGTTCCCCATTGCCGCGATGAAACACCTGGAACTGGCCGCCAAGCTCGGCGGCGAGGACCGCGAGCGAACCCTTGCCCGGTCGATCGCCTCGCTGAAAGCGGCCCCCCAGACCACCGCCTGGGAGAAGAACCCGTACCGCCTTCGCCCGGTCCCCGACGGAGCGACCGAGTCGTTCCGAGAGTCGTTCGAGCAGGCCATGGGATGGGCCGAGGAAGGTCTCTGGTCCTCAGCCGCCTCGGCGTTTGAGCTGCTTTCCGCCGGCTCGGCCGCTGGTGCCATCGCCGATTACAACCGAGGGCTCTGCTCGCTCTGGGTCGCCGACAACGAGGCCGCGATCGCCGCCCTCCGCCGGTTCGTCGCCCGTACCCGCCCCACGCCCGAGGCAGTCGACCTGGAGGCCCTCTGCCAGCTCCTTGAAGGGACCCGCCGGGGGCCGACCGTCGAGTTCGTCCACCTGACCTGGCCCGTCCGCGACCGCGAGGCCCTCATCAAGGCCCTTGAGTCGAGCCGATACCTCGAACGCGGTCCCGGCCGGCCAATCGACCGTGACGACGAGGAAGCCCCCCCGGCCGACGAGTTCTATCTGCTCGACCGCCCCAGGATCGAGTCCCGCCCTGGCCTGACCCGGCAGGACATTCCGATCATCGAGGGCGAGGTGCTGGTCGGTCCCGACTCGGTCGTGCTCGAAACCTACGACGACAGCCGCCTCGATCGCCTGATCGACCGTTTTACCACCGCGGCGGGCACGGCGATCCCACCAGCGCATCCCCGGACGAAACTGGTCGAGAAGGTCTCGCGATACCTCCTGTCGTTGACCTGGCAGTGGAGTTTGCCGCAAGGGCTCTCCAATGATGAGGCGACCCGGCTTGACCGGGAGCAACGGGCTCACGTTCTGGCCGAGGTCTGGCCCGAAACGCCCAATCCCGCGCTCGGCGGGCGGTCGCCAGCCCAGGCCGCGAAGGCGGGCGACGCCGAAACGTCGCTCCGTGCCGCGATCCGGCTCATGGAGGCGTCCGAGCCATCCGATGAGCTGCTCAACTGGGCGAAGGTCCGCGAGCGGCTGGGCATTGCGCCCGAGCCAGCCGTTGATCCCCGTACTCTCGACCTCGACAAGCTGCACCTCTCGCGATGGTCCCTGATCCCGATCGCCGAGCTCGACGATGCAAAACTGGCCGATCTTTACCGACGCGCCGGTGAGTGGGGACTGCACGAGGTCCGAATCGCAGCCGGCCAGATCCTGGTCGACCGCCCCGAGTCGGCCCGATCGTCGATAAACCCCATCGACCTTTTCGGTGCACTGGCCCTGGACGCTGCCCGCCGCCACGAACGAGGCGAGACCGAAGACTTCATCGCCCGGGGCCGGAAAGCGGAGTCCGAACGCCCGAACCGCCGTAACCTCGAATGGGAGCTGATCGAGTTCCAGTGCAGTATGCTCCTCGACGGGCCGGAGGTCTGGGTCTCCACACTCGTCAACCTGCTCGATCGTTATCGGACGAACCAGGACGCGACGTCCGCCTTGCTCTACCAACTGGTCCGGCTGGGGCTTGTTCGGCCGGTGGTTGACCCCGACCGCCCCGGCGAAGTGATGCTCGACATGGGCCTTCTCGATCAACTGATCGCCGAATATGGCCCTCGGATCGCCGCCCCGACCGGCGACCGCGCCGCTGGCGGCATCTGGACGCCCGAGGCCGAGCGCGGCGGCGCTGCGATCTGGACCCCAGGTGCCGAGCCGGCCGCCAGAAGCGATCGGCCGGGACTCATCCTTCCCGGCCAGTAATCCAGGATCGGCTGATAGGCGTCTGGCAAGCCCCGGCGATTCTCAATGGAAGATCGGCGATCGAAATCGAAGCCGGACTCTCCATGATCAATAGCAACCGGGCGGACGGCGTCTGCAGAGCCAGGCGCCGTCGCTCCCTCTCCCCATCAAACCATCCGCGGCACCATTCGCTTCGGGCCGCGGAGATGGTTCAGAGCCTTCCCCATACCGGCCGACTGATCGAGCTCCCCAATCCTCCTGCATTCGACTCGCTGAAGACCTGAGGATTTCCACGCAGCGCGTGGTGATTTTCCCCCTGGCTATTGAGGGATTGGGGAGAATTGGGAGGGTTTTTCTGCCAGCGGATCGGATGTCTTGATCTTCTCCAAGATCACGATCCTTCGAATCTCTCAATCGGACGGAGAACAGCCCCGATAATACTTCCGTCGGCTGCGTGGAGAGGTCGATTGGCCGGGCATTGTACAGCCTGCAGTCGTAATGTCTCGCGCAGTCGTTACAAGAGCCAGTTCCCCAAGTCCCGATGATGGGGCAAGTTCTTCCGGCGCAATCCGTAGAAAGCCGGGCCGTTGTGCGGCCTTCAGGACCGCCGCCTCACTCGCGGAACGGACTCTTGGACGGACGTCGGGGATCCAGGACATTGCGAGCCGATTTTCGGATGGGCCTCGATGGACCGCGAGGTTGAATCCGGAAGATTGGTGCTGGAGGAGCCATGTACTTGGGCTTTGGGCGGAGCCTGAATTTGCGAGCGAAGCGTACGTGGCTAGTGGCCGCGTGTGCGGTGCCACTGTTGCTCACCGTGGCAACAGTTCCGGCCCTCGCCGATTGTGGATGTGGCAAGCACTGGCCGCATCTCGTCTGTCGCAAATTTCTCGGACATTCCGTGGGACCGGGCGATATCGCGGACGAGGATGCGGGCGGCCACTGGATGTGGGTGCGCAGTCCTGAGCAGGAGCGGCGGGTCGCGATGACCCTCTTCAATCGCTACTGCATCCGTTGTCATAGCGTGGATGGGCGCGGTATCTGGGACATTCCTGACGTTCCTGACTTCGCCAATGTTGTTTGGCAGAACACCCGTCCCGACGAGTATCGTGCGCGAGTGATCATCGAAGGACGAGGCGCCGTCATGCCATCGTTCCGAGGGATCATCACGGTCGAGGAATCCTGGGCTCTGGCTCGATACCTCCATTCGTTCCTGCCTGGTCAAGAGGTTTCGCGTCCTGGCCTTCGTCCGCCAGGCTCGGTGCCGGGTGTTACGCAAAACGCGCCAACTTCCACACCCACGGCACCGACTCAGCCAACGCCAGCCGCCCCTCCGCCGCCGGCCCCCGCGGCTGCCGCCCCTGCCCCACGCTAAAGCCAATTTCGCTCATATTTCGACGAACTCTAAAGAGATCCCATCCACGACGCGGTTCAACAAACGCTCGACCCGAACAGCAGTTCTGGCGAGCGGAAACATAGGGAAAATCGGAAAGCCCGTTTTCCCACGAAATCCTTTCATTGTAGCCCGTCGCCTGCTTGCCTTCCCCAGGGCAAACACGCGGCGGGCTTTTCTCGTTACTGGGGAGTCTGGTGCCCGTGGCCAATCGAACCTACAACCCTGATAATCCGCAGAGATTTCCTGGGTCAATCACGGCGACTTTGCCGATATTTGGGGCATTAACCGTTCTCTCGACTGCGCCGGCCAATTCCCTATCAAGCATCAGTCGGATTGGTGCGTATTCTCGACCCGCATGACATCGGTGTCTGTAGGTCCTGAGTTGGTCCGGTCGAACCGCTCACGTGGCAATTGCCGGGACAGTCGAGACTAAACTCCCGAGGTTGGGAGGCGGCGGGGGACTGGCATATGCGGACTTGGCCGGTCGGTGTCATCGTCGGTTGTCTTGTCCTTGTCGTCCGGACGAATGGGGCCGATGGCGATCCGCCACCGCTCCAGTCCGGCACGCAGGTTCCTGGAGCTCAAGCAAAGGCCGAGGCCTCCACCACGCGGACCGAGGAGTCCAAACTCCTGGCGACGGTCCAGGAGGCGCTCGAGCGCAATGCTCGCGAGATGAAAGCCCTGAAAGAGCAGTATGCCAAGGAACTGGAATCGCAACAAAAAAGAGCCGAGGTCCAGCAGAAGCAAATCGAGACGCTTCAGCAGATGACGAGGACCCTCGAGGACCGGCTCAAGGCCGTGAACGCGGCGCCGCCCGTCCTGGCCCCGCTACCAGGGGCCCAGCCGAACGCGGGTGGGGCCGGGGCTCAGCAAAAGCTATCCGACGTCCAGCAGAAGCAGTTGGAGCTGGTCGAGGAGCAGATCGGTGCGTTGTCGGACGAACTCGGTCAGCAGACGCCCAAGCTTGAGGACGTCGTCTCGCAGGCGGCCACGCTCGATTCCCGATCCAAGCAGGCGGCAGCCCGAGACCGCCAGCTCGGGGAGACGGTGGACACGCTCCGCGATCAGGTGAACAATCTTCAACGCAACTATCCCAACTTGCCGCCGCCATTGAAGGAATGGTTCTTGCCGAGCGGTACGAATGTGACCCCGATCTCCATCTGGAACACGGTCTCAACGCGGTACGAGGTCTTCCAGGGCCAGCGCGGAGCCGGTGAGTTCCAGTTCCAGGAATACACCCCGTTTTTCCTGGTGCAACTCAACAAACGATTGCTGCTCTCGGCCGAGACGACGTTCGATCAGGGCGGCGTGGGCCTGGGACAAGCACAGATCGATATGTTTATAAATAATTGGCTGACGATGGATGTCGGCTACTTTCTGGCCCCGATCGGGTTCTGGAACGAGCGGCTCGACCCCCGCTGGATCAACAAGCTGCCCGACATTCCCCTGGTCATGCGACAGGTCATCCCAGATGGTTTAACGGTCACCGGACTTCAGTTCCGCGGAGCCAAATATCTCTTCGGCAGTCCCTTCAAGATGGAGTACGCGGCCTTTGCCTCGAATGGATTCGGCGTTCCCGGGTCTGGCAAGGCAGCCGACTGGGCCGATCAGGGTGGCCTGATCGGGACCACCGCGAATGTCAACCAGTCGATGGCCTATGGCGGACGGCTCGCCATCTGGCTGCCGTCCCGCGGTATCAATTTTGGTGCGTCGGGGATGGCCAGTGCCCCCTACGGACTCGGGGCTGGACCGGTTTACAACATCTGGCAGCCGTACTTCAATTACCACTACGGCAACTGGGATTTCCGGTTTGAATACGGTGAAGCCTATCAGAACGTCAAGAACTTCATTGGCAACAACATTCGTCGTCAGGGCATGTACGCTCAGCTTGCCTACCGCAACTATGCCTCGCTCTACCAGCATCTTCAGAGACTTGAGTATGTCTTCCGGTTCAGCGACGCGTTCTTCCACGGGATTGACCAGTCGAAGCTTGACCTGACGGCGTATTCACCTCTGATGAATGCTCCAATCGATGCCAACCAGTACACGATCGGCGTCAACTACTACGTCTATGCCTCTTCGATCATCAAGTTTGCCTACGAGATCAACTCCCCGCTTCACCGAAATGTCAATGACAATGTCTTCATGATGCAATTCGCCACGAACTTCTGACCGCGGCCCGGTCTCTGGATCGAACGCACAGATCGAGGAAGGGGGACGAAGATGACACGTCAAAACTCCGGGTCGATGGGTCGTCGGGCGATTCTGCTGGCGGGATTGGGGCTGACCTTTGGTGTTGTGGGCTGTGTCCACTCGCCAATTGATCTCTCGGAGGGGCCCGCGCCCTGGCGTATCCCGCGTCCAGGCCCGGATGCGCCAACTTACGAGGATTCGCTGACCGGTGGCGAGGTCTTCGCGATGTACTGCAACCAGTGCCACAACGCACGTGCCCTGGGTGAGCGGCCTTTCGCCAATTACCAGAACGTGGCGGCTCACATGCGGGTGCGAGCCAATTTTACGGGTGAGGAATACGAGAAGCTGCTGACGTTCCTCCGCCGCTGGCACGATATTCCAAACCCGACGCCGCCGTTCGAGCCATCGCCGAAGCGGGTGATTCCGCCCCAGCCCATCAACGAGCTCCGTGACGAGATCATTGCCCAGCCCAAGCCGACCGAGCCCGCCGACGAGAATGGCGGCGGGCCCGGTGCTCCGGTCGCCAATCCGGCGGCGCAACCGCCGTCTCTGGAGCCCATCCCGGTGGGTGCGCCGGGCTGAACCAATGAGGACAATCGGGCGCAGGATAAGGGGCCGGCCGTCGCCGGCCTCTATCGAATCATTCGGGGTGATGATGGGGCCGGGCGGGGATCAGATACGGTGACGGCCAGGGCGTTCCTCTCGGCTGTCCATGGACCGTCGTACGCCAGCCGATCGTTCCATCCGGCTCAACAACCTTGTAATGACGAGGATGGTTGAGCCAGGGGGTGTAGTAGTACGAGAATGTCCGAGGAATGGGAGTCTGCTGGGCATGCAATCCCCAGTCGGAATTGTGGCCGTACCGGAAGAGTCTGGTGCCAAATCGCCATCGATTCACGGGCGCGTTTGGGTCGGGCGCGATGTTGACGTCCGGGCCGGGAACGTACATCGGATGGACCTCGGCAGGGATCACCTCAGGGCTCACAACCTCCACTGGCTGGACCTCGGACTGGGCCCGGGCGATCGTGGGTCCGGCAGTCGCCAGGCCCAGAAACAGAAAGAGCCGGGCCGACGCCCGGGCTTGGCTTGCGAGAGTTTTCATGGCAAATGCCCTCCTTGACATCGATTCGGACTCGATGATCTTCATCGTGAATCGTGCCGACCGTCCCCGCGTAGGACGGTCGGCACACAATCACCGTTCAATGGCCGGAAAGCGCACGGGCCTGGCGGTCCAGCTCCTCCCATTGCTGGTGAAGCTGCTTCATCCGGGTGCCGAAATCCGTCGTGGACGGCCCGCTCACCGCGAGGCCGGCCGGACCAAACGTCCGGACGAATGCGACCAGATCGCGGGCCAGATTGGGATCGACCTTGCCGCGCCAGGCTGGCATCAGCGTTCCCTTCCCTTCCAGGATACTCATCACAAGCTGGGAATCCTGGTGAGTCTTGTGAAAGTCGCCCGACGTGAAATCCGGGATCACCGGCATGGCCGGCCGAACGGCACTCCCCCGGCCATCCATCCCATGGCAAGGGATGCAATTCACGCTGAAGAACGCACCGCCGACCTTGGCCCGTTCCGAAACCGCGGACGAAGCACCTCCGGCCATGGCAATGGCTGGGACCGGGCTCAGTGGGGTCGGTGATGCCGCCGATGGTGTCGGAGCCAGGCTTGGCGCGGTTGGTAAAGTCACCGGCGCCGCGGCCAGGCCTGGCGCGGTCGGTGGAGTCACCGGCGCCGGTCCCGTTGGGGCTGGTGAAGGTGTGGCTGCCGCGGCGGCCGCCGGCGCAGTCCCGGCGCGACCAGGTTGGAACGAGCGAATGAACGCGACCATGTCCTTGACATCGGTATGCGCGAGTTCCAACTTGTCCTTCATCGGCAGCATCAACTGCCCCTTACCCTGCAAAATCGAATGAGTCAGGTCGGCGTCGGTACGACTCGCCTGCCACTTCGGATCCGTAAAATCTGGAATCACCGGCATGGCTTTCCGCACGACACCGCCCCGGCCGTCGAGGTCGTGGCAGGCGAAGCAGACGGCGCGGAACAATTGGACGGGTGCCATTCCGCCTGGAGCCGGGGCGGGCGCGGCTACCGGCGCCGGGGTGGCGGCGGGCGCGGTCGTCATCACGACGTTGGCGGCGACCGCCGGTCCCGCCGGTGGCGCTGTGGCCGCCCCATTGGCCGCGGGTGCTACCGGCGCACTCGCCGCGGGTGCGGGAGCACTCACAGGCGTCGAGAGCGTTCCCAGCATGGGCGCCGGTCGCCCGCCCTCGGCGGCGGAGAGTTCCATCGCCCGGTCGATCGGGATTCGATATCCGGGGGATGTAGGACTCGGCGCACTGTAAGTGGTCAGTACCTGCTGATCCTCGGCACGCAGTTCCTCGATTCGCCTGGTTTTGACCTGATCATTCGCGCTCGCCGGAGCTGTTGCACCAGGTGGATTTGTCAGCGTTGTCGTGAACAGGTACGTCACCCACACGACCCCCGCCGTGAACACCAGATGCGCCAGTGCCCTCGACGCGGCCGAGGGACGTCGGCCGCGGGGGTTCGTCCGGGCGGAGGCCAGGCGTCGCACCATCCGCTGGTTGGCCGATCGAGACGGACTCAGGTCTCCGTCGACTCGGCTCAACGCCTCGGCTGGGCCTTGCCCTTCCAACCTACCGGATAACATGGGACTCTCTCCTCAAGAATTGTGGAACGCCATCGATTCCGCCAGGCGGGGATCACCAATCGGTAGGAGGGGTCGGGTTCGACCCGCCCAGGCCACAATCGCGCCGCAGATCGACACCAGCATCACCAGGATCGAGAGATCCAGCCAGTTCGGACCGCTTGCCGCGCGTTGACATCCCGGCATGATGATCCAGTAGAGGTCGATGTAGTGAAAAATGAGGATCCAACCGGCGACCAGCGCGAGCCAGACCGGGTTTCGCTTCGTCGCGCGGAACAGCAGCAGCAGGAAGGGCACGGCGAAGTGCCCCAGGACGAGCGCCCAGCTCAGGGCGTTCCAGGTCCCCTCGCGTCGGATCGCATACCAGCGAGTCTCCTCGGGAAAATTGGCGTACCAGATCAGGAAATACTGGCAGAAGGCGATGTAGGCCCAGAAAATGACGAATCCAAAGAGCAGTTTGCCAAGGTCGTGCAGGTGCTCGACACTGACGGCCTCACCGAGCCAACCGGCCGAGCGGCAGCCGATCGTCAAGAGTGTCAACGTCGCGAGCGAGCCCAGGATCGAACCCGCCCAGAAGTAGACGCCGAACATGGTCGAGGTCCAGTGCGGATCGATCGACATCAGCCAGTCGAATCCGGCCAGACTCGCTGTATGCGCCAGCAGTAGCAGTCCCCAGGCCGACGACCCGACCATTCGGCGTCGGATCGATCGGTCCCTGGACTGATCTTGCTGTGTCGAGAGTTGGGTCATTCTCCAGGCGATCAGGGACCAGGCCGCGAAGTAAATGACCGCTCGGATATCGAAGAACGTGGGGTTGAGCCAGACCGCTTTCCGCGACAGTTCGTGGTCCGACGCGACACGTGAGGGATCGGCCCAGGCGTAGATCCGGCTGAGGTTCAGGGCGACCGGTATAAACATCCCCGCGATCCAGGGGATCGGCCGCGTGAGGTTCTCCAGCAGCCGGCGAACCACGACCGACCAGACCGCCCCGGTCAGATGCAGGAGGAGGATCCAGGCCAACGCCCCGATGCTGATGGTTGTCACGAATATCAGGCCGACCAGGTACGAGCCGGCGAGTCGGCGGCCGTCCATTCCCGGGGCAAAACCCGCGAGCATGCCCACGGCAAACGCCACTCCAGACGCTAGCGCCAGCATCACGAAACCACGTGCCAGCCCCGCTCCAGGCGACGGAGGCAGGTGAAGCGCCAGCGAATCGCTCTCGTTCGCGGAGGGTTCGTGATTCATGGCTTCAATTCTCCCCGGATCGATTCCGGTACATCGGTAATGCCCGCGTTCTGGCTCCTGGAAAGGGCTCGCACGTAGGCGATAATCGCCCATCGGTCGCGAACCTTGATCTGCGGGCCATATGGCATCATTCGTCCCTTCCCGTTGCTGATCACATCGAAGAACTGGCCGTCCGGCATCAGGGCGTGGAGCGCATCCGTGATACCCGCGACGCCGGTCAGGCCATATTGTGTGATGACTCCATTGCCCTTACCGGTCGCACCATGGCACGGTGCGCAAAAGATCCCATAACGTTCCTGGCCGCGCTGTAGCAACTTCATGTCGACCCGCAACGGGTTCACCGTCACCCAGGTCGTCCCCTTCTTACCCCGGTAGTAGGCATCATCCTCCCGGAGGAGGTCGGGGTTTTGCCGGGGCGAGCCGGCGTCACACTCGTAATCGGTCCCGCCGAACGGTACCGTTCCCGCGGGGGGTGTGCGCATCGCTCGCCCATCCGCGAAGAAAGGTCCCGCCGCCTGCGGGTTGTACCTCGGCTGGAAATCCATGTCCGAGAAGACCATCAGCGGGCGACGATCGCTGACTGTCCCGCGCGTTCCCATCTCGCGGATGACCAGCGCGGTTAGCATCGCCAATCCCAGGAAGACCCACCGCATCGGTATCAGACCTCGCTCTCCAGAGTAGGGCCCAGGCCATTCTTCCGCGGGCGAACACGGCTTCGTTCTCCAGGGCCGCCCGCGGCCCGCCGTTTCACTCGCCTCGCACCGCTTCCAGGCTTAACGCCCCCGACCCATCGAGCAGTGCGACGATCCGATCAGGGTCAAAGGCCGGATCGTCGGCATCGATCGCCAGGAAGAACCCGTCATCGGTCGCGCGGCCGAAGTCACGCCCGCGGAAGAGCGGGTGGTAGAGCCGAGGGAGCCGGTTGAGCAACAGCATCCCGAGAATCGTGCCGAAGGTCGCGTACAGCACCATCGTCTCGAACGAGATCGGCACGAAAGCCTCGGCGCTGTTCAAGGGCTTACCTCCCGTCACCAGCGGGTAGATCGAGGTGCTCAGGTACCACTGGAGCGTTTGCGCGAACGTCACGCCCGTCAGACCCCCGACGAACGTGAAGAAGCGAACTCGCGACCGGCTCAGACCCATCGCCTGGTCCATCCCGTGGATGGGGAATGGTGAGAATGTGTCGAACTTCCGATAGCCCGCCGCCCGAACCTGACCGGCCGCCGCCAGAAGTTCTCCGGGCGTCCCATATCGCGCCAGTACCCCATGTACGGCCGCGTCCTCTCCATCGTCCTCCACCAAATCGTCTCCGATGATCTCCATCGGACCCCGCTCCACAGGCGCTGGCTCTCCCGACGACCCATGGCCGCCCGCGTGTGGATCGGCCTGCGGCAGGAACGCCTTGACCTCGCTGACGGCCACCATCGGCACGAATCGAAGGAACATCAGGAACGCTGTCGAGAACAGTCCGAAGCCGCCGATCAGCAATGCGATATCCACCCAGGTTGGGTAGAACATCTTCCAGCTCGACGGCAGGTAATCGCGGTGCAGGCTCGTCACCACGATCACGAACCGCTCGAACCACATTCCCACGTTCACCAGGAGACTGATCAGGAACATCGCGAACGGCGTCGTTCGGAACCAGCGGAACCAGAAGAGCTGCGGCGCCAGCACGTTGCACGCGATCATCGTCCAGTAGCACCAGGCATACGGACCGGTCGCGCGGTTGTAGATCAGGTATCCCTCGAACATGTTGCCGCTGTACCAGCCGCTGGCCGCCTCGATGGTGTAGCCGTACCCCATCAGAAGACCGGTCGCGAGGATCAGCTTGCAAAGGATCTCCAGGTGTCGAGACGTCACCACGTCTTTCAGCCCGCAGGCGACGCGGAGAGGAATGATCAGCGTCAGCACCATCGCCAGACCGGAAAAGATGGCTCCCGCCACGAAGTAAGGCGGAAAGATCGTCGTGTGCCAGCCAGGGATCACCGATGTGGCGAAGTCGAAGCTGACGATCGTATGCACGCTCACCACAAGCGGTGTCGCCAGCCCGGCCAGCATCAGGTAGCCGGTCTCATAGTTGTGCCAGTGCCGTCCCGAACCCCGCCATCCCAGCGCCAGGAATCCATAGATGTGCTGCGGAAGCCAGCGCGTCGCCCGGTCGCGTAGTGTCGCGAAGTCGGGTATCAGGCCGTAGTACCAGAACAGCGTCGATACCGTCGCATACGTCGCCACGGCCGCGAAATCCCAGGAGAGTGGACTGCGGAAGTTCGGAAAGATCATGTTGACATTGGGGGCCGGCGCCAGATACCAGAACATCCAGGCGCGGCCCAGGTGAATGGAGACAAAAAGCCCGGCGCAGGCGACGGCGAAGAGGGTCATCGCCTCGGCGAACCGATTTAGGGCCGATCGCCACTTCTGCCGGAACAGGAACAGGATCGCCGAGATCAGCGTTCCGGCGTGGCCAATGCCCACCCAGAAAACGAAGTTCGTGATGTCGAAGGCCCAGCCGACCGTCTGGTTCATCCCCCAGACGCCGATGCCGGTCGAGATCACGTAGGCCGTCATCAGTCCGCCGGTCAGGGCGGCCGACGAGCAGATGATCATCGCAATCCACCACCAGGCGGGCGCCCGCCGCTCAACCAGCCTGCATATCAGGTCGGTCAGCGAGTGGAAGCTATGATTGCCGCCGATCAGGGGCGGCTCCGTCATTTCCTCCCCGTGGCGACTCATGCTCGCGCCCCCTCTCGATCGTCGTTCATTTTCGGATTCGGGTTACGCAACCGGGCAAGGTAAGTCGTTCGCGGGCGGGTATTCAGCTCGCCCAGTAGTGAGTAGTTGCGAGTGTCCTTCGCCGCCTGTGCAACCTGGCTCCTGGGATCGGAGAGATCGCCGAAAACAATCGCCCGCGCCGGACAGGCCTGGGCACACGCCGGTACGATCGTCCCATCGGGCACCTCGGTGTTTCTTGTGCCCCCCGCCGCGACTCTCGCCCCAATCTTCGCCCGCTCAATTCGCTGCACGCAGTACGTACATTTCTCCATCACGCCCCGAATGCGGACGGTCACATCGGGGTTCTTCTGAAGCTTGAGCGACTCCGCCATTCCACGATCGGTCAGCGGTCCAAGCGCCAGCTTGTCGAGCGGACGCTCGTTGAAGTCGTAATAGTTGAATCGCCTCGTCTTGTAAGGGCAGTTGTTGGCGCAGTACCGCGTGCCGATGCATCGGCCGTAAGCCTGGATGTTCAGTCCTTCCTCGCTGTGGACGGTCGCGTTGACCGGGCAGACCAGCTCGCAAGGCGCGTTCTCGCACTGGACGCACGCCACCGGTTGATGAACCATCCCCGGATCCTCCGGATCGCCCGAGAAGTAGCGATCCAGGCGGATCCAGTGCATCTCGCGGCCCCGGATGATCTGTTCCCGGCCGACAATCGGTATGTTGTTCTCCGCCTGGCAGGCGACCACGCAGGCGTTGCAGCCGACACATGTATTGAGGTCGACCACCATGCCCCACTGGTGCTGTCCGTTGAAGACCGGTCGGTCCGAGAGCGAGATGACCTCCAACTCGGCTTCGGTCCCGTGCCCCGCTTCGCTGTGCGACTCGTGCGACTCGTGCGACTCGTGCGACTCGCCCGGCGCCGACTCGCGTACGAGGTCACGGCCTTGCAGTGTGAAATGGTCCTGGGTGCAGGCCAGCGGATGGTTCTGGCCGATCGGTGTCAGCTTCAGCCCGAGGACGAGGTCGAGAGCCGCGGTGGTCCGGAGCGCGTAGGCGTTGGATCCGACTCCGTGCCCCACGCGACCGACCGCCGTCCGTCCGTGCCCGAGTGGGACTGCGACCGTGAAATCCGCCTGGCCGGGGACGATCACCACCGGGATTTCGATCGCTCGGCTCTCCCGTTCGAGCCGGACGACGTCCCCATTGGCGACCCCCAGTTCCCTGGCCGTTGCCGGGCTGAGACTCGCCGCATTGCCCCAGGTTAGCTTCGTGACCGGCTCGGGAAGTTCCTGGAGCCAGCCGTTGTTGGCGTACCGGCCATCGTCGAGCCGGGCATCGGGATCGAGCAGCAGCTCGAGCCGATCCGCCGACGGCGGTGCCGGGGCCGGACCCAACGCCTGCACCGCCGACGCGATCACATCCCATTTCAGAGGCGGTCGCACGGTCGGCCGCGCCGATCCGGCGAGAAGGCCATCATGGAGGAATCGGCGCCAGCCGGCCTCGGCATTCGCCTCAGCCACGCCGCTCACCTTCCGATAGGCCCGGCGGACGATGTCCAGCGGCACCGTCGTCTCGTAACCCGTGAGCCGGGCGATCAGTTCCAGGGCCGAACGTCCGCCCGCCAGCGGCTCGATGAGCGGCTGAATCGGCACGACGGTTCCGTCTGACGTCCTCGCGTCGCCCCACGATTCGAGGTAGTGCGCCGCGGGCAGGTGCCAGGTCGAGAACGTCGATGTCTCGTCGGCGTGCAAACCCAGGCGGATCGTCGTGCCCACCTTCTTCAGAAGGGTCGCGAAATCCAGATCCGCCGGTGCGTCATACGCGGGGTTCCCGCCGAGGATGAGCAAGGTTTTTACCTCGCCCTTGCGGATCGCCGCGGCCAGTTCCGCCAGACCGCCGCCGCTATCCGCCTCCGGCTTCGGCACGGACCGGAGTTCGATCGTCTCGCCCAGATTTCCCAGCACCACGTTCATCGCGTGGGTCAGGGCGTGGACGAACGGAGGCTGACGACGACCCGCGACAATCAGACCGCGGCCGGCGTGCGCCTTGAGGTCGGCAACCACCTCTTCAATCCAGGGTCGAGGAACAGCCGATTCCCGGACATTCCGCGAGGCAGCCTCGAGGGCCCGGCTGAGTGAGCTGGCCTCGGCCTGACCGGCCAGCACCGCACGTGCCAGGGCGATCGCGTAGTCTCGGATCTGGCTTGCCGGCATTCGGAGCCGGTGGTCGGCCATCGCGCCGGTCAATGAGAATCGCGCCTCGATCGCATACAACCGGCTCATGGAACCGGCCGGTCCGGATCGTCGGCGTGACTCGGCGAACCCGATCAGGTGGCGCCCGCCGTCCTCCTCGACGCCCAGAAAGTCGTGGTCGAGCGAAACGATGACCTCGGCCCGATCGAATCGGGGCCGCGCCTTCATCGGCGAGCCGAAGGCCATCGCCAGGCCGTCGCGGGCGGTCGCATCATCGATCGCCTCGTGAACGTGCCAGCGGGCTTCCGGCATCGTGCTCCGCATCTGAGCCCGGAGCAAATCGATCGAGGGAGATTCCCCCGACTCGGCCAGTACCCGAACGCCTCGTCCCTTGCCCGTCCGCAGCTCGGAGAAATGCCGGCCGGCGAATGCCTCGAATTCCAGCCAGGTTGAGGCCCGGCCTTCCTTGATCACAGGACCCAGCCGATCCGGATCGTAGAGATCCAGAACCGAAGCCTGCGCGATCGCGTCGGTCGCGCCTCGGCTATCCGGATGCTTGGGGTTTCCCTCGATCTTGGTGGGACGCCCTTCGTGGCTCTCGACCAGCACCGGCGAGGTCCCGCCCCGCCTGGGCATCGCGGTCGCATAATACGTCGGGAGGCCGGGCACAACCTCTTCGGGCGGCCGGGTGTAGGGCATCGCCGGCAACTCCGGCCGCCGGCATCCGCTCATCCCCGCCAGGCCGATCGAGGCCGCCATCAGTTGCAGGAACCGGCGACGGTCAATCCCGCCCCCCTCCAGCAACTCCCGCATCGACGCGGGAAACCGACGCTCCACCCAGTCGCGAAACTCCGGCGTGCCCGCCAGCTCGTCGAGACTACGCCAGTAGGCCCGTCCCGTCGGCTCTTCAGGCAGGGAAGTGCCGGTCGGTCGTTCGCTCATCGGTGACATCCTGTGCAGGTCTCCGGGGCTCGAATTCCGAACTGGTCCTTCAACGTCAGGCCATAATCCCGCTGGTTCTGACCCTGGGGCGGCTGCCACTCGAAATTCGTCGACTGGTCAGGTGGGCGGAGATGCTCCTCGGGATGCCGATGGCACTCCAGGCACCATCCCATGCTGAGCGGTTTCTCGTGGACAACCACCGGCATCTCATTGACCTTGCCGTGGCAACTCACGCAGCCCACCCCGCGACGCACATGGACCGCATGATTGAAATACACGTAGTCGGGAGTCTGGTGGACCCGCTCCCAGCGGACCGGGCCGCCACCGGCCCAGCTCACTCGGATCGCTTCCAGTTGCGGGCTGTCCGCCTTGATCGCCTGGTGGCAATTCATGCAGGTCTGGGTCGGCGGAATCTTCGCCACCGACGATTCCTCGACTCCTGTATGACAGTAAAGACAGGACAGTCCCAGCCGTCCGGCGTGTAACTCATGCGAGTACGCCACCGGTTGCTTCGGTGCATAACCGACACGCGTGTACTCGGGCGGGGCGTAATAGTAAAGACCCGTGATGCCGAGGACGACGGAGACGAACGCTCCGGCCATGCCTCGACGCAACCAGTTATCCGCTCGCTGTGTGAAGATCAGTGGCAATGGAGCCTCCCGACTGTTGGTCGGCCATCCTCCTCGGTCACTACGCCGCGACCGAGAAAGGAACATCCGTCGTCCCTCTCGAAGTCCGAACCTTGCTTCGAGGATCGAACGCAGGATCTTGCCCGTTCCCGAAGACCCGAAGGAGAAAATCGCCGCAATCGTCGAGGCGAGTGGGGCAAGAACCCCGACTCCTTCATCGCAGGTCCGAACGGCCGCCTGTTTTGTCCATGCAGCGCTGCATAGACGACGATCACATAAGTGGTTCCTGGTTTGTTGAGGTCAACAAAAAAACCCCACCGATGCGATCATTCGCACCGTGGGGCCACCATAGCCGCGGTATCCTCACCCGGCATGAGTGAGGTCCAATCGCTTTTACAATAACACATCGATCGCAAAAAGGAAGTAGTCTCTCAGGAATCATCGACACGCCGCTGGTATGGGCGTGAGAATTGAGCGGATGGGAGGAGCCAGGGCGCTCCACCATTCGCTTTTCGCACCATTTTCCTGATGCGATAATGGATCGAAGGAGGATGGGAGTCCATGCATGGACCTTGCCCTATGAGGTTGGGGGGTCCTTCGGGACGGATTTCCCGGGCCGTTCTGTTCGAGAAAGGTCGATGTGAAATGGGCGTTCGACAAATCTCCGCTCTGTTCTCCGTGCTTGCCGTGGCCTGGTGTTCCGCGAGCGTTCTGGCCGAGGGGCCCCGTGAAGTCACCTACAACAGGGAGATTGCCCCGATCCTGTTTCGAAACTGTGCTCCCTGCCACCGGCCCGGAGAGGTCGCTCCCTTCTCGCTGCTGACGTATCGTGACACCGCGAGGCGTTCCACACAGATTGCCGAGCTGACTTCAAGCCGGGTCATGCCTCCCTGGAAGGCCGAGCATGGCCAGGTCTCGTTCGCCGACGAGCGGCGGCTCTCGGATGGCGAGATCGCCCTGATCCGTCGATGGGCCGAGTCGGGGGCCGTCGAGGGAGATCCCGCCGACTTGCCCGAAGTCCCCAGGTTCGCCACGGGCTGGAGGCTGGGCGAGCCCGACATGATTGTCAGGATGCCGGAGCCGTATACCCTGGCTGCCTCGGGACCCGACGAGTACCGATGCTTTGTGCTGCCGATCCAGATCCCGGAAGGCAAGTACATCACCTCGATCGAGTACCGGCCCGGTAATCGGAGAGTGGTCCACCACGCGGTGTTCACCTCGATGCCCCACAAAATGGCTGCGGCCAGGCTCGCCGAGGGCGACGGCCGAAGCTTCCTTTCGGGACTGGCCCCGCCGGGGCAGATCCTCTCCGGTCAACTCTCGATCTGGACGCCCGGGATGGAGCCGAGCCGACTGCCCGACGACCTCGCCGCTCGATGGCCGAGCAACACCGACCTGATCCTCCAGCTTCACCTCCACCCCAGCGGCAAACCCGAGGTCGAGCAGTCCACGCTCGGCATCCACCTCACCGATCGAAAACCTGGCGCAGGGCTAAAGATCATTGTCCTCTTCAATAGCCAGATCGACATCCCCCCCGGTCGGGCCGGCGACGAGGTCCGAGCGTCGAAGATGCTCCTCGCCGACACGGAGATCTACGGGATCTTCCCCCACATGCATCTGATCGGCCGGACCATCCGGGCCGAGGCGACACTGCCCGATGCGACCAGGGTTCCCCTGATCTCGATTCGCGACTGGGATTTTAACTGGCAGAACTACTACCGATACGCGAGTCCACTCCACCTTCCGGCCGGCACGAAGATCGACGTCCGCTGGACTTACGACAATTCGGCCGAGAACCCGGCCAATCCCAGCCATCCGCCCCGGCGCGTTACCTATGGCGAGCAGACGACCGACGAGATGGCCTTCCTGGTCTTTGACGCCATCTCGTCCGGTTCCCTCACGCCCGAGGAGCTGGCCCGTCGCTCCGCCATCGCGATGGGTCTGCTGGACAGTGACCGCAATGGCCTCCTGGACGTCCAGGAACTGGCCCTCGCGTTCGGGCGAACGAACCCCGCCGATATCAGAAAGCGAATCGCCATGTACGACAAGGACGGAGATTTCCAACTCAACGCCCGGGAATTTGTCGAAACATTCAAGGCGATTGGCCTTCATTGACCCGGACGCTTTGCCGAGCGATCCGAATCGTGGTGAGGCTTCTTGATCCGGTCGGCCGCCGTTCGGGCGACAAGGTCGGGCAGGTCGTAAACGTGCAGCGCCCCGGGCACGACATTGGAAAGTGGCATCTGGATAACCCCTTGCTTCACCACGTCTTCCCACGACGTGATCGATCGCTCCATCGCCACGTCCGAGATCCGGTCGTGATCGTCCAGGAACGCGGCATGAAGCGCGATGGGGCCCGCCGCTCCGACGCCGACCAGCCGGTAACGGCGACGCTCGCCGGTCGCGGGATCGTCGAGACCCTCCAGTACGGCGAGGACATCAACAACCCGCTGGCCCAGCAACGGGCGTCCGAGGTGGAACGCCAGGAAAGCCTCCTTCCAGTCGGCGCCGAACCATTTCGCATCGTTCACCCTGGCGCCGGGCTGGGTCTCGCCCATCCCGCGTGGCTGGATCAGGATCGTACCGTCCGTCAGCTTGAGGAGTTGCTCCACGCTGGTAGGCCACTCCTCGACGACACGCACGACCTTTCTCACGTGTGACTGGACACGTGAGCTCGCGATTTCGATGGCCGGCACAAGGATTCCCGGCTCGACCTCGAAGATCCACTTATCGACCCGGCGATCGCCGACCTCGATCGACGCGACAATCCGGGGCCTGGCGGGCAAGATCCTCCGGCCGGCCAGCCCGATCAGCCGGCGGACTTCGTTGCGTAATTCGACGTCGGAACGCTTTGGCCTGGCGGCTCGGAGTTCCCCGGCGCGGGTGGCATTCAGGTCGAAGACGGATCGCTCGCCCGGGAACTCGCGAAGCACCTGGCCGCTCGTGGTGCATTGGAGATCCGCGATGGGCGCGATCGATGTCCTGGGCTCGTCGATCGGCTCATCCTTCCTCAACAGCCACCGCGACATCCACCGAGCCACCGCGACTCGACGCGGTCCGGTGAAGCCGTGCGGCTCGTCGGATTCGAACAGGTCTACTCGTTCGCCGAAGCCGAGCCGGCCGTAAATCTGCTTGCACTCGCGGAAGGTGATCCAGCTTCCGTCGATGTCGAAGAAGTCCTGGGTGCCGACCGAGAGCAGTGTCGGCTTTGGTGCTCGCATCGTGATGTAATCGGCATGTTCCATTCCGAATGCGACCTGCCCTGTAATGTTCTGCTCGGCATCCTGAGGCCCGATCGTGGCGAACAGCCGTTCCAGCGAGGTGATGTAGCACGACGGGGCGGCCACCGCGATTCGATCATCGAGCGCCATGAGGTAGGCGGTCATTGTTCCACCGCCGGAATTCCCGGTGCAGCCGAGGCGGTGGGGATCAATTTCCGATCGGCTCGCAAGGTAGTCGAGTGCTCGGATTCCGTCCCAGATTCGATAGCCGGCCAGCTCTCGGCCAACGAGCAGCGCTCCGAAATTGGCCATGGAGTGCTCCGTGGTGCCACGGATCACCGGCTTGCCGTGGTCGTCGAGTCTCTGGAATCGCTCGCCCTGGCCGATGGGATCGTAGCAGAGCACGGCCATTCCGTTCCGTGCGAGCAGGATCGCCGCGCGCTGGTAAGTCTCGCCCGCCTTGCCCTCGTCGCTGTGCCCGCACGGCAGGAGGATGCCCGGGCACGGCAGCCGGCCCTCGGGGATGTAAAGGTTAGCCGTCACGTGGTGATTCGGTCGGCTGGCGAAGATCACGTTCTCGACGCGGTAGCCGTCGCGGCGGTGGACGCTCACGACGCGCGCTTCGAGCGGCGTCCGCTCCGGCAGGTCGCCGAGCGCCTGTTGGAAGAAGGCACGCACCGATCGTTGACGCGCGGCGATCTGCTCGGGCGTTTTGATCGCGGCGATTGCCCCGCGCCGGGCGTCGAATGCCTGCCGGGCCAGGTTGAGTTGGTTCCGATGCAGCATTTCCCCCGGCGGTGCGATCGAGTGATCGCCTGGGTCAATCACCCGGAGGTCGATCGCGCTGGCCGGAGGTTCTCCCGCATGGGCGGGAAGGATTGGGACAACGAGGATTGCCGCGGCCAGTGCGGCGCGGATTCGAGCGTTTGGGCCCATGGGCGTACCTCCTCGGGAATAGGGACAGGCTCACGCTACGAGACGCCGGCGCACCGGTCAATGACCGCGAGGGAATCGCGCGTTCCCGAGCCGGGCGCCAGAGCTTCGGCGGGAGGATCGTTACGACTGAACCGGAGCGGCGGCGAGGGAGGATATTTGAAGGCCCCGGACTGTTCGATGCACCTTTGCGAGTTCTCTCCGTACCGATCCCCGTTCTATGGTGCCATTGATAAGGTTCCGATTTGGGATACGAGTCCCATCGGCCGTCGCCAGGCGAGAATTTTTCTCGACCAGCGCCAGATTCCACGAGAGTTATCGACGAGGAGTGATCATGTCGACGGCTCGACGACTGAGTCATCGCGATCGGCTTTCCCACGAGTCTCGTCGTCGGCGACGGCCCGGGCTCGAATCGCTGGAGTCTCGCGTCGTGCTATCGACGCTCACCTGGACGGGGGCCGTCTCGTCGTCCTGGAGCGTTGGGGGAAACTGGGTGGGCGGCGTCGCGCCTCAGGCCGGCGATGCGCTGGTGTTTCCGGCCGGTGCCACGAGCCTCTCCTCGGTCAACAATCTCACCCCGGGCACGTCGTTCGCCTCGATTGACATCCAGGCGCCCGGCTATGACATCTCGGGGGCCTCGGTTGAACTGACGGGGAATCTCACCGCCTCGCTGACCACCGGCCTGGCGATCGATAGCCTGGCCACGAAGCTCGACAGCGGCGTCGTGAACGTCGCGCCGGGCGGGCAGCTCTTCGCCCTGGGAGTGTTTTCCGGGACGGCGGGCCTGGAGTTAACCGGCGGCGGTACGATGGCGATGATCGGGTCGGCCGCCAATACCTACATCGGGACCACCACGGTCGACAACGGCACCCTCAACCTCGAAAACACGACCTCAAACTACGCGGTGCCCGGCAACCTGGTCATCGGCGGTTCCGGCCAGGGGAACGTCTTCGAATCGAACTCCGATCAGATCAATCCGGCCGGGACGGTGACGATCAACAGCAACGGCCTGCTGAATCTCCAGGGGCAAATGGAGACGATCGGGGGTCTCGACCTTATCGGCTCCGCTCAGATTTACACCGGGCTGGCTAACTCGATCAACGCGGGTATCCTGACGCTCAACGGCGACGTCACGGTGGACGGAACCAGCGGGACACCCTCCATCACCGGGACGCTCAATCTCGGCCCGGCGAATCGGACGTTCACGGTCACGGCCGGGAACGTCGACCTCTCCGGGTTCGTTCAGGGGAGTTACGCACTGATCAAGGCGGGAGCCGGGACCCTCACGCTCAACTCCAACCTCACGTACAACGACCCGGCCGCCGTCAACATCAACGCCGGTACCCTGTATTTCGAGAGCGGCAGCACGATCGACGCATCCTCGACGGCAGGGATCACCGTCGCCTCCGGCGCCACCATGTGGACGGTGAACGTCGGCACCGTGAACGTCCCGGTGAGCCTCGTTGGGTCAGGCGTCAGCAGTGTCGGGGCGCTTCACGACACTTCGTATGGAGACAAGCTGACCAATGTGACCCTGGCCGGCAACGTCTCGATCGGGGCGGATGACTCCAGCCCGGGTCTGACGATTTCCAACTCCCTGACCGACGGCGGGAGTGCTTACAGCCTCACGAAAGTCGGCAATGGCATCCTGATCCTGAGCGGGACAAACACGTACACGGGCGGGACGACCGTCAGCGCCGGCGAACTGTACGTCTCGGGGTCGATCACCGGCGCGGTGCAGACCTCCGGCACGGGTGAACTGGGCGGCTCGGGAACGGTGGGCACCGCGACCACCAGCGGTGGAACCATCGGTGCTGGCCAGACGGCGAACTGGGATCCGCAGATCGAGCACTACTCGTCGCTCACGCTCGACTCGACCGCGACCTTCTCCGCGCAGGTGCTTGGCTCCTCGCCGGGGCAAGGCGGCTATGACCAGGTCGTCGTCTCGGGTGCCGTGGCGCTCAACTCGGCCACGCTTAGCCTGCCGACCAACGGACTTCCCTCCAACGTCGTCACCATGGACCTCATCAAGGGGGCGACCTCGCTGACCGGGACGTTCCACGGCCTGGCCGAGGGCGGGGTGGTCACGATCTCGGGCTACGACTTCAAGATTACCTATGTAGGTGGCACCGGCGGCCATGACGTGGTTCTCAACCGGGTTGTTCCGACGACGACCTCGGTGGCGATCCCGACGAATTCGTCGGTCTTCAGCCAGCCGGACACGTTCACCGCGACGGTCTCCACGACGCAGGGGAACACGCCCACCGGAATCGTCACGTTCTACTCCGGCACGACGAACCTCGGGACCGGCACCCTGAGCGGCAGCACCGCGACCGTCACCACCGGTGTCCTGCCCGTCGGCTCCGACTCAATCACTGCCGTCTACAACGGCGACACCAACGACCTCACGAGCAACAGTAACTTGGCTCCGGTCACGCAGATCGTGATTCAGGACAACTCGGCGACGACAGTGACGACCTCGTCCGCCACGACGGTCTTCGGACAGTCGGTGACCTTCACGGCCACGGCCACGGCCTCCTTGCCGGGCGCCGGCATCCCGACCGGCACGGTCGACTTTTACGACGGCACCACGCTGCTCGGCTCGCCGACGCTCGACAATACCGGGACGGCTACGTTCACCACGTCGGCGCTCTCGACCGGTACGCACAACATCAGCGTTTCGTACATGGGCGATTCCGGGTTCTTCAAGAGCAATTCCTCAACGATCACGCAAACGGTCGGCCAGGCTTCATCGAGCGTCGCTCTGGTGACCTCGAACGCCTCGACGACCTACGGCGACCCTGTGACGTTCACCGCGACGGTCTCCGCCGTTACCCCGGGCGCCGGGACGCCGAGTGGAACGGTGACATTCTACGACGGCACGACCTCGATCGGGACTGGAACGCTCAATGGCACCGGTACGGCCACGCTGAACATTTCGACGCTCGACGCCAGCTCACACTCGATCACGGCGACCTATGGCGGCGACACCAACTTCCTCACCTCGACCACGGCGACCGCGACGACCCAGGCCGTCGCAGCCATGGGGACCACGACGACGTTGGCAATCGCGCCCACGACCTCGGCCGAGTTCGGCCAGTCGGTCACGCTCACCGCGACGGTGGCCCAGGCATCCGGAACGAACATTCCCGCCGGGACTGTGACGTTCTATGACGGAGTGACCTCGCTCGGCACCGGAACGCTCGACGCGACCGGCAAGGCCACGCTCTCCACCAGCACGCTGTCCAACGGAGCCCATTCGCTCTCCGTCAGCTACGCGGGGGTGACTGACTTTACAACGAGCACCTCTTCCACCCAGAGCTACACGATCTCCCTGGCCCCGCCGACCATCAACCTGACCTCGACGACCAATCCGGCCGCCACGAATGAGTCGATCGTGATCGATGTGTCCGTGTCACCTCCGTATGCCGGGGCCGCCATGCCAACCGGTTCGGTGGCGTTTTACAACGGCACGACCCAGATCGGCACTGGGACGCTCGACGTGAACGGAGCGGCCACGATCACCATCCCACCGCTCACGTTCGGGACGTACCCGATCACGGTTCATTATGCCGGCGACTCGAACTATCAGGCCGAGACCTCGACAATCCTGAATCTCTCGGTGGAGAAGGCGACGGTTACCTCTCTGGCTCCGGTTGGCGGTCCGCTCACCTTCGGCCAGACGGAGACTCTCACGGCAACGGTTGCCCCGCTGACTGCCGACCTGGCGACCCCGTCGGGCACGGTCACCTTTTACGACGGTACGACGGCCCTCGGAACCGGAACGCTCAACGGCTCCGGCACGGCGACTTTCAACGCCGGGACGCTCGCGGCCGGCTCGCACACGATCAAGGCGGTCTACGGGAGCGACTCGATCTTCGCGATGAGCACCTCCACGACCGAGACGCTGGTCGTGAACCAGTCGGGCACCTCGACGGCACTCGCGACCTCGGCCGCGTCGCCTGCCTTCGGCCAGTCCGTCATGCTCTCGGCGACCGTCACGCCGGTTGCCCCCGGCACGGGAACACCGACCGGGACCGTCTCTTACTACGACGGGGCAACCCTGCTGGGGACCGGCTCTCTCATCGGCGGCGTCGCAACGCTCTCGTTGAGCAACCTCTCGGTCGCCTCGCACTCGATCACCGCGACCTACAACGGCGATCCCAACTTCCAGTCGAGCACGTCCACCACGACGTCCGAGGCGGTGGTGCGGGCCTCGACGAACATCGGCCTGATCAGCTCGGATACCGGCCCGACTTACGGGCAATCGATCACGCTCACGGCGACGGTTGGTGCCGTCGCGCCGGGAGCCGGCACTCCATCGGGAACGGTGACGTTCTACGACGGGACAACCGCGATCGGCCAGGCGACTCTCTCGGGCTCGCCCGCGACCGCTACCCTCTCAATCGCGACGCTCGACGCGGGCGCCCGATCGATTACAGCAGCCTATTCGGGCAACGTCGATTTCACCGGAGCCACATCCTCGGCGGTTCAGGCGACCATCCACGCCGCCTCAACCACGACCGTTCTGCGGGCGGGGGGAGTCTCCTCCACCTTCGGCCAGCCCGAAACCCTCACCGCGACCGTGGCGACCGTGCCTCCTGGATCAGGAATGCCGACCGGGAGCGTCGCGTTTTTCGCCGGGACGACACAGATTGGGACGGCGAACCTGATCGCCGGTGTGGCAACCCTCTCCACGACGAACATCCCTCGGGGCTCGCAGACTCTGACCGCCCAGTTCGAGGGATCGGGGGACTTCTTATCCAGCTACTCGCCGCCGGTCGGCCAGGTTGTGAGCGAGTCCTCCACGCAGACCGTTCTCTCCGGCGGTGGGGCGATGGTGCTGGGCCTGCCAGCCTCGATCACGGCGACGGTCCTGCCCGTGGCGCCGGCGACGGCCATCCCGACCGGTTTTGTCCTGTTCGAGGACGGTTCTGTCCCCATCGCGACGGTGCCGCTCGACGCTCGCGGAGTCGCGCAACTCTCGACCGCCGACTTCGGCGTCGGGACGCACGCGATCACGGCGATCTACGGCGGCAATGCCGGATACACGATCTCGGCGACGTCCTCGTCCGTCTCGGTCGCGGTCACGCCCGACCTGACGGGCATGGTCTACCTGGACCTTCAGTCGAACAGTGTCTCTGCGGTCAGCACGCCCGTCCCCGGCGGTCTGGGGCTGGGTGGGCAGGTGGTCTTTCTTGACCTGCACCACATCGGGACCCTCGTTCCCGGCGACCCGACCGCGATCACCGACGCGAATGGGGTGTTCCAGTTTCCCGGTTACGCGCCAGACTCGGCCACGGTGCTCGTCCAGACGACGATGGGCACCGGTGGTCATTTCTCGGTCGTTCGCACGGGGCTCGACGCCAGCGGTCACGTGGCGATCGGCGTGGTACCGACCTCGACCGTCGCGCCGGTGCCGATCTCACCAGCGCCAGGCTCGTCAACACCGACGAACCCTCGGGAGTCGTTCGTCCAGGAACTCTACCTCGACGTCCTGGGCCGGGCGCCGACAGCGAACGAGGAGGCGCACTGGGTCCGTCGGCTCAACCACGGGGTGAGTCGCCGCCAGGTCGCTCACGCCGTCTTCGACTCCGTGGAACATCGCCAGCAGGAGGTTGCCGCCTACTCCAAGGCCTTCCTCGGGACGTCGTCCCTGGCCGGGTCGGACCGGCTGGTGAGGCGACTTCGGCGAGACGGATCGGAACAGGCCGTCGTTCGTTCCATTCTCAACTCTCCCGCTTACCAGTCCGCTCACGCCGATCCGAGCCTGCTCGTTCGCGACCTCTACCTGGAGGTCCTGGGGCAGCAACCAACCTCGACGGAGGTGGCAGGCTGGACGTCGCTCCTGAGTGCGGGACTAAGTCGCCGGGTGCTGGTGGATCGGTTTGTCAACTCGGCCGCGGTCGACGAACAGATCGTCCAGAGTTTCTACGCGATCTACCTTCACACGCAGCCCAATGCTGCCGAGATCCGGGATGCGACGGCCATTCTGGAATCGCGCGGCGGTTCGGCGACGAAGCTCGCTGTCAACATCCTCGGGAGCCGAGCCTTCGAGCAGGTCGCGCGGGGTTGATGGTGCCCTGCCGACGTCACCCGGGAATGCCCTATCCAAAAGCCTGGGACATCCAGGGACGCCTGACGCTTGCGTCGCGCGCTCAGGGGCGACACAATACCCCTCATCCGATCGCTCCTCGGTATTCGGGGATGCCGATCCGATTCTGGGAATCCGCCCGCCGGCCCGCCCCGAGCATCGAACCGAGGTCACCATCCATGAACAACTCCTCCCCTTGCGGGCCCTCCGATCCGCTCCGGCCGAACCGGCGCGAATTCGGGCTGGGGGCCCTCGCCGCACTTGCCCTCGGCGCGACGACTCGGGCCGACACCACCACGCCTCATCCCTTCGGCGAGGAGTTTCCGGATCTCGACTCGCTCTCCTCGGGCGAGTGGTGGAAGAAGGCGCCCCCGAAGGGACCAAATGCGCCGCCGCCGCTCGACGTTCCTCGCGACCAGGTGGTCGCGTTCGCCCTCTACACCGTCGACCACGGCGTTCTCAAGCTCTCGGCACAGCTCTACCCGCTTCGGCCAGGCGAGCCCCTGGAGGCCCGCCTGGAGATCGAGCGAGACGGAACCTGGATGGAACTCCTCAAGGCCCCGGTTGTTTATCCCGGCTGGAGCGCCCACTTCCGTGTCGAGGGGTGGGACGCCTCAAAGAATAAAAAGTACCGCGTCCGCCACGGTGAGCGGGCCATCTTCGAAGGGATGATCCGTCGCGATCCGATCGACAAGAACGTGATCGTGGTGGCGAACATGTCGTGTAACTCCAGTCGGACCGCGGGCCGTCGGCCGGAGATCGTCCAGCATCTCCTCGACCAGGACCCGGACCTCCTGTTTTTCGCGGGCGACCAGACCTATCGAGAGACACAGCACACCGCCGGTTGGATCGAGTTTGGCCTCCAGTTTCGCGACCTGATCCGAGACCGACCGACCATCACCATCCCCGACGACCACGACGTCGGCCACCCGAATCTCTGGGGTGAAGACGGCAAGCGGTGCCATCGTCGCGACGGTGCTGACGGCGGATACTTCTTCCCCGCCCCTTATGTGAACATGGTCCAGCGACAGCAGACCTGGCATCTGCCCGACCCGGTCGACCCTGCGCCCGTCCGGCAGGACATCACCGTCTTTTTCACCCGGCTACGCGTCGGCGGGGTCGATTTTGCCATCCTGGAGGATCGCAAGTTCAAAAGCGGCCCGGAGGGCAAGATTCCCAGGATGGGGCCGCGTCCCGATCATATCAACGATCCTAAGTACGACCCGAAATCAATCGACGTCGAGGGATTGCAGCTCCTCGGCGACCGCCAGATGCGATTCCTGGCCGACTGGTCGACCGACTGGACCGGCGCGGTAGTAAAGGCAGTCCTCTCGCAGACGGCTTTCTGCGGGGCGGTTCACATGCACGGTCAGCGGAACGCCAGGCTCCTCGCCGACCTGGATTGTAACGGCTGGCCGCAGTCGGGTCGTCGAGAGGCTCTGCGGGCGATCCGACGGGTGCGGGCCGTCCACCTCTGTGGCGATCAGCACCTGGCCGTCGTCGTGAAGCACGGGATTGACCGCGAGAGCGATGGACCCTACGGCTTCACCAGCCCGGCGCTGATCAACACAATCTACGGGCGATGGTGGCATCCGGAGGACGAGAAGCCTGGACCGAACCCCGTGCCGGGTAGTCCCCTGCCCTGGACCGGCGATTTCACCGATGGCCTGGGCAACAAGATCCGAATGCTCGCCTACGCTAACCCCGGCGACATCAACGACGAGAAACAGCGTGCCGACGGCTATGGAGTGGCCCGTTTCAACAAGGCGAGTCGAACAGTCACCTTCGAGTGCTGGCCTCGCTTCGCCGCGGCGAGGGCCGACGACGAGGGCCAGTTCCCTGGCTGGCCGATCACAGTGGGCTGGGACGATAACGATGGCCGGACACCCCTGGCGTGGCTCCCAGAGCTGGTCTTCGATCCCGGAGTCCAGCCTGTCGTGCGCGTGGTTGAAGATCGATCGGGTGAGACGCTCTACGTTGTACGGGTCCCGGGTCCGACTTTCCGTCCGCAGGTCTTCGCGCCCGGAAAGTACACTGTGACGATCGGCTCCGACCGCCCCGATGGCGTAACGCTTGCGAACCTCGACGCCGGAGCCGTCGATCAGGTCGGCCGCCGAACCGTCCACTGGTGATCGGCAATGCCGACTCCCTCCGAGATGTGAATAGCCGCCTGCTCACGGAGCGACCCTCGATGATCCGACTGATGTTGGCAACAGCCTGCTGCCTGCTCGTTTCCTCGACCGCATCGGCCCGGGACTCCCGCCCGAACTTCCTGTTCATTCTCGTCGATGACCAGTCGCCGTTCGATTTCAAGGCTTACAACCCCAGCTCTCGGCTTCGCTCGCCCAACATCGACCGGCTGGTACGTGAGGGGATCGTCCTGGATGCCGCCCACCACATGGGTGCCTGGAGTGGCGCGGTCTGTACGCCGTCGCGAACCATGATCATGACCGGAAGAACTCTCTGGCACATCCCCGATCCGTCAAGGAGAGCACTCGCCAACCCGAACGCCCGGAATCCGAAGCTCGTGCCGCCGGATATCGCCGAAAACACGCTCCCTGCCATCTTCCATCGGGCCGGCTACGAAACGATGCGAACCTGCAAGATCGGCAATAGCTATGAGGCCGCGAACCAACGTTTCGATGTCCGCAAGGACGCCACACGTCGAGGCGGGACCGACGCGACCGGCAGCGCCTGGCATGCCGACCAGGTTCTGCAATACCTCGCCGATCGACAGAGACGAAAGGACCCGGCCCCATTTCTAATTGACTTCGGCTTTTCCCACCCGCACGATACCCGCGACGGCAAGCCGGAGTTGCTGGCGCATTACGGGGCCGTCAACCACACCGATCGCAAGACCCTGCCGCCAGCGAACCCGAACCAGCCGCCCCTACCGGTGAACTACCTCCCAGAACATCCCTTCCCAATCGGCCATCCCGGCCTGCGTGACGAAGTCGACGTCAGCGGTGTCTGGGAGCATCGCGATGAGCGCACAATCCGCAACGAGATCGGCCGCGACTTTGCCTGCTCAGAAAATATCGACACCCAGATCGGCCGAGTGCTCGACCGCCTCGAAGCGATGGGTGAACTTGAGAAGACTTATATATTCTATGCGTCCGATCACGGGATTGCGATCGGACGGCATGGCCTTCAGGGAAAGCAAAACCTGTATGAGCACACGTGGCGCGTTCCATTCATCGTAAGAGGACCAGGAATTCGGCCCGGTGCGCGAGCACCCGGAAACATTTACCTGCTGGACGTGCTGCCCACCCTCTGCGACCTCGCCGGGATCGCTCCGCCGCCCTCGGTTGAGGGGATCAGCTTTCGGCCGGTCCTCGAAGGAAAGCAGCGGATCGTTCGTGATGTCCTCTATGGTGCTTACTCTGGTGGGACGAAGCCGGGGATGCGATGCGTCAAGAAGGGCGATTGGAAGCTGATCAAATACGATGTTCTCAACGGCTCGGTGCGGCGGACACAGTTGTTTAACCTCGCCGAGAATCCGAACGAATTCCTGCCTGAACACCATCGCGAAAATGGGATCGAGACGGATCTCTCGGAGAATCCGGCTTACGCCGAGCGACGCCAGGAACTCGAGGCTCTGCTTCTACAGGAGATGATGCGCCTCGACGACCCCTATCGTCTCTGGGATCAGCCGGGGACGTAAAGCCTGGGAGACAATCGCCGATAAGTCTTGAGCATCGCAATCGCTTTATCTTTCCCAGGCTTTGGAGAAAATGCAGCGGAAGGATTTACGGTAGTGCGAGCCCGGGGACCGTCTACCCACCAACTCCGTGATGCACTCCGGGCCGACTGCGCTCCCGTCCGCGAGGCACCGGCCAGTTGGAAATCGCTCATGCGATCGACATGCTTCCTGCTCGCGCCGCTGAGGATCGTGGGCGATGCAGGGCTCGCCAAGGAGCGAGCCCTGCTCGATCTCCAGCGGAAGAAAAGACCGGCTTTCCCGGAGAAACTCAGTATGCGTCGGAACTGATTACCTCGCCGCCATTGATTGAGCCGAGGGCCTGATAGACGCCGGCTCGGAACTGCGAGGGATTGGTGATCATCCAGACCAACGACGAATTCTGAGCCGCACCCAGGGGAGTGCCGGTGTTGTCGAGAGTCCAGGTTGAGACCGTGTCCTTGATGAAGTGGACCGAGCCGTCGCAGAAGGCGAAGTTGGCTCCGCCGGGGTGGAAACTGGTCGCTGCGTTGAGGAAGGCACCGCCTTCGGTGTAGCTGCCGGCCGAAACGGTATCGCCCCAGTTCTGTGTCCGCTTCTGCACATTGATGGGGTAGAAGACGGTAAATGCCGTGTCGCCGTAGTTGCCCGAGACCCACCAGTTCCAGTTGTTGAACGAGTTCTCCGGGTCGGTCGAGCTAAGCAGTCCGTGGGCGTGTTCACCAAACGCGATCGTGTTGCTGGTGCCGTCGGTGATCGACGAAAGCTTGACGATTCCGCCTCGGGAGAGGCCCGATCCGTAACCGAAGACCGGACTGATGCCGTTCGAGACGATCGCCCCGTTCTGCTGCTGGAGCGACGGGGTAGGATTCGAGATGATGGAGGCCCACTCGCCGTAGCATCCGGCGTAACTGGTGAAATAGAAAGTTTGTGGCAGCTTTTTGCCGGCGTGCCCCGGCGGTTCGGTATAGGAGACTCCGGTGATCTGAGTGTCGCTGGGGCACCAGAGCAGGCCCAGGCCTGTGCCTGAGACGGTCACGTTCATGTCGGTCCGATAGGCCAGGCTGGTGTTGTACGAGTTATACAGCGGAGCCTGCTCGACGTAGGCCAGCAGGGCCACGAAGCAGCTCATGGCCTGCTGGATGCCGCCGGAGGGAAGATACTGAGCGAACGCAGCCATCGGGTAAGCGCTGTTCGCACTCTCGTAATTGGCCAGTCCGAGGCCCAGTTGTTTGAGGTTGTTGGTGCAGGAGGCGCGTCGGGCGGCCTCGCGCGCGGCCTGTACGGCCGGCAGCAGCAGGGCGATCAGGACAGCGATGATCGCGATCACGACCAGCAGTTCGATCAGCGTGAAACCTTTTCTACATCTTCGCATCGGTGAGAATCTCCGAGTTCGACCGGAGCGGTTCGACGGCGAGGCGCGTCGACGCGACCTCGGCCGGAAGCCCGGACGGGAATAAACAGGGCTTGGAATTCGTATGCGGGCCGGGCTCGCTCATCCTCGAGCGTGCCGGATCGTCGAACCGGCCAGACTGCCTGAACTCTCGAACAGAACGATCCTGGCGCCTCGGTCCTTCCAGGACCGTGTAAGATTCGGAGGCCGGCAATCAAGGACGGGCCGAGGACTTCTTCGCCTTGGCTGCTTGGAGATCCGGCGCAAAGCTTGCCTTGTGTCCCGGGGCGGAGATCGATCGCACCGGGGGCTGACCCGGATCCTGGTTGTCGCACCCGGTGATAACCGCTAGCACCACGGGCGCCAGCAAGCCCAGCGTGAGGATTCTGGGAAGTCTCTTCATGATCTTTAGCTCCTCAAGCACGGAATGAGGACGACGCGAGTCGATCAGCGGGATGTGGATGGTAACGCGGGATGGCTATCAGAAACAAGAGCGAATATTGTGAAAGTATGGTTATTGTCCATGCGGGTAGAGGTGAACTCTGGAATGGCCGCCGGCCTCCGGACTATACTCGGGACCCGCCCGCGTGGACGACCCAGTCGTCGGCCTCGCCTGGGACGCGATCAACGCCCACGACGGCGACTTTGGAAGATCGCGCGGGGCAATGCTCGCCTCGCCGCCGAAGAGCGGCCGGAACTCGGAGAAGCCATCCATGATCATGCTCGCTGGCCTGCTCCTCTCAATGATAGGGACACAGACGCCCGAATCGCCGCCCGTTGCCTTCCCAATTTTCGAGTCGGTTCGCCCGCCGAGGAGCGTCGACGTCGTGGCGCATCGGGTTGGCTCAGGAACGGTACCGGAGGATACTGCCCACGCTCTTGAGGCAGCGATCGCTGACGGCCTTGCATGGGCTGAGTTCGCAGTGCGTCGAACGCGAGACGGCCAACACATCCTGTCCGGCGCCGATCGTCTTGAGGCCCGGACCGATGGCACCGGATTGGTACGCGACCGGACTCTCGTCGAGGTCCGCTCGGCCGACGCGGGCTCGTCCTTCGCCCGCCGGTTCGCCGGAGATCGATTGCTGACCCTCGAGGAAGGGCTCCATCTCGCCCGAGGCCGGATCAACCTCCGGCTCGACGTCGTGGACGCCGACGCAACCCAGTTCGTGCGCGAGGTTCTTGACGCGAAAATGGGACATCAGGTGCTCATTTATGGGGAAAAGGATTTCTTGAGGGCCGCCCGTGAGGCCGCTGGAGAACGCATCGGGAGGATCGCCCGGTGGCGGCCCGGATCGGATTTCGCTCGCTGGGTCGAGGAGATCCGCCCGCACGCTGTTGAGCTCGATGCGGACTCGCTCGACGCCCGAGCCGTTACTGCCTTCCACGGGAATGGGATCAGGGTCGAGGCCAGTGCGATCGGTGACGACGATCGACCGGCGATCTGGGACCGGGCGGCCGACGCCGGCGCCGACTGGATCCGGACCGATCGCCCGGAGGAGGTCCTGGCGAGCCGGACCCTCCGCCGGCTCGGACCGCGTCGGACCTGGATCGCTTATCATCGAGGGGCCGGGCGATACGCTCCGGAAAATACTCTGGATTCGCTCCGCAAGGCGGCGGCGATGGGTGCTGATTTCGTCGAGTTCGATGTAAGAACGACCGCCGACGGAGCCTTTGTCCTGCTTCACGATGGAAATCTCGCCCGAACCACTACTGGTCGCGGTTCGGTCCGAAATCGGACAGGGGCCGAGATTGCCACACTTGACGCCGGCTCCTGGTTCGGCCGTGATTTCGCCGGAGTCAAGGTGCCGACCCTCGATGTCTTCCTGGAGGCCGCGGCTCCACTGGGAGTCGGGTTGTACGTCGACGCGAAGGACATCGCACCCGAGCCCCTGGTCGCCGCTCTCGCCCGATACGGAGTGACTCACCGGGCGGTCGTCTATCAGGGTGCTGACTATCTCAAAAAGCTTAGAGCCATCGCACCTGAGATCCGGCGGATGCCACCTCTCGGAGATCCCTCGGAGCTCGATGAACTCGCGCGAGAGGTCCAGCCCTATGCCGTCGACGCACGCTGGCAGGTGCTTTCACGTCCCGTCATCGACCGATGCCACGCGCTGGGGATCAAAGTGTTCAGCGACGCACTTGGCATCAACGAAAACATCGGACGCTATCAACAGGCCGTCCGCGACGGCCTCGATCTGATCCAGACGGATCACCCAGTGCGCGTGCTTCGCGCTCTTGAACTTCTTGAGGATCGAGCCTCTGGTCTCTCCGGTCCAGATCGATCGCTCAGGAAATGAGCGTGCGGGCGGAGACCGGGTGGAGGACGTTCGCCGGGGGTCCTCCGCCCGAAGTTGAAGGTAACCGGAGACGGAGCCCTGTCCGTCTCTCGGGGGAGTGCCCTTGATCCCGCGGCCCGAGGGTTCGTCCACGTCCGGGGGACGACTTCATCGCGGTCTTCACGCCCCACCATTTCAGGATGAGTGAGGCTGGATCGTCGGGTTTGCTGGTGTGCAAGAATTTTGATGAGCTGCGATCGGTAGACGGAGTCGATCCCTCCAGGAGTGAACTACCGTTTTGTCATCGCTGCTTGTGGTGCGGGACCTCGGCCATGGTCGCGACCATATCGGCGAGAGTCGGGAGCCATCGGGCAACGAGTGGTGGCGTGTGACGCGGGAGGCTGGCGACCTGCTGTCTCGACGCAAGTGTTCCTGTCGGGTGTGGGCCGCCGAGGACCAGGCGGTGGAGGTCGGGCGTGTCGAGGACACAGTGCACCTTTATCCGTTGACCGAAGTCGTATCCCGCACCCTGCTGGCCATTGGCCAGGTTGATTCGTTCGATCCGCGTGCCGACCGACTTTCCGCCCAACGAACCGATGTTGGTCCGACCTGTGGCGAGGGCTGGGGATCGACCGCGCTCGATCGAGTAAATGCCTGGCCGGAGTCCGGCGAAGGCATAGGTTCCGTTGGAGCCGGTGATGGTCTGCTCCGCCACCGACTGACCCAGATCGTTCGTTCCAGTCAGAACGATCGGGACACCCGCGATGCCGAAATCGGAGGGCAGGTAGATCCCGCGGTGTCCAGCATCGAGATAGACCGTCCCTGCAAGGCTTGAGGATCGAATCATCCCGATATCGAAGGACGTCGATTGGCCAGAACCGAGCGTGAGCGTCTGGCTTGCCGCCGATCCCTTCGCGAGCAGGTCTCCCGACGGAAGTGCCGCGGTCACGGTGTAGGTGCCGGGCAACAGGTTATTGAACGCATAGAACCCATCGGCCGCCGCATTGGTTGCCTCTGAGATCGGCTGACCGCCGCTCGTCGTTCCACTCAGTGTAACGGCGACACCTGCGAGCCCGGGGTCGGTTACCTGGCGAACTCCACTATCATTGACATCCAGATAGATCGAGCCCATTATCGAGGAGAAGGATGGGGCGGCGAAGGCATAGTTCACGGCCGAGACACCCGGCTTCAGCCCGATATTGTCGATCTGATCGACCCCGGCAACCCCGCCCTGCGTTCCGCTCGTCGCCTGGAGAGAAGGGCTGCTCGACGGAAGCGTGACCGCGATGTTGTAGGTTCCGGGCAGGAGGCTGGCGAAGGAATAGGTATCATTGGTCGTTGTCTCCTGTTTCGTCACCGAGTGGCCGAGAGCGTCGATTCCCGTCAGTGTGACAATCGCCCCTGTTCCTCCAGAGATAGCCGGATCGTGGACAACGCCCGCAATGGTCGATGGGGCAAGGTTGGCGAAGAGATATCCGGTCGCGGAGGAGCCATCGGTCAGGCAGATTTGCGAGATGGTGGAGGCGCTGGATCCGACAATCCCGCCAGCGGTACCCGGGGTGTCCTGTCCTGCGAGGTAACCGGTCGGGACGGTCTGCACGAGTTGGTAGGTCCCCGGGATCAGTCCAGCGAAGGAGAAGGATCCATCGGCGGCGGTGGTCGTGGTGAGGTTCACCGCGGCACTCAGGTCATTCGTGCCGGTCAACGTGACGGCCGCCCCGGCGATCCCGGGGTCGCCGGGTTGCCTCGTGCTGGTGCCCCCGACGTCGTTGTACGCGAAGCCAGAGAGACTGGCCGGTACATAGACGACAAAGTTTTCCTGCACGCCGTGAACCCCTTCGGCCAGCTTGATGGCGGTCAGTTGACCGATGGTCGCCGTGGCGCTGGGAGTTCCTGGAATCGCCTGGCCCATGATCTCGCCGGTGGGTGTTGCGGCGGCGATGGCATAGGTCCCGGGACGCAGGTCCGTAAAGCTGTAGGAACCGTCGGTCGCAGTGGTCGTGGTCAGACTGACCTGGTTCCCAAGGTCGTCGGTGCCGGTGAGGGTCATGGGGAGGTTTGGGACCGCGCAGTTGCAATCTCCGAGATTCACGACTCCCGAGAGACTGGCAGGATTCAGGAGTGCGAGATCATAACCGGTGCCCGCGCTACCGACGCCGAGCACCACGCTCGAGACCGCGTCGAGGGCCGAACTTGTGCCGCCCATCGAGCCGATCGTCGCCCGCCCCGCGAATTCGCCGGTGGGTGTGGTCGCGGCGATGGCGTAGGTTCCGGGACGGAGTCCGGCAAAGGCATAGGAGCCGTCGGGACCGGTGAGCACCGAGGTGTCGACCGAGGTTCCAAGGTCATTCGTGCCGGTGAGCGTCACGATCACGCCGGGCACACCAGGCTCGCCGGTTTGCATTGTCCCGTTGCTGTTCGCGTCGAGATAGGCTGTCCCCGCGAGCAACGCTCCCGGCAGTTCGGCGTAGGTGATTCCCGAGTCGGTGGAACCCGGCGTCAGTACGATTCCGCCGAGGGCGGTACCGGTGAAGGACCCGCCCGAGTTGCCCGGGGAGTTGGTGCCGGGCAGATAGCCGGTGGGCGCGGTTTCGGTGATGGAGTAAGTCCCTGGTCGAAGATCGTTGAAGGAGAAGGCGCCGGTGCTGTTGGTCGAGGTCGAGAGGCTGACGGAAGTGCCCTGGTCGTTGGTCCCCGTGAGGGCGATTGTCACGCCGGAGACACCTGGCTCGCCTGGGTTGGGAACTCCGTTGTTGTTGGAGTCGGAGAAGACGAGTCCGGCGATCGAGGCGGGATTCAGTTCGCCGAAGTTGTAACCGATGCCGGTCGCGCCGGCCGTGATTGGGATGGAGGTGGTCGCCCCGGTTGCGGAGGTCCCACCGAGCGAGCCAGTGGTGGTTGTCCCTGCCAGGTAACCGGCAGGCGCGTTCTGGCTGATGGCATAGGTCCCCGGCCGCAAGCCGGAGAATCCATAAGTCCCGTCGATCTCGGTGGTCGTCGAGAGGCTGATGGGTTGGCCGAGATCGTTGGTTCCGGCGAGCGTGATGGTGACGCCGGCGATCCCCGAGTCACCTACCTGGATCGCCCCCTTGTCGTGGCTATCGACGTAGACGGTTCCCCCGATCGATGCGGGTGCCAGTTCGGCGTAGGTGATTCCCGAGTCGGTGGAACCCGGCGTCAGTACGATTCCGCCGAGGGCGGTACCGGTGAAGGACCCGCCCGAGTTGCCCGGGGAGTTGGTGCCGGGCAGATAGCCGGTGG
>DAIDKV010000084.1 GCA_027449865.1 Planctomycetales bacterium
GAGGTCGCCCGCCACCACGCAAGACTCGCTTCCGGCTGCTGGCCCGGCTTTGCCGGACGGGATTGGTTACCCGCAGGGTTCCGGTAAAAGGTTTCTCGTTGTGAGCGATCCTCCTTTTCCGAGCTTCTTGGCGCAAGGACGCAGCTAGTTTTCAAGTCAGCATGCATTCCGAGAATCTTATTGCGGCTGGGGCGAAGAAACGGGGACCCAGCCAGTTTGTCGACATGCGGGCCTCCATGATGGGCGCCTTGGCGTACGTCATTCTGGGAAGCCATCCATGCCATGGCAAGGCGTCTTCCGACAGCGACTCATTGCGGGCTGAGAATGGCTGGCGAGGGTTGCAAGCCTTCGAAACCGTGAGGCCAGCTCGGTTCGGCGTTCGGATCCCGGCGGACGCTGGCCCTCACTCCGGTCGCTCGATCGCCGGTCCTGATCATCCGTAGAGCCGGCGAGTTGACCTGGCCGGAAAATTCGGTTCAAGCAACCCTGTCGGTCGTACCGATAACAGGAAAGGCGAGGACATTCCCCGCGCCATTGGTATCGGTCGTGGACGTCACGAGCCGGACCGGGGCGCGATTGAGGAGGTCGGAATGGCGGATCGGATCTTCATCGTCGGGCACTCTGCGGTCACCTGCCTGGGTCGCGACATGGACGCGACCTGGCGCGGGCTGGTCGAGGGCCGGTCGGGGATCCGTCGCCACGAGGCGCTGACGTCCGATTCGTATCTCCAGGATATCTGCGGGATTGTGGACGATTTCGGTCCGGGGACCGAGTCGGAAGATCCGGCCATCGCGAAGCTCTCGGCGCGGTTCCTCCACCTCGGGATGGCCGCGGCGCGGGCGGCCTGGGCCGACGCGAAGCTCGACCGACCCGAAACGGGGCTCGACCCGCATCGGGCGGCCGTCGTGATGGGATCGGCCTTCGGCGGGCTCGACCTGCTGGAGGTCGAGCAGGCCAAGATGGCCCGTCGCAAGAGCCTGGCCGTTAGCCCCTATCTCGTCCCGGCGATGATCATCAATCAGACGGCCGGGCAGGTCGCCCAGGCCCTCGGAATCTACGGACCCGGAGCCGCTCCGGCGAACGCCTGTGCCTCGGGCGGTCACGCCGTCGTGCTGGGGGCGATGTTCCTCCGGGCCGGCGAGGCTGACCTGGCGGTCTGCGGAGCCTCGGAAAGCGCCTTCACGCCGGCCGTTGTTAATGGGTTCGCCACGATGAAGGCCCTGCTCGGCAAAAAGGTCGGCGACCGGTCGGAGGCCGATCCCTCGCAGGCGAGTCGGCCGTTCAGCGGAGACCGCGCTGGGTTTGTCCTCGCCGAGGGCGCCGGGGCGATGGTCCTGGCGACCGAGGCGGCCGTCGATCGGCTCGGATTGAAGCCCCAGGCCGAACTCGTCGCCTGGGTGACCAATCACGACGGTCACCACATGGCCATGCCCTGCCGAGACCGGATCACCCGGTGCCTGACCGAGGTTCTACGGCGAGGCGGGCTTGATCCATCGGACATCGATTATTACAACGCCCATGGCACCAGCACGGTCCTGAACGACAAGGTGGAGACCGAGGTCTTGAAGGAGGTCTTCGGTGCGTCGGCCGCTCGGCTGCCGGTCAGCTCGATCAAGGGGGCGTTGGGGCACAGCCTCGGCGCGGCCTCGGCGATCGAGGCGGTGGTCTCCGTCCGGGCGCTGCGGGAGCAGGTCATCCCGCCGACGATCAACCATCGCCCTGATCCCGAACTCGACCTGGATTACGTCCCCGACCGGGCCCGCCCCGCCCGGCTCGATCGCGTGCTTTCCGCATCCTTCGGGTTCGGAGGCACCAACAACGCCCTGGTTCTCAGGAGGATCTCCGCATGACACCGACCCTCACCGCCCCTTCTCTACTCGACGAGGTGGTCGACGTCATCCGCAAGGCGGCCAAGATCCCCGCGCGCGTGCCGATTGGGCCGGAGACGCGGTTGGTCGAGGACCTGGCGATCGACTCGCTAGACCTTGTTGGTCTGGTCCTCCAGCTTCAGGATGAATTTGACGTTGTCATCGAGGAGGATGATGTGCCAAACTTGTGCCGCGTCGCCGACCTGGCGTCGTACCTGGCCGATCGAAGGGAATCGAACGGCCAGCCGGCTTGAGGTCCGACCGTCCCGTCGCGGTGGGGGCCATGCCCGGGGATGATCGGCCAAGAACGTACCGTCCGGGATCGGGCGTGAGGGAGTCGTCGATGGAACGACGAGGGCTCAACATCCGCAAGGGCTTCCTGCGGTTCTGGCTGCCGATGATCCGGGCGTTCCCGCTGCCGCTGGCCTCGCGATTTCTCTCGGGGTTCGGCCGGATGGAGTACCGGCTCTCGGGCCGGCTCCGGGGCGAGTTCCGCCAGGCGGTCGAGCGGGGTCAGGAGACGCTGGGTTGCCGGTGGGACGTCCACGGCGTCAGCCGGGAGCTGGCGGGGAATCACGTCCTCTGGCGGACGCGTGACCTGCTGCTCGACGGCGTGAAGGACGACCGCGCCCAGGGGATGTTCACGGTGGAGGGGCGCGAACACCTCGACGCGGCGCTCGCCGAGGGACGCGGCTGCCTGATGCTGGCGAGCCACTTCGGCGCCCACCTGCTGCCGGCGCACTGGCTCTTTCGGCAGGGGCTCCCGGTCCGTTTCTACATGGAGCGCCCGAGGCACATCTCGCGTTATCTTCAACGCCACTTCGCGACGGATGGGCCGCTCGGTCAGGACAAGCTCTTCATCTCGCGGAAGGGCGCGGCGGCCGATTCGGCCAGCTCGATCCTCCGCGCCGCTAGGGCGATCAAGGCGGGGATGATCCTTTATCTGGCGGGCGACGTCCGATGGACGGGCCAGCTCACCGAGTCGGCGACCTTCCTCGGTCGCGAGATGCGGTTCTCGACGACCTGGGTCGTCCTGGCCGCGATGACCGGGACGCCGGTGGTCATGGTCTTCTGCCGGATGGAGCCCGACGGCCGATACCACATCGAATTTCGGCCGGCGTTCCACGTTCCGAGAGACGCCGCCGAGAAGGGCGAAACCGGGCTCTGGGTGAAGCACTTCCTCGAAGTGCTGGAGGAGCAGGTCCGCCGATACCCCGAGAACAGCAACGATTACTTCTTCTGGGGCGAGATGGAGAAGCAGTTGGCCTAGCCCGGACCGCCCCGGCCCACAGGAAGATCCGATGGCAAAGGACGCCCGGCGGACGTGGAAGGCAAGGCTCCGACGACAATGGCCCTGGCTGGTCCTTGTGGCCATGACCGTGATCCCGGCGGTCTGGCACGTCGTTGACTTCGACGAGGACATCGACCCCGAGTTCCCCAAGGTGGAGCGGCCGGCGTTCAGCCCGCTCCCTCCTGCGGCGTACCGGCTGGCCGAGCCGGGCGACACCCTCGACCGGGTCGAATTGTACCTCTCGGCGCTCGCCGTGGTGATGGCGGCCGGCGGTCTCGCGGCGGGCCGAAACCGTGGCTACTGGCCGGCCGGACTCGCGATCGCGACGGCCGCCCTCTGGTACAGCGCCACCCCCGGCCCGACGTTTGACGGCTGGCACGGACTCGGCTGGCGGACCATGTTCGACCCCTCGGCGCCGGTGGCGCTTCGATGCGGGTTGATGGTTGCTGCGTTCGCGGTGCTCGGGATCGTCGGGGCGTGCGTGTATCGACATCGATCGACGCTCCGCGAGGACTGGTCGGGGGCCTGGTCGCGACGGCCGGCGCAGCTCTGGGTTGCGGCGGTCGTGCTGGCGATCGGGCGGCAGTTCGATCTCCACGGCGTCGAGCCGGTGGGCTACTGGCCTCGGTGGTCGATGATCGCGGCGATCCTGGCGTTCGACCTCGGCCTGGCGATCGAACTGCCGCCTCGTCTGAGTTCAGGGCGATGGCGATGGGCGGTCGGGCTGATGGCGCTGCCGGTCTGGCTGGGGCTGGTGATGTTCGGGATCGCGGTGACCTGGTATCACCGTCCGCTCGCCCGGATGAAGGTGATCGAGCCCGGCCGGATCCTCATCAGCGCGATGCCGACCCCCCGCGGCCTGGAGATCGCTCAGGCACGGCACCACTTCAAGACAATCGTGAACCTCTTCCCCGAGGACACACCGTTTCGCAGCCCGTATCACGACGACGAGGTGAAGTTCGCCCGCGAGCACGGGATCAAATACGTCGGGGCGCCGTCGGACCCGTCGCTGGCGGAGTCGGACGCGTTCCTGAGTCAGACGCTCGCCCTGGCGCGCGACCCGGATGCCTGGCCGATCCTGGTGCATTGCCACGGCTGCATGGACCGCACTCCGGCCTGGGCGGGAATCTATCGGTTCATCTACCAGGGACGCTCGCTCCTGGAAATCATGCGGGAGATCGAGCAGCATCGGGGATACCGTCCGAAGGGTTCGGTGACGCTGCTTTACAACCGGGTGCTGGCGCCTCGGGCGCCCGAACACTACCGGAGCGACCCGACCGCGACGGTCCTCCGCAAGTGCGCCGAGGGGACGATCGACCCGATGATCGGCCCGCCCCGCCATCCAAGGGCGGTCGCCGCTCGACCCGAAGGCCAGGAGGCCGCCGCTCCGAAGCGATGACACCCTGGAGGGACGCCATGACCGCGTCAGTCCGCCGGAAGGTCACGATCCTGGACGCGATGATTTTGGTGGCGGCGATCGCGTGCGGATTTGCGCTTCGTAGGATCACGGACCCGGCCCTTGGCGACTTCGGGGCCTGGGATGCAAACTGGCTGGGACGGGTCTCGGGCCAGTCCCTTGCCGAGGCGGTGCCGTTCCTGATGGCGCTGACCGTCGCCGTGCTGGCGATGCGGGTACGCCGCCCCCGCCCTCAATGGCGGAGGATCTTCCGCCAACCGGGGACAGCGGCGTGCGTCGCAGCGATCGTACCGCTCGCATCGGCCTGGTTGCAGTTCGCCTTCGCGGCCTGGAGGAATCCCGGATTTCTCGATCCGTTATCGGGGTCCGTCGATCTGCGACTGACCCAGGGTACGTTCCTCGCCGGCCTCTGGGTCCTGGCGTCCTGGCTGGCGCTGGCGATCAGCGGTCGGCGACGCCCCGAGCGGAGCCGGCTCGACAAGTTCGGGAGGCTCGTCGGACTCGGCTGGATCGTGGTCTGGGCTCTCGTCACGCTGGGCTCGATGTCCTGAGCGGGAAGGGGCATAACCGATGAACGTCGGCCAGGCGACGGTTCGAAGACTCGATCGCCGGGACGGGCTGATCCTGATCCTGGCGCCGATCGTGGCGTTCGCGATTGGTCGCGTCTTTCCCGGTCCCACGATCGACGCGGGACAACTGCTGGCGCCCGCGATCCCCAGTCCTTCGGGGGTCGCGTCGCCGCTTCCTCCGACCTCTCTCGCCCTGCCGGCGCAGGGGGTCGAGGTCCCCTTGCCACCCATCCCTTCTGATAAGTCCGGGCATCTCTGGAGCACCTCACGACTCCTGCTCTCGGCGTGGTCGGCGGCCTTCCTGGTGATCCGATGGCGAAGGCCCCGACCGCCCTGGCGGAAGCTGGCGAGCCAGCCGGGGTTCGCGGCCTGCGGGTTCGGGACGCTCATTCTGACGGCGCAGCTCGGCGCCATCTTCCTCCGATGGGCGGCGATCTGGACCTGGACGGCGATCTGTTATCGGGCTCAGAATCATATCTGGATGTATTTCGTCCCGCGGTCACCGATCCAGATGCTGGGGATCTGGATTCGTCAGGGTTTTCTCGACTCCGCGGCGGCCGGTCACGCGATCGTGGCGACCTGGCTGATCATGCTCCTGGGCGGCTGGTGGCGTCCCGAGAAGAGCGGGATCGACCGCCTCGGCCGGGCCCTCGGCGCCGGCTGGATCGCCCTGATGGTCGCCGGCTTCTTCCTGGACTGAGGACCCTCCCCTGGCGACCAACTACCCCGACTCCGCGACCAAGGAACTGATCTGGGACGACCCCGCCGCCTGGCTGGAGCGGATGGGGATCGACCCGACGGGCGGCGTCGAGGTCGTCGACTCCGATGCCACCACGCTCGTCTCGACGGCCGACAAGGTCATCCGGGTCGGCGGAGAGCGGCCGTTCCTCGTCGACCTGGAACCGCACTCGTACCACGATTCGGATCTCGTCCGGACGCTCTGGCTGCGGCAGGTCGCGCTCGATCACCGCCACAACCTGCCGGTGCTCACCGTCCTGATCCTGTTGCACAGGCGGGCCAACTCGCCCGACCTGTCGGGGAGCTATACCCGAGAGCTACCGGACGGGCGGCTGACGAATCGCTATGATTATCGGGTGGTCTGACTCTGGCAGGAGGACCCCGAGCCCTATCTCAACGGCGGCCTGGCGGTCGTCCCGCTCACCCCGCTCGCCCCGCTGACGAACGTGGCCGAGGCCGACCTGCCCGCCCTGGTCGATCGAATGCACGAGCGGATCGACCCCGAGCCCCGGCGCCGCATGGAGAAACTCTGGCTGGCGACCTACATCCTGATGGGTTTCCGTTACAATGTACGGGTGACCCGTCATTTACTGAGAGAGGTACTGCCCATGCTAGCGGAATCGAAGACTTATCAGCAGATCCTCCGGGACGGTTGGCGGCAGGGGCGACGAGAAGGGCATGACGAGGGGCGGCAGGCGGGGCTTAAGGAGGGTCGGCAGGAGGGGGAGTTGATCGGGGAGCGCCGGGTCCTGATTCGACAGGGCACGAGGAAGTTCGGCGAGCCGGATGCAGCGACCATCGCGGCCATCGACGCGATCCTGGATCCTGATCGTCTGGTGGCACTCTGCGAGCGTATTATTGACGCCGATATTCTGACCTGGGCTGATCTGCTTCGCGGCTTGTGAGCGACGTTCGCTCGCTTACCGATCATCAAGGAACCGCTGAGTGATCGGGGCGTAGGCGTCGATTCGGCGGTCGCGGAGGAACGGCCAGTTGCGTCGGGTTTCCTCCTGAAGCTTTGGGTCGCAAGTGGCGACCAGCACTTCCTCCGTGTCGCGGGCGGCTCGCACCAGGACCCGGCCGAACGGGTCGGCCAGGAACGAGCCGCCCCAGAACTCAAGGCCCCCTGTGCTCGGCCCCTCGTGGCCGATCCGGTTCACCGCCGCCACGTAGACCCCGTTCGCGATCGCGTGCGAGCGCTGGATCGTCTCCCAGGCGCTCGCCTGGGCCTCGCCGTATTGATCCTTTTCGGACGGGTGCCAGCCGATGGCTGTCGGGTAGAACAAGACCTCGGCGCCCCGAAGGGCCGTCAATCGGGCGGCCTCGGGATACCACTGGTCCCAGCAAACGAGCGTTCCGATCCTCGCGTGCCGGGTCTCGAACGCCTGGAAGCCCAGGTCGCCGGGCGTGAAGTAATATTTCTCGAAGTAGAGCGGGTCGTCCGGGATGTGCATCTTCCGGTATCGGCCGACGAGGGATCCGTCGGCATCCAGGACGACCGCCGTGTTGTGGTAGACGCCCGCCGCCCGTCGCTCGAAGATCGAGCCGACCACCACCATCGAGGTCTCGCGTGCCACCGACGCCAGGGCCTCGGTCGTCGGGCCGGGGATCGGCTCGGCGAGGTCGAACCGAGAGGCGTCCTCGACCTGGCAGAAGTACTGCGTGCGGAAGAGTTCGGGGAGGCAGGCGATCTGCGCGCCCTTGGCGGCGGCCTCGCGGAGCCCCTCGGTGGCGTGGCGGAGGTTGGCCTCGGGGTCGTCGGAGCATCGCATCTGGACCAGGCCGACGGCAAACGGACGGGGCGGACGGCTCATGACGAACGGGCCTCCGAAGCGGGACGGATCGCGACTCGGCAATCGACATCGTACCGGCCGCGGCAAGCCCGTGCGAGCGTTCCAGCGCGCTGTTGATTCGGCCGCGGTCAGCCGGTAGTGTCGGGGGCACGGATTCACCGACGAGATCGCCCCTTTCGAGGAAGAACGCCATGGGAGCCGAAGCCCGGATCGCTGAGTTGAAGCTGGAGTTGCCCCCCGCGCCGAAGCCGGTCGCCACGTATGTCACGGCGATTCGCCACGGAGACCTGCTGTACGTCTCGGGCCACGGCCCCTATCGGACCGACGGCACCCTCATCACCGGCCGGCTCGGCGAAAACATGGAGGTCGAAGCCGGACAGGTCGCCGCCCGCCAGACCGGGCTGGCGATCCTCGCGACCCTGCGCGCCCATCTTGGCTCGCTCGACAAGGTCGTCCAGCTTGTGAAATCGCTCGGCATGGTCAACTCCACGCCCCACTTCCACGACCATCCGAAGGTCATCAATGGCTACTCCGACCTGATGAAAGACGTCTTCGGCGAGGCCGGCGTCGGGACGCGGAGCGCCATCGGCATGGTCGCACTTCCCGGCGGGATCGCCGTCGAGATCGAGGCTGTCTTTCAGGTGAAGGATTAACGAACCACCGAGACACAGAGACACAGAGAATCCAATCCCTGGTCCTCTCCTGGATTTGCCTCCGTGTCTCTGTGGTGGATTCCCGCGGAGAAAACATCGTGCGACGCCCTGGGCGGCTCGACGGCCGCACCTGCCTGATCGTTGGGGGGACTGGTGGGATCGGTCTGGCCTCGGCACGCCGGTTCCTTGAAGAAGGCGCGCGTGTCGTCGTGGCTGGTCCGTCTCCCGAGGTCAACCGCGCGGCGAAGGCCCAGCTTTCCGCGCTCGGGCCGGTCTGGGATGTCGCCGTCGAGCTGTCGGCCGGCGTCGCCGAGGTGAATCGAATGTTCACCGAGACCCTCGACGCCCTCGGCGGCCGGCTCGATGTTTTGCTGCACGTCGCCGGGATCAGCGGGCGACGATTCGGCGACGGACCGCTGCACGAGTGCTCCGACAGCGGATGGTCGGCCGTGATGGACGTCAACGCGACCGGCGTTTTCCTCACCAATCGAGCCGCCGTCCGGTTCATGCTCCGCCAGCCGATTGACGCCCACGGCCTGCGCGGGACGATTGTCAATGTCGGCTCGGTGCTCGACCGCGCCCCGTCGCCCACCCATTTTGGCACCATTGCTTACGCCGCCAGCAAGGGAGCGGTCCGATCCCTGACTCTCGCCGCCGCGGCGCGGTATGCTCCGGAACGAATCCGATTGAATCTGCTTGCGCCCGGGCTGATTGACACCCCGATGTCGGCCCGGGCCGTCCACGACCCGGCCATCCGGCCCTATCTGGCCGCCCGGCAGCCGATGGCTGGCGGCCCCGGCGCGGCCGCCGACGTCGCCGAGGCCGCGCTTTATCTCTGCGAGCCCGCATCGCGGTTCGTCACGGGGGCCGAGCTGGTCGTCGACGGCGGATGGTGCGTCTCGGCGCCCGGGGAGCCGATTGAGGCCCTGCCATGACCGAGCCGCTCTCGCAATACCTCGCCGCGGTTCGATCGGCGATCGACGCCATCGAGGCGACCCAGCTTGACCCCATCCGACGCGCCGCCGATCGGTTCGCGGCGACCATCCTTCGCGGCCGGCTGGTCCATGTCTTCGGCACGGGTCACTCGCGGATGGCCGTCGAGGAGATGTTCCCGCGCTACGGGTCGTATCCGGGGTTCCACCCGATTGTCGAGCTCTCGATGACGTTCCACAACCCGGTCGTCGGGGCCAACGGCCAGCGCCAGGCGATGTTCCTGGAGAACGTTCAGGGCTTCGGAGCGGTCCTCTGGCGGAACTTCGCCGTGACGCCGGATGACGCCCTGCTGGCGATCTCGACCAGCGGCTGCAACGCCGTCACGATCGACGTGGCCCTCGAAGCAAAGCGACTCGGGATGCCGGTCGTCGCGATCACCTCGCTCGCCCACGCCAGGGCCTCGACCTCGCGGCACGAGTCGGGGAAGAAACTCCACGAGGTCGCCGACATCGTCCTCGACCAGCAGGCGCCGGCCGGCGATTCAGCCGTCTGGATCGAGGGTCTCGAAACGCCTGTCGCGCCGATTTCGAGCGTCAGCGGATGCGCCGTCATCAATCTTCTCAAGGCCGAGGTCGCCCGCCGGCTCACCGAGGCGGGCGCCCCGCCCATGGTCCTCACCGCCGCCTGCCACCTCGGCGCCGATCGGGCCCGCGAACTCTTCGAGGCCACTTACGACGACTATCGACGGCGGATCGGCGTGCTCTACCGGTAAATTCGGGGCTCGGCCTGTCACTCGCTCGCGCTTCCTCCGCGGAATCCCATCTCCCAGGAGGAACAGGCGAAAGGAGCCCGCTTGCCGGCAACTCCACCAAAAATCAATTCTAGTAATTATATTTTATTTTTATTTATTTCTTTTATTGATGCTCTTGTTGACAGAGGGTTTATCGAGTGAAATAATCTCGACATGGATTGAAGGCTTTCGCCCCGGAATCAGTCTGAGGACGGACGGTATGCGACTGGCCGAGTTCATCCTCCAGAACATGAGCGATATCCTGGCGGAGTGGGAGGCATTCGCCGCCACGCTGCTGCCGGCCGCGGGGAACATGACGTCGCTCGCCCTTCGCGATCACGCGCAGCAGATTCTGGAGGCCGTGGCGAGGGATCTGAACACTTTTCAGACGCGAGAGGCCCAGGCCGAGAAGGCTCAGGGGAGGGCCCCCAGGATCGCGAACGCGCCGGATACGGCCGCGCAGACCCACGCCGTCCTGCGGGCTCGAAGCGGATTCGACATCAACCAGCTCGTCGCCGAGTATCGGGCGCTGCGAGCCAGCGTCCTCCGGCTGTGGATCGATGCTAGCCCGATCGACCCGGCGGAGGTGGAGGACATGGTCCGCTTCAACGAGGCGATCGACCAGGCGGTCGCCGAGTCGGTCGGCCACTTCCACGCCCTGGTGGAGCAGTCTCGCAACCTCCTGCTGGGAATGCTCGGGCACGACATGCGAAGCCCTCTCAACGCCATCGTAACGACAGGGTCCTACCTGGCGGCCCTGAACGCTGGGGAGGACGTATCGACGGCGGCGGCCCGCCTGATCCGTTGCGGAGCGTCGATGCAGGCGCTACTCAACGACCTGGTGGACTTCAACCGAACGAAGCTGGGACTGGGCGTCAGAGTCCAGCCGTCCGAGATCGACCTCGCGGCGGTCGTCGCCGACGAACTGGAGCAATTGCGCGGCGCGTACCCGGGCCGGCGAATTGAACTGGAAGTGACCGGCAACAGCCATGGCCGGTGGGACGGCGCCCGCTTGCAGCAGTTGGTCCGCAATCTCGTCTCGAATGCGATCCGATATGGCTCTTCCGAAACGCCGATCCGCGTCTTGCTTCACGGCCAGGAGGCCAACCTTCGCCTGTCGGTCACAAACAGCGGGCCAACCATCCCTCCGTCGGTACTCGGACAGATCTTCGATCCGCTCAAGCGAGGCACCGCGCCAGGCGATGGTCGGGAAGGCCTTGGACTGGGGCTGTTCATCGTGCGTGAAATCACCCTGGCGCACCACGGCGAGGTCCAGGTTTGTTCCGAGGGGGATGAGACGACCTTCGCCGTGAGCCTGCCCCGCCACGGATCCGAGAAGCCCCCCGGATCGTCGCGCTCCTCGGGCGGCCCGCCCGCCTAAACCATCCGTCCGAGCCGCTCGATACTTCGCACCAGGCCGGTCGCCACCGCCAAGGCATCCTCGAATCGGCGACCCTCGACGTAGTGCCATCGGACCCATCGTTCGCCGATAAGTAGGGCCGTCGAGGTCACGAAGGCCGGGATCGCCGCGGCCTCGTCGGGGGCGAGCGGGCGGACACACTCATACGCGGCCAGTGCCCCGGCCCGGGCAGCAGGAGCGTCGTCGAGCCAGTCGCCAATCAGTCGGGCCAGGTCGCACGCAACGCAATCCATCCCCATCGCGCCGAAGTCGACCAGGCCCGTCACACGGTCGTCTTCGAAGAGAAAATGCTCGCCCCGGGCGTCGCGGAGACAGGGCTGCAACGGGACTTCCCGACTCGCCGCCTCACGCGCCGGGCCCAGCAGGCGTGGTGCCATCCGACGAGCCAGCGCCAGCCATCGGATCGCCAGTGCACGCGTCGCGTCGGCGGTGATCGCCTGCTCCAGCTCGTCGAACCCGCCTCGGATCAGCCCGGCGATCGCCCCGGCCCGATCGGCCAGGCCCGGCGATCTCGCCCGGCGCCGGTCTCCAGCAAAACACCGGTGGAACGCCGCCAGCGCGGCGAACGCCGAGGCCACCCGGACCGGCGCCGGCGACCCTTCTGACTCCGAGACGCCGGGCATCCATCGGGAAAGCTCCCAGAGCCCCGACGCCGATTCCTGGAGCGTCGCACCCGATCGATCAGCGATCGGGACCGGGACAAACGGCAGGGCGCTCGCCCGATTGAGCCATCGATGGACCTGTTCCCGATGCGTCCGCCCCAGGCCGTCCGACGGCCAGAGCCTCAACACCATCGGCCCGCCCGGCGAGGAATACCGCCAGAGCCTCGACCCGCTCAGCCCCCCCGCGCCACCGAGCGGCTCGGGCGCGGAGGTCGGAGCGACCGCCGCCGGATACCGCGACAGAACCGCGAGCGATTCGGCCTCAATCGAAAGCCCCATCGCCGTCCTCCTCGGCGATCGCCCGCGCCTGGAGCTGCATCAGGGCCCGATGGAACCGGTCGCTCACCTCCGCCTGCACTGCCTTCTCGCCGGCGCGGTGCGGAGGGATGTCGGAGAGGTCAATCGGCGCGCCAAAGACCAGCCGGGCCCGCGAGGGCCTCACCATCGATTCGAGGATCTCGTTCGTCGGCGGCGTCCCCAGAATGTAAGCCGGGACCACCGGCACACCCGCCCGGATCGCCAGGTACGCACTCCCAGGCCGGATCGGACCCAGCCGCCGCCCCGACTCGGGAACAATCGTTCCCTCCGGAAAGATCGGAACCACCCGACCCTCCCCCAGCGCCCGGAGGCCGGCACGGATCGCGGCCAGGTCGCGGCCGTCTCGATTCACCGGGATGCAGCCGATGAACGCGCAGATCCTTTTTAGCCAGGGCAAATCGTAATATTCGCGGGCGATCATAAATCCCAGCAGCCGCCGACTGTTCGCCTGGAGCAGCACATGATCGATCCCGCAGGTGTGATTGGCGATCAGGATCGCCGGGCCCGAATCCGGCAGCGGTGCGTATCCGGACGCCCGAAGCTGATGCCAGAGCCCGCAATAGAGCCGGAACAAGCCGTGCATCCAGCGGAGCGGGCCCCGAATTTCCGGCATCGGCGGCGCCACCTCGCCCGAAAGGCCAGGTATCGCCAGCAAGATCGTCGTCGATGTGAGCAACATCAGGGAGATCATGGGGAGCGAAAATATCCAGGTGATGCCTTCCGGCCTCGTCGCCACTTTATCCTAACACACGCGGTGCATCGGCGACCGGATGGTTCGCCTGGGCCGAGGTGCGGAGCAGGGATGGGAAGGAAGCGGAGGGAGTTTCGGATTTCCGATTCAAGATTCAAGATTTCAGAACCAACATTCAAGATTCGCCCAGGATTCAAAATCCCAGATGGAGGATTTCAAATTTCTCTGGCCACTTCGATGACATATTACACAAGAGCTCAGGCCGAAGGACGCGTGGATCGACGGCGGTACATCACCAGTCCGCCCATCACACCGAGGGCCCACATCGCGACCGTCGCCGGCTCGGGAGCAATCGTCTGGTCCCCCTCGACACGCACCCCGCCCGGGTTCAATGTCTCGGCCCCAACCCCGCCGACCGTCGTGCTCCCGCTGAGCGTCCCATACTGACTCGCCAGCAACAACTGCGTCGCGTTCGGTCCGAACTGCATGTTCGGATTGATCAGCGACGACCAGTTCGCCGAGGCCGCATCCACATAGTTTCCACCATCCGGATGATAGCCAATCCCAAACGCGTGCATCATTTCGTGAGAAACATTGTGGGCGATGGCCCAGGCCAGGTCGGTGGGATTGTTGGCGTAGTTAAGCTTGTCGATGAAGCTGAAGCCGTTGCCACCGACATCCGTAATTCCAATCGCGGAGGGGTTGGGGGCGTAAGAAAGGCCCGAGGCCACGCTGATCGTATGCAGAGCGGGTGTGTTCGGATCGGTCGTGACCGTGGGGTTCATCCCGGAGATCTGATAGGTGTGCTGGACGTCCTGAAGGACCGTCTGGACAAAATTCGCCTGCTGCTGGGCGTTGGGAACACCGCCGAAGGCCTGGATCGCCGCCGGGCTATCATACCAGGGCTGGGCGGTTCCGGTCGTCAGACCCGAGGCCGAGGGGAACGGGCCCGACGTCATGTTCAGGTAGACATTCGCCGGGGCCTGGCCGACGGAAGGCATCGGCATCGAAACGATCGGCGTCGAGACCGGCATCGAGACCGGCATGGCCATCGTGGACATGGTCGACATCGAGACCGGCGCCGCGATAACCGCCGGAGCATCGGAGGGTACCGAGATGGGCGTGGAAGGCATCGCGATCATCGGCGAGTTCGACCCGGCGATGATCGGCGTGATCGGAGCCGGTGCGGGGATCGCGACCGGGACCGGCGCGGGTGGAGCCGGCGAAGGGATCGAGACCGGCAGAGGGGCAGGGGCCGGTGCCGGGGCGGGGGCCGGTGCTGGGGTCGAGGCGCCCTGGTAGGTGTTGATCGCTCCGGCCGACCACACCATGGTCCAGAGTCGCTGGGCCTCGGCCCGGCTGATGCCATCCCCCCGCGCTGGCGACGTCACCAGCAAGGCAAGCCCGGTCCAGACGGCCACGACACTCGCCAGGGACTTGACGGCCGACATCACGAACCTCCTGTTCGCCAGGGTCCGGGCCGCCATCCTGGGGCCCGCGGATCGTAACCGCCAACCGAGCCGGCCGTTCGGGACGCTCAAAAGACCTGGAGCCCGATCGATCGATCCAGAGTCCGGGTCGGACAGGCCGCCCGGCTTCAGGTCGATGCATCGTCGCTGGGCTATTTGGGTCTGCGTCGAGACGGGTCGCCATCGGGTGGGAAGAGAGACGACTTAATCTTGAGCAAAGAGCATGCCAAGCCTACCTCGCACTCGGCTTATCCCGTGGCAAGTGGAGTCTTCCGGGCAGAATATCCGGAGATAAATCACTTCCAGGCCGTCGTTTACGAAAAAAGCCCCTTCGACGGACCGAGTGAAAATACGTGGGTCGCGACAACAGGCCGGATTGCGGCGAGAAGGGAAGTTTTTACAGGAAGACGGAAGACTCTGCAAACAACGGCAAGGAGTCTCCATTTCCCGGGGCTCCCATTTTCCCGGTAATCGCGACGTCGATATCGGCGCTCGAGCGTGGGAAAGTGGACGAGTGGATGGGGACAGGCATCAGTCGTCAACGACGGGAGCGTGTCCCCATGGGCGAGACGAGGCTCGGACTGCTGAGCTGAGGAGTCGGAAGCGGGCTCTGGAGCAAGAAGCAGGGGCCTGGGCCTGTGCGGGTTTTCCGAACGTCTCGCTGTTTCTCCAGGTGCCTTGACAGAGGAATCCTCAGGCGGCCGAACGTGCCTGGTGGCGGAGGTTGGCGGCCAGATCGGCGACCGTGAGCAGGGCGGGGAGTTCGTCGGGATCGATCTCAACGCCGAACTGGTCCTGGATCTGGACGACGACCGCGACGAGGTCGAGCGAGTCGAGCCCGAGGTCTTCGAGCAGTCGGGAGTCGTCGCGGATGGTGAGGGTTCGGGCGCGGGCGGAGACGCCTCGGATGATCTCGGCGAGAGCGGCGATCAGGTCTGGCGACGCGAGACTCGCGGGGCTTTTGGTCGCGTTCATGGCATGCCTCGATTCAACAAGAGGATGTGGAAGAGCCGGGTGCTCGGCACCGTCGTCGAGACCTCCTGCCGCCCGTGGTGACGACCAGTTCCAGCCGACGAAGAGCGACGCTCCAACCAGAGCACCAGGGCCCCGATCGAACGCATCCCTCCTGGTTCGGACGCTCTTTAGATCGATCGCCCCAGGGAGGGCACTTGATCGGCGCCCCGCCGCCTGGCCCGTCCCCACTTCCGGCCAGACCGATGATGACGATCGCAACGGCCCACAACCGGCGGACCAGCCCGACGAACCCTGAAACGCGAACGCGCGAGCATGGACGATCGGGGGGCCTAGTCGGTTGCGGACCCCCGACGCGATGGCCTATAATCCGTCGCCGTGATCGGATTCGCTTTTTCCCGCGAGACGTCGGGAGCGGATCGATGAGCGTCCCCGGACTGCGGCATCCCCGCGCCGGGGCGGATCCAGACACCTTGAAAGGAGCCCCACTGTGCGGATCAAGCCCGGATTTCTGGCCTGGTCGAGCCTTTCGGCCATGCTGCTCTCGCTGACGCTGATCTCTGGTTGCAACGACGAGGGAGGCGCTCCGAGCGGCGCGGCCCCCGCGCCCGGCCCGATGACCCCCCCGCCGATGCCGATCCAGAAGCAGGAGCCCAAGCCGGCCACCCCGCCGCCGCCGACGACCGAGGCGAAGCCTGCCGACGCCAAGGCCCCCGAGGCCAAGCCGGCTGAGACCAAGGCTCCCGAGGCCAAGCCCGCCGACGCCAAGCCGAAGTCCTGATCGGACCGACAAAACCGGGACGGCCGCCTCAACGGGGCGCGGCCGTCCCACATGGCCCTGTTTCTCGCCGAGTCTCCAGACGCTTTTCATCCTCGGCGGTTTTGAGAGAACACGGAAGAATTCCTACCCGTCCGCGAACGCGAGATGGCGGAATCTCTTCGTTCGCCCCCCTCAATCGACCGGATTCGTCAGCGTCCCAATCCCGTCGATGGCGATCGAGACGACGTCTCCGGGCTCAAGATGGAAGTCATCGGGCGGGACAATGCCTGTCCCCGTCAACAGAATCACACCGTCGGGGAACCGATCCTCGCGACCCAGCCAGTCGATCAGCTCCTCCAGTGGACGCGCCATCCGGGCCAGCGTGGTCTCGCCATGAAAGGCAGACTTTCCGTGTCGCTCGATGTCGAGGCGGATGGCGACGCCTGGTCGGGGCGGCATCGCCGGGGCGAGGGTGATGCACGGTCCGAGCGCACAGGAGCCGTGATAGACCTTGGCCTGAGGGAGGTAGAGCGGGTTCTCGCCCTCGATGTCGCGGGCGCTGACATCATTTCCCACGGTAAATCCGACGAGCTTCAAGGCAGGGTCAAGGACCAGGGCCAGCTCGGGCTCGGGGACCGACCACTTTGAGTCGCGCCGGACACGGATCGGCTCGCCAGGTCCGGCGACGCGCGACGGGGTCGCCTTGAAAAACAGCTCGGGGCGGGCGGCGGTGTAAACCTTGTCGTAGAACGAGGCGGCGTCCTCGGATTCCTCCTGGCGGGCGACCTTGCTCCGCTCGTAGGTAACGCCGGCGCCCCAGACCTCCTGGCGATCGATCGGGGCGAGAAGGCGGGCGGTGGCCAGCGGAATCGGAGCGCCGGCGTGGTCGAGCCGGCGGCGGACCTCGGCCGAGGGATCGTCGGCGTGGAGGATCGTGGAGAGGGCACCCGCGTCCTCGGCAATCGGAGTGATCTGACCGTCGCCGAGGACTCCGACGCGGGGGATCGGGGTATCCCCAAGGGTAAACTGAATCAGCCGCATGGGAGAGACTCCTGGGCGTGGATGGGTCGTGATCGGCCTTCGATCGGGACGAGATTAAAGGATCGCCGGCCGGCTCGTCCAGTGGCGGGAGGCCCGGCGTCGCCCCTTGCGGATCGTGGTCGATTTCGTCAGCCTGGGAGTGAGGCGAGCCCTCGAATCCCTCGACGGGCCCCGCGACAGGAGGAACGATCCCGATGGCGACCGAACGGAGTGGGACCATCGCGGCTCTCTGGCGATACCCGGTCAAATCGATGAGGGGCGAACCCATCGAGAGGGCGATCGTGACCGACCGCGGCCTGCGCGGCGATCGGGCCTACGCCCTGGTCGATGTCGAGACGGGCAAGGTCGTCAGCGCCAAGAACCCGCGCAAGTGGCCCGATCCCCTGGAATTTCAGAGCGCCCTGCTCCGTTCGTCCGAGGAGACCTCGGGGACAACGGCAGCGCGGGTGACGCTCCCCGACGGCTCCTCGCTCGACACCGACGCCCCGGACTTCGACGCCCGAATCTCAGCGCTGCTGGGGCGGGCGGTTCGGCTGGAGTCGTCGGCTGGCGACTCGCCCCGGATCGAGGGCTACTGGCCCGACTTCGACTTTGTCGACAGCCCCGACTCGGTCTTCGAGGTGAAACTCCCGCCCGGAACTTTTTTCGACGCGGCGGTTGTTCACCTGGTGACCACGGCCACTCTCCGCACGTTCCAGGCGAGCCGCCCCGAGAGCCGGTTCGACCTTGCGCGGTTCCGGCCCAACATTCTCGTGGAATGGGAGAGCGACGGCTTCCCCGAGGACGGCTGGACCGGCCAGAGCATCCGGATCGGAGACGAGGTTTGCCTGGCGATCCATCAACCCTGCCCGCGCTGCGTGATGACGACCGTGGGGCAGGGGGGCCTCCCAAAAGATCCGGACGTCCTCCGGACGATCGTCCGCGAGAACGGCGGGAACCTCGGCGTGCTGGCCTCGGTCGTCCGCGGCGGGGCCATTCAGCGCGGGGATGCGGTCTCTCTGGGATGAGGTGAGAGTTCGGATTGCAGATGACGGATGAATCCGATCTCTCCAGCGAGAATCGGGTTGAGTGGCAAGAGGAAATGGGCGAGGGATGGCCATGAGCATCCAGAAACGATGGACCTGGGCGGCGCTCGCCCTCGTCGCGACGTGGGCGGTGCCGGCGGCGTCAGGAGCTGGGCCGGGGCGGTCGGTTGAGGTTGCCATCGACGCGGCGGGCGATGTGCCCGTGGCCGAGATCGTGGACCGGCTGGCGAGGGCGAGCGGGGTCTCCGTCGATCGTCCGCCAGTCGGATTGTCCCTGTCGACACGGGGTCTTTCGCGGGCTCTGGCGCGGGCGATGCTGGCCGAGGCGCTGGGGCCGGGGGTCGAGGTCGCGTTCCGGCCCGGGTGGATGATCCTCACGATCGACGAAAACCGCCTCGCGCCTGACCGCCAGGGCGAGTGGGCCGGTCGGCTGCGCGATCTTTCCGCACGCGCCGCCGAGGCGGCCAGGCGGCGGGAGCAATACGGAATGCGAGGTCGGGCCTCGTACCGGCCGAACGATCCTACTCGCCCGACGGTCTGCCTGGTCCACGGACTGAACTCGTCGTCGGGAGGATTTGTCCATTTGATCCCCTGGCTCGAAGAGGCGGGATACGGCGTGGTGGTGCATGATTATCCGTTCAACCGGCCGATCGCGGAGTCGTGCGAGCGATTCGCGAGGGACTGGTCGGCGTTCCGGAAGCAGGCGGGCGAGCGTCGGCCGTGGGCGATCCTGGCGCACTCGATGGGAGCCCTGCTGGCGCGGGCGCTGATCGAGGACGACGCCACCTGGGGCCGCGATGTCTCGTCGATGATCCTGGTGGCACCTGTGAACTCGGGCTCGCATCTGGCCCGAATGCAGACGATGATCCAGCTCATGGAAGGTCTGCAATCGATCCAGTCGAAGAGGACAGCGCGGGCGATGCTGGACCTCTCGGAGGGCGTGGGCGAGGCGGCGAACGACATGCTGCCGGGGAGTCCGTTGCTCTCGGCGATGAACCGACGGCCGAGGCGGCGGGGCGTTCCGTATCACATCATCGCGGGGGATCTCGGGTTCCTCGACCGCGAGGGTCGTGCCCGGATTGAGGCGAGACTGGACCTGCTGAACCGGAACGCGGGGATTTTCGGCCGGCTGGCGCAGGCGGCGACCGCGGACGTTCCCGCTCTTCTGGACGAGTTGACCGACGGGACGGGCGACGGCTGCGTGGCGGTCGAGCGGACGCGGCTGGCGGGGGTCTCGGATCACGTGATCGTGCACGCGAACCACGCCGAGCTGATCCGGGCGCCGCTGCTCTTTCGCGACCCGGGACCGGTCGCCTGCATGCCGGATACCCTCCGATGGTTGGCCGCCGACTGCCCGCGTCCGGACAGAGAGTGAGGCGGCCGGGGCTTGGGAATCGGCGAAGGTTCGATTAATCTGAGGCAACGCCAGGGATGATTCCGCGATGCCGATGAGGACACCTTCATGTCGCAGACCGTTGTGACCGCGCCGGGGGGCGAGCTGCCCGCGAGCGAGCCGAGGCCCGAGGGCCATCCGCCCGGGCTTTACGTCCTGTTCACCACCGAGATGTGGGAACGGTTCAGCTACTACGGGATGCGGGCTCTGCTGGTCCTCTACCTGACGAAGGCGATGGGCCTGGAGCGCAAGGATGCGCTGGACATCTATGCGATCTACACCGGGCTGGTTTACCTGACGCCGCTGATCGGCGGCCGGCTGGCCGACCGCATCCTCGGCCAGCGGAAGGCGATCTTCATCGGCGGCATTTTGATGGCGCTCGGGCAGTTTGTCCTGACGCAGCCGACGATGCTGAACCTGGGGCTGGGACTTTTGATCGTCGGCAACGGATTCTTCAAGCCGAACATTTCGACGATGGTCGGGACGCTCTATCCGAGGGGCGATCACCGCCGCGACGGGGCCTACACGATCTTCTACATGGGGATCAACCTCGGGGCGTTCTTCTCGCCGCTGGTTTGCGGCTGGCTGGGCGAGCGGGTCTCGTGGGGGTCGGGATTTGCCTCGGCGGGGGTCGGGATGATGCTCGGCCTGCTGACGTTCGTCTTCACTCAGAAGATGCTCCAGGGAAGCGGATTGCCGCCGGGCCGCGAGCCGACACCCGATGCCCGGCTCCACGTCGGAGACTGGATACAGATCGCGGCGATCTCGGCGGCACTGGTCGGGCTGGTCTACGGGGCGATCGCGTCGTGGGGATCGGTGAGCTGGGTGTGGTCGCCCTCGTGGATGACAAGCACGGCCGCCACGATCCTCTACCGGGGCGCGGTTCTGATCGGTGTTTTGAGCCTGTTCCTCTATGCGACCGAACCGAGAACGAGCGACTCGGCCGAGGCCGCCGCGCACGAGCCGTTCACGTCGGCCGACTGGCAGCGGATTGGTGTCATCGTGATCATCAGCCTGTTCTCGATCGTCTTCTGGATGGGCTTCGAGCAGGCGGGGGGGACGATGAACCTGTTCGCCCTGGAGAAGACCGATCGCGACCTCTTTGGCTGGGAGATTCCGGCGTCGTACTTCCAGGCGGTGAATCCCGTGTTCATCATCGCGCTGGCGCCGGTTTTCGCCGCGCTCTGGACGTCACTGTCCCGGCATCGGTTCCCGCTGCCGTCGGTGGCCAAACAGGGCCTGGGGCTGGTGCTGCTGGGAGCGGGCTTCGCGGTGATGTACCTCGCCGACGGACGCGCGGCGGCCGGGAAGGTCTCGCCGCTCTGGCTGGTCGGTGTGTACTTCGTATTTACGGTTGCGGAATTGTTTATTTCTCCGATCGGGCTTTCGCTGGTGAACAAGCTGGCGCACCCGAAGGTCGCCTCGCTGATGATGGCGAGCTGGTTCCTCTGCACGGCCGCGGCCAATTACCTCGCCGGGATCATGGAGGAGACGGTCAAGGGCTACGACTTTAACCTCTGGGTCTTCCTGGGCGTCTGTGCCTTCGTGCCCGGGCTGCTGATGCTGGCGCTCACGCCGGTTCTGGTGAAGATGTCGCACGGGCGCGACTGACCAACGAGCCACCCCAAGACGGGAGATTCTGCAACGTGTTCAAGCTTGGATTCCTCGCGGCGATTGGCTTTCTCATGCTTGCGGCCCCGCTGTTCGCGGCGGGGCGGGCGATGACCATCGACGACCTGCTTGCCGTCAAGGGGGTCGCCGATCCCCAGCTTTCGCCAGATGGCTCGATGGTCGTCTACGTCGTCTCGGAACTGGATCGCTCGACCGACAAGACGAACAGCAGCCTCTGGATTGTTCCCGCGTCGGGCGGCGATCCGAAACGCCTGACCACCACGCCCGGGACCAACAACCACCCGCGCTGGAGCCCCGATGGAAAGACGGTCGCGTTCGTCTCCAGCCGGGGCGGCTCTTCGCAGGTCTGGCTGCTGCCGATCGACGGCGGCGAGCCCCGCCAGGTGACGAAGCTCCCCATCGACGTCTCCGGCCCGCTCTGGTCGCCGAAGGGCGATCGCGTTGCCTTCACGGCCGAGGTCTACCCGGGGCAGTCCCCCGATCAGACCGCCGCGAAGGACAAGGAAAAAGAAGCGGCCAAGAGCAAGGTCCGGACCTATGATCGGCTGATGATCCGCCACTGGAACGTCTGGGACGAGTCGAAGCGGAGCCATCTCTTCGTGGCGGACGTCGCGACCGGCGAGGCCCGCGACCTCACGCCGAAGCTCGACGTGAACACGCCGCCGGCACCCTTTGGCGGGTCGTCGGATTACGCCTGGTCGCCCGACGGGAAGGAGATCGCCTTCACCGCCGAGCCAATCCACGATCACGCCTGGTCCACGAATACGGATATCTGGGCCGTTCCCGCTGACGGCGGCGAGCCTCGCAACCTGACCGAATCCAACAAGGGAGCCGACGGCCAGCCGGTCTATTCGCCGGATGGCAAGTGGCTCGCGTATCTCAGCCAGGCGCGGGCGGGCTTCGAGGCCGATCAGTGGGTGTTGAAGGTCGTCGACCGGGCGACAGGGAAGGCCCAATCGCTCACGAAGGAACTCGATCGGCCCGTCCTCGCGTTTGCCTGGGGATCGAAGCCCGACGAGATGTTTGCCGTGATCGACGACACGGGGACCGAGCCGATCGTTGCGCTGAAGGTCGGACCCGATGCGCCGGCAAGGATGACCCGCCTCGTCACTGGCGGGGTCCAGTCCGGCCTGATGGTCGACGCGAAGGCCGGCAAGATGGTTTACACCCACCACGACGCCTCGCACCCGGCCGAGGTCTTCGTCGCCGATCTCGACGGCAAGAACGCCACCCCGCTTACTCACCACAACGCCCCGCTTCTGGCACAGCTCGACCTGGCAGGGCTGGAAGGCTTCTCGTTTCAGGGGGCCAACGGCGACGAGGTCCACGGCTGGGTGATGAAGCCGCCGGGATACGAGCCGGGGAAGAAGTATCCGGTCGCCTTTTTGATCCACGGCGGCCCACAGGGCGCCTGGCACGACGAGTGGCACGCGCGCTGGAATTATCCGATGTTCGCCGCGCCCGGTTATGCCCTGGTCGCGATCAACCCCCGCGGGTCGACCGGCTACGGCCAGAAGTTCACCGACCAGATCAGCCAGGACTGGACGGGCAAGGTCTACGACGACCTGATGAAGGGTCTCGATCACGCGCTGAAGACGTATGATTTCCTCGATGGCAAGCGGATGGCGGCTCTGGGGGGCTCTTACGGCGGGTTCATGGTCAACTGGATCGCCGGGCACTCCGACCGATTCAGGGCGCTGGTGAGCCACGCCGGCGTGTTTGAGCTGACCAGCATGTACGGGACGACCGAGGAACTCTGGTTCCCCGAGTGGGAGTACGGCGGCCCGCCCTGGGAAAAGGCCGAGCATTACCGAGAGCGGTCGCCCTCGACGTTCGCGGCGCACTTCAAGACGCCGACTCTCGTGACCCACGGGGCGCTCGATTTCCGGGTCCCGGACGCACAGGGACTCGGGATGTTCACCACCCTCCAGCGCCGGGGTGTGCCGAGCCGGTATGTCTGGTTCCCGGACGAGGGGCACTGGATCACCAAACCGGCGAACCGGATCGTCTGGTGGAACGAGGTCCACGCCTGGCTGGCGAAGTATCTGAAGGACTGAAGCCACGTCATTAGCCCAGGCGTGAGATTCTCCGGTGATCGAACTTTTCGACATCACGCAGCATTACGGAGTCCGGCCGATCCTCCGCGAGATCAGCCTGCGCATCGAGCCGGGTGAGGTCATCGTCATCCTCGGGCCCAACGGCATGGGGAAAACCACCCTTCTCGGCGTGATGGGCGGTGTTCTGGCACCCCAGCGCGGGGAGGTCTGGATCGACGGGATACGCCGGCGGAACTCCGAGGACGAGGAACTCGCGATCCGACGTCGGACCGTTTACCTCCCGGATCGTCCCTGGCTGCCGGCCACGCGGACCGGTCGCGAATTCCTCCTCGCCGTTGGCAAGCTCTACGACATCGAGGAGTTCCGGTTGATGGATCACGTCGACCGCCTCCTCGACCTCTTCGACCTCGCCGAGAAGGGAGATTCGGCGATCCTGACCTACTCGGCCGGTCAGACGAAGAAGATCGCCCTGGCCTCGGCCCTGGTCGCCGAGACACCGATCCTACTGCTCGACGAGCCGTTCTCCGGCGGGCTCGATCCGGCCGGCATTCTCTCGCTCAAACGGATCATCCAGCATCACGGCCGTCGCCGCGATCGGACGATCGTGTTGACCAGTCCTGTCCCCGAGCTGGTCGAGGAGATCGCGACCCGGGTGATTGTCCTGCACGACGGCCGGCTGCTCGCCTTTGACACGATCGACGGATTGCAGCGGCTGGTCGGGCACCGCGGGCCGCTCGACGAGGTGCTTCAGCGGTTCGTCTTCCCCGACGCCACCCGCAAGCTCGAGGGCTATCTTCAGGACTTCGGCCGATGATCCGACGCATCCCTCCGGCCGCTCGACGCTGGCTCGGGCAGTGGTTTCCACTGATCGTCTTCTACCTGTCCATGGACTTCATGACGCTCGCGTGGCTCCATCCGCACGAGATCGGCCGATGGATCCTCGGTGTCGCGGCCGTGTTCTGGGGGGTTCGCCGCGTGGCGGCGTTCCACCCGTGGTACAACGGCGATTATCGACAATGGCTCAGGCTAACCCCCTGGACCAGTCGCAAGCCGCTGCCGATGGGTCCGGTCGTGCCGACCTGGGGCGACGGCCTCTACCTGGCGACGATCCTCCTGCTGAGCACCACCGCGCCCGAGCCGATGTCGATGCGATATGTCGCCCTGTTTGTGCTCGGCCACGTCGCGGCGATCGTGCCGACGATCCGGAAGGAGGACGCACCGATCCGGGCCGTCACGATCGCGGGCCTCGGGCTGGCCGTCCGGCATTTTTACAACCCGCCGGTCTGTCTGGCCGTTGGGGCGGCTGTCTACCTGATCGCGTATCAGGGATTGCGCCGGTCGCTGAATCGGTTCGCGGAGACAGCCGAGCCGTACCGGCTCTCGTCCGAGAACCTCACCGGCGACCCGCTGGTGGATCAGCTCAACGCCGTCGGGTGGCCGTACGGGCCGATGCTGGTCGACACCCAGGACACCCGGCCCTGGTCCCGGGTCGATACGGCCATCCTCTGCTTGCTGATCGCCTGGTGGATCGACAGCCTTGGCGCACTCTTTGTCGACCCACAGAAGCGGCTGGCGTTCCTTGGGTTTATCGCGGCCATCTTCGAGCTGTTTCCTCTGATGCGACTCGGAGGATATGTCCAGGGATGCGCTCCACCGATCTCGTTCTGGGGCCGGGTTCGGACGATGCGACTCATCCTTCCCGGATATGATCGGATTCTTGTTGGTCCGATCTGTGGACTACTGGCCGGGCCGATGACAGTCGCGCTGCTGACGGCGATCGGGGCGCCGATGGAGGTCCGGCTCTCAACCGCCTGCGGGATGGTTCTGCTCGTCGTCATTCTGACACCACCCAGCCTCCGGCGATGGCGGCTGACGGGGGCGTATCGCATGGACCCGGGATCGCCTGTTCGGCAGGCCGGGAAGCGGTTCATCCAGGCGGGATAGGCGCCTGGGTGCAAGTCCCCTGGCGACGGGGCGGATCGCTCTGATAAGGTAATTCGGCGGCCTGGCGCGTGGGTGCGATGCGGGCGCCGGGCGACGGGCCGCAATCATCCGAGGGGGGAATCCCAAGCATGTCGGACGACAAGGGGACCGGGCTGAGGCCGATCGTTGAAGTGGCGGCCGACCTGGGGATCGACGAGGTGGACCTCGAACTCTACGGCCGAGACAAGGCAAAGGTCCGGCTCGACGTCCTGCACCGCGCCGAGGCGACGCGCCCGCGCGGCCGGCTCATCCTCGTCTCCGCGATCACGCCCACCCCGGCCGGCGAGGGGAAGACGACGACCTCCATCGGACTGGCTCAGGGCCTTTGCCGGATCGGCCAGAAGGCGGCACTGGCGCTTCGGCAGCCGTCGATGGGCCCTGTCTTCGGTCGCAAGGGGGGAGCGACCGGCGGCGGCGTCAGCCGGGTCGAGCCGTCGAACAAGATCAACCTTCAGTTTACCGGCGACTTCCACGCGATCACTGCGGCGCACAACCTGCTGGCCGCCGCGATCGACAACCGGCTGCACTTCAAGGACATCGATCTCGACCCGACCCGCATCCTCTGGAAACGCGCCCTCGACATGAACGACCGGGCGCTTCGGAACATCGTGATCGGCCTGGGCGGGTCGTCGCAGGGCGTTCCGAGGGAGTCGGGCTTCGACATCACCGCGGCGAGCGAGGTCATGGCGATCCTCTGCCTGGCCGACTCGCCGGCCGACCTCCGTTCTCGGATCGATCGGATTCTGGTCGGATCCACCCGGGGCGGGCAGCCGGTGCGAGCCGGCGAGATCGGGGTCACGGGGTCGATGGCCGCGATCCTGAATGAGGCGATCCTGCCGAACCTGGTGCAGACGACCGAGTCGACGCCGGCGATCATCCACGGCGGGCCGTTCGCCAACATCGCTCACGGCTGCAACTCCATCCTCGCGACCCGCCTGGCGATGGCGACCGCCGACTACGCCGTCACCGAGGCCGGGTTCGCCTTCGACCTCGGCGGCGAGAAGTTCTTCGACCTGAAGTGCCGGGCCGGAAACCTGAACCCGGCCGCGATCGTGATCGTCGCGACGATCCGGGCTTTGAAGATGCACGGCGGGGTCGGGCTCGATGCTCTCCAGGAATCGAACCCGGGCGCCGTCGAGCGCGGGCTGGAGAACCTCGCCGCACACCTGGATAGCGCCGAGCATTTCGGCAAGCCGACGGTCGTGGCGATCAACAAATTTGGTTCCGACACGCCCGAGGAAATCGAGATTGTCCACGCCTATTGCGCCGGTCGGGGCGTTCCGTGTGCCACGGCGGATGTCTTCAGCGCTGGCGGGGCCGGGGCGACCGATCTGGCCGAGAAGGTGGTCGCGGCGGCCTCGGCGCCCGAGACGCCGTTGAAAACGCTCTACCCGCTCGACTGGCCGGCCGAGCGGAAGATCGAGCAGGTCGCTCGCGTGATGTACGGCGCCGATGGGGTCACGATCCTGCCGGCGGCGTTGGCGAAACTCCGACGCGCGGCTCGCCTCGGTTACGGCGATCTGCCGATCTGCATGGCGAAGACGCAGGACTCGCTCTCGGACAACCCAAAGCTCCGCGGACGCCCGCGCGGTTTCACGCTCTCCGTCCGCGACATCGAGATTGCCGCCGGCGCTGGATTCCTCGTGGCACTGACGGGCGAGATCGTCCGGATGCCCGGTCTCCCCCAGCGACCGGCCGCCGAACGGATCGATGTGGACGCCGGGGCCCAAATTGTCGGGCTCTCCTGACGCGAGAGTTGGCCCGGCCAGGCTTGACGCAATGCCCCTTGCGTTACCACCTGAACACGTCTGATCGGTACCAGCGGAATGACCAGAAGGAGGGATCAAGCCATGTCCGTCGACGTCAAGACAGTGAGCGGGCGGCGGGATCTGCGGTATGGATCGCTCGACGAGTTGCTCGCCGACGCCGAGAGGCTCGTCGCCACACCGGGGACCCGGACGCTCGGTAACTGGTCGCTGGCGCAATTGCTCGCTCACCTGGCCTCGGCGATCAAGATGTCACTGGGGGACGTCCCGCCGCCGAGCGCGCCCTGGCCGGTCCGGATCGTCGGATTTTTCGTCAAGGGCCGACTGCTGAGGAAGGGGCCAAGTCCGGGCTTCAAGTTACCGGCCGAGCTCGAGCCGAAGGTCTATCCGACGGTCGCCTCGGCCGAGGAGGGGCTGCAAATGCTTCGAGCGGCCGTCGCACGCGCGAAGACCGAACGGATGTCGGCCCGGCATCCGATCCTCGGACCGCTCACGCACGAGGAATGGGGAAAGCTCCATCTCCGTCACGCCGAGCTTCACCTGAGCTTCGCCGTCCCGGGCGACATGGCCTGACCTGGCCCGCCCCTCGACGGAGATCCAGCCTTGCTCGACGCCGAGGCCCATCGACAGGACATTCAGCGGAGCCTCGACGCCGAGAGGTCGGCGGCCGAACGCAACCGGATGGGCCAGTTCGCCACGCCGGAACCGCTCGCGCTGGAGATCGCTCGGTATGCCCGCCGCCTCCGAGAAGGAAGGCGCGAGCCGGTCGTCTTCCTCGACCCGGCCATCGGCACCGGCTCATTCTACTCGGCCCTGCGCAGGGTTTTTCCAGACCGAGAGATCGCCGATGCCCGCGGAGTCGAACAGGATCCGAGGTTCGTCGACGCCGCCCGCAGCCTCTGGAGCCAAGCCGGCCTTCGCCTGATCCCCGGCGATTTCACCCGGCTCGCGCCCGACCGGACCTACAACCTCATCCTCGCCAACCCGCCCTATGTCCGGCATCATCACATTGATGGAGCCAACAAGGCTCGCCTGAAAACGGCCGTTGCCAGGCGGTTCGGATGGGCGATCAGCGGCCTTGCCGGTCTGTATGCCCACTTCCTCCTGCTCGCCGACGCGTGGATGACACCCGGCGGACTGGCCCTCTGGCTCATACCTTCGGAATTCATGGTCGTGAATTATGGAGCGATCCTTCGCGCTTATTTGACGGAGAACATCAAGCTTCTTCATATCCACCGATTTGCTCCCGACGAGATCCAGTTCGGCGATGCCCTGGTGACATCGGCGATCGTCGCCTTCGAGAAGGCCGGGCCGCCGCCCGATCATCGGGTGAAATTCACCCTGGGGGGGTCGATCGCCAATCCGATCCAGTCGGAAGAGATCCCGCTGGCCGCGCTGCGGGTCGCGCGAAAGTGGTCGGGGATGATCGGCGGGGCGGTGCGCCACGGTGGTCCCTTACCGACGCTCGGAGACTTCTTCGCCATCCGGCGGGGACTGGCGACCGGCGCGAATGCGTTCTTCATTCTCGAACGTCGTCAGGCGCGGGAAATCGGCATCCCGGAGGAGTTCCTTCGACCGATCTTGCCGTCGTCACGGCACCTCTCGACCGCGATCATCGAGGCCGATTCCGACGGCTACCCGACGCTCGAAAAATCGCTGGCGATCGTCGACTGCGAGCTTCCCGAACCGGATGTCCGCCGCGACCATCCACGGCTCTGGGATTACCTGGAATCGGGGAAGACGATGGGAATTCATGAGGGATATCTAGCGAGCCGCCGAACGCCCTGGTACGCGCAGGAGCGTCGCGATCCGGCGCCGTTTCTCTGCACCTACATGGGCCGCGGGAAGTCGGGCGCGGGCCCGTTCCGGTTCTTCTGGAACCGCTCGCGCGCGATCGCGGCGAATGTTTACCTGATGCTCTATCCCCGCGGTTCGATGCAGGCCGCTCTCGCGGCCAGGCCAGAGCTTTACCCGATCGTGTTCGATCAGCTCCGGTCGATTGGAGGCGAACTTCTGGCGCGTGAGGGACGCGTCTACGGCGGCGGGCTTCACAAGCTGGAGCCGAGCGAACTGGCGCGGCTGCCGGCCGTCGAGATGGGGCGGGTCATCGAGAAAGCGCTGGCGAGGGCGGTCAGGGGAGAAGGTCATCCACCGGGATCGGCGGAAGCTCCCGGCCCTCGATCGCGATCGGGACCAATTGGCCCGGCTTGAAGTCCTTGCGCGACCGATATCGGCCGTCCTTCGTCGGGCGGGAATAGACTTCCACCTGACGCTCGACCAGGTTGATGATCCAGTAGACCGCGATCCCAGCGCGGGCGTAGACCGTCCGCTTGATCCCGCGATCCTGGGCAAGCGACGAGTCGGAGACCTCGATCAGCATCGCGACGTCGGCGGGCGCGGGATGGCGGCGCCGGTATTCGGAGCGTGGTTCGCGAAGGATCGATATGTCGGGCTCGGGCTCGTCGAAATCGGGAATTCGGATCGGCTGCTCCGCGCGCGGGAACCAACCGGAGGGGAGCCGGGTGCCCACCGCGGCGAGTGCCTCCGTACACGAATAGCTGCGACCCGGATTCTTCGGCATCCTGTCCACCAGATAGCCGTCGATCAGCTCGATCCGGTGCGGATGCTCGAGCGCCCCGGAATCGCCAATGCGATCGTACTCGTCCACGGTGATCCGATGGATCCGCGGGGCGCTCTTCGATCGAGCGGGCGCGACCGTCGCCATGAGTTGCTCCGTCCCCCTGCCTTGACCATCCATCGCCTGCCGACCTCACCATCGTGGCCAATCGGACCGCGGCGGTCAATCGCCCTCGCCGCGGAGGACTCGGTCGATGGTCCGGTCGATCCGTCCGAGGGTCGTGTCGGTGGCGCCCTGCTGGAAGTCGAGGATGTTCCCCTCGCGGTCGATCAGGATCATCGACGGGTAGAACTGAACCTGGAGCGACTTCTGGACGGGGCAATCGCCGCCCATCGTGGTGACAAGTACCGGATAGTTGATACCCAGCTTGCGAGCGGCGGCGTCGGCCGAGGCGCGTCGGGCGGAGAGGGTCTCGCCCTTCTCGCAGGCGATCCCGATCACCTGCAACCGGCTCGGGCTCACGCGGTCCTGAAGGTCGCGGTGGTGCTGGATCGACGCCTTGCACTCGCGGCACCAGCTCCCCCAGAAGTCGAGCAGGATCAGGTCGGCATCGATATCAGCCAGCGAGATGGAGCGGCCATCGAGGCCCGGAAGCCGCAGCTCCACGATCTTTCGGCGCCCGGCGTCGAGCCGGCAAATGGCGGTCTCGTCGTCGATCGCGACCGACGGCCGCGCCGGGACCGGCGAGCCAGGAGCCCGACGGCGACGGGGCGGGACCGGCTCGCGATCGACCGTTGTCATCGAGCGGCCGGCGCGGACCACCTCGGGCGCCCGACGCGGTCGATCCTGGGCGGCTTCGAGGTCTTCTTCGAGATCCTCCGAGGGCCGATCCGCCGTCGCGGTGCCGACGGCTCGGACGACCCCGTCATCACGTCGGCGGTCGACCGGGCTCTCGTAGGAGCTTCGGCGGAGAGCCTCATCGATCGGAACGTCATTGGACTGCGAATCCAGCTCGCGCCAGGTCGGTCGCGTCGACGATCGACTGGACGGGTCGCTCGAAAAATTGGACCCGGCGTCGCTGGCCGATCGCGAGGAGCGTCTGGGGCGGCCCGAGGCGGAGAGCGGCGGTCGCGAGGAGCGTCGAGAGGTTTCGGCGGATCGGCGCGCGCCCTCGTCGTCCGTTGAGGATCGGCCGCCGCCGGAGTCAAAGGCATCGGAAGGGATCGATCGGGGCGCCTCGGATGGATCTCGATCGGCGGCGGCGGTCCGGGGCAAGCCTCGATGCGAGCGCGGGGCTGAGGACGATTCGCGATGGGCCGACCGAGGCGCTGAGGTACCATCCGCCTCCAGCGCAGGGGGAAGCGGATTCTCGCCGTCGTCGCTGGCATCATCGGGCAGGGGAGGAGCGTCGGACGGATCCCCGGCCGACTTCCGGCTCCGAGAGCGCTGGGGTTGGGCCTCCTCGGGATCGCGGCGGACCGTCCAGCCAGCCCGAACCGGGGCCGATCTCAGGGACGGACCCGATGCCAGCCGGGCCTCGGCACCCTCCGCGAGCGATCGATGCGCCCGAGAAGGCGCCTCGGCAATCGCCTCCTCTTCGGCGAGAGCGCGGTCCTCGGCTGGGGTCCGATCGGCCGAATCGGCGTCCTCGCGAACTCTGGGCCGAGCGGCGACGGGGAAGTCGTCGGCGACCTCCTCATTGAAGAGACCCGACCGGCCCCGAGACGAGAGAAGGTGCGAGGTCTTCGGCTCGATCCCCTGATCGCGGGCCGCCAGACCGATCCGCACGCCCGTCTCAGGCGCCCGGGCCTTCACTCGGCCCGACATCATTCCATCCTCGGCCTGGTACTCGGCGATGAGCGTGTAATCGCGCCCCGGGCGAAGCCCGTGGAGCGTGAAGGCCCCCGATCGGTCGGTCGTCGCGAAGTTGGCCCGGCCGCCCGACGATCCGCCGACAACCAGCCGGACCTTCGCGTTCGGAACGGCGCGTCCATCCTCATCGAAGACCCGCCCCGAGACCCTCGCGCCGGCCGCCGTCGGCCGGGATGGTTCGTCGAATTGCTCGCGACGAGCCAGGCCAGTCCCCGGTTCACCGGAGGACGACGCCACCGGCTTCCCGTCGATCGACGCAACCGTCTTCATCTCCGCCGGGTCGCGCGGGCGCAACCAACCAGACTGGCTGCATCCCCCGAAGCCGACGCAGCCGACCCCCAGGAGGCTGACCACCCATCTCGGGATGTGCATGTCGGGAACCCCTCCTCCTGCACGGGACGTTCGGCGCGGCCGTGGTGATGCCATCAACCAGGAGACGATCATCCTGATCGCCCCCCACATCGCCCCAGGATGCGGAACAGGTTGCCATCGGCGCCGACGGCGCGCTCACGATCCGTGAGCGAACACCGTGTCCCCTTTCATCGGCCAGAAGACCCTCGCTCCTTGAGAATCACCCCGACCTCTTCTTCCTGGGAATACCACCACGAATGCACCATAGCAGGAAGAAGCCAGACGGCGGGAAGCGGAGGATCTGAACCTCTTGAGCCGGGCGCTGGACGTCGAGAAGGTTTCATCGATCTTTTCGCTGCTTCAGGAGTAGATCGAGTTTTCGTTCGACCTCGGCGAGTCGGCGTTCCAGGGTGCCGCTGTTTTTTGTCTCTCGCGCGGCGCCCGCGCTCCTCAGGCGAATCTCCGCCTCGATCCGAAGGATGCTCGCCTCGGCGACGTCGGCATCGGTTCCTCTCCCGACGGTCATTTCCGCGAGTTCCCTGCTCTCGAGCTCCTCCGCCAGGTCGAGGAGCCTCCCGAGCGCGGCCAGACGTTGAGCCTCGTCATCGGTCGCCATTCGCTCCGCCTCGATGACCCGGGCCTGGGCATCCAACAGGCGATCGTGGGTGATCCGACCTTCATCATGGAGTCGCTTCATCGGCCGATACCGGCGACGCGCGGCCTGGATCCGCAGCAGGGTGTAGGCTTTTTCCTCGGATTGCCTGGCGGCTTTGAGGAGTTGCTCGGCCTCCTCTCGGTCCCTCGATGCCTCGGTCAGAGCCGACTCTTGCTCGACGACCCCTGGAGGACTCGGCCCGACGCCATCCTGCCGCGGCTTGCTGGCGTTCTCTTTCCTGTTCCGGGCCGCCCCGGACACCTTCACGAGCGCCTCGATCTCCCTGGCTCGCACCAGGTGCCCCTCGAAAGCGGCGATGAATTCGGAGGAAGTCCGAGCCTCCCTCGCTTCGGCTCCGCGAAGTTTCTCGGACACGGCGCACAGATGAATGATGTCTTCTCGCCCGATGCCGTCCGCCAGATCGTCGTCGCTCAGGGTCCGTCCCTGTCGGAGGGCTTCCCGCCATTCCACATACCTTCGCCTCAGCGGCAGAATGCGTTGCAGGGCGTGGGCCTTCTCCCGGGACTGCTTCGCGGCGTCGAGCAGGATCTCGGCGTCCTCACGCTCATGGGTCGCTATCGTCAGTAGACCCTCCTCCGATACCTCACCTGGAAATCCGCGCCGGGAGTCGGGTTGGGGCCCGGGCGCTGCTTTGGGCGGCTTCTCCCTGATCCACGCCTTCAAGATCGCCTCGATCTCGATGGCCCGCGCCAGATGCCCCTTGAAGGCGGCGACGAAGCTGGCGTGATCCCCGGCGGCCGTCGCCTCGGCCTGCCGAAGGCGATCGGAGGCGAAGATCAGAGAGAGGAGCCTATCGTGGCGATCGGCCATGTCCGGTTCGACGCCCGGCGCGGCGTCCGGTCGATAGGCCTTGCGCAACGTGTCATAATCTCGCCTCGCCTCGGCGACCGACCCGGCGGGCGGGCGGGTCTGGTCCCGATCCAGACCGGTCGATTCCTGGGCGTGGATCGCGCCAATACTCGCGACGAGCGATCCGACGCCGAGCATCGCGACGATCGAAAGGGTGGGATTCGCGAGCCTCATGGTCCTCGATCCTCCTCGATGTGGCCCTGTCGAGATGTGGGAGATCGAGCCGAGCCCAGGAGAGACCGAGGCCCTGGCCGAACCAGCCGGATTCTACCCGTCCAGCGGTCCCGCGACATGACGCGTGTCCCGCGACGAATCCGGGCGTCAGCGTGGCGAACGCCGGCGCCCGATCGTGACCTGTTATTTCGCCTGCTTGGCGGCGGCCCGCTTGGCCCGGGCGTCCGAGGCGCGTGTCCGATGTTCGGCCAGAGTCTTCTTCTGCGCGGGAGTCAGCACCGCCTCGCATTCGCGGAGCGACTCGGCCCGTATCGCGTCGAGCTGTTTCTCCAGATCGTCGATTTTGGCCTGATGCTTCGCCTGAATGCGGTAAATCATCTCGCGCTGGGCGTCGGTCAGGCCGATCTGTCCGAAATGACTCGGAACACGACGCGACGGATCGTTGGCGCGCCTGGTGCCAGCCTTCACCTTGGCATCGGCCTTGGCCTGGCCGGGCTCCTGGGCCACGAGGGGCAGGCCGCTGGAGAGGATTGTCAGGGCCGCCGCACTCAGCGAGACGGCGATTGTTCGACGGAGGGATGTGATCATCGAAGAATCCTTGACTCTCGAATCCGACAGGAAGGGACCGACGCCCGGCGTCGCGCACCCTGATGACGCGATTGAGAGATTAATGGATCCATCGTTCAATTTCCACTCGTCGTTTCCGAAATCAACACGCGGGTCATCCCGGTCGGAGATGCGACGTCCCACCTTCCTCGCGCGAGAACCGGGACACCGACCACACGACCGCTCCTCGGGGGGTGAGTTTCCGGAGGTTCTCGGCCATTGCGGGTCGCCTCGTTGTTGAGTCGGACGGGCTTACCGGCACGATGCGGCCTGTTCCGGCAGCCACCTCAGACATCGCCCGGTTTCGACCCGTCGGGCCATCCGACCCGCGTCGCCAGCCACCAGGTCGTCCCGCCGGCGTCGCGCACGCCGGAACGCCGATCCTCGTCTCCCTGCTGCGACGGTTCCTGCACCGATTCCGCACCGACTTCGAGCGCCTGGCGGTAGGCGGCATCCACATCCGGCACGTAGACATGCACATGAGCAGCGACCGACGGCCACCCCTCCGCCTGTTCGGCGAGCATGATGACCCCGTCGCCGATGCGGACCTCAGCGTGCCGCACCCGCCCCTTCGCATCCGAGAACCGGCGAAGCTCGACGCCCCCGAGGGCGACCTCGAGGAAGCGAATTGTCCGATCGGCCCCGTCCACGATCAGATAAGGTGAGACCGCCCCGTAACCCTCGGGCTGGAATGTGCTACCCATGGTTTTTCCTCCAGGAGTCGGGATGCCGGGATCGTAAGGGTTTGGATCGGTCCGGGCAAGTGCGCTGTTGTCGGTTCGGCCGGTCGTCGGCCGTCCTCATCGACCGTACCACGCCACCAATTTTTCCAGCTCGCCGCGATCGGCGAGGGTGCGCTGAAGGTGTCGGATGTGGGGCAGACTGAGCATCCGGTCGCCGCCGAAGTGGTCGTCCACGAGCTGGATCGCGCGGTGGAGTGCCTCGGCTGGTGGCAGGTCGCTGAACGCCCGGTAGAGCCAGAGGATCATCGGGAACGTGAGGACGAGCGATTCGAGGCCCGCCCAGAACGTAAGGTCGAAGTTGGGCGGCCCGCAGAATTGCATCGAGTTGAGCTTGACCGTGTAATAACGTTCGAGGGTCTCGTCCAGCTCGGGCGGGATTCCGGGGCGTGACTCGACGGCGTCGAAGGTGATCTCGGGCATCGACTCGTTGATCCGTGGGACGTGCCCACGTCCGCGGGCGAACCGCCATCCGTCGCGGACACGGGCGAGCCGGCCGCCCACGCCCGGCGTGCCCGAGACGCCGCGATCCTTCCGGGCGTAGATCGCGAGCAGGACGCGGAATAACAATCGGCCGAGCACGCGGTCGGGCGGCGGGACGTCGGCGACCGTGCGCGGGATTTCCGGCTCCAGGCCGGCACTGACGACCTTCAGGAACTCGGCGATCTTGTTTCCGCTGAGGTTTTCGAGCTTCGCCTGGGCGCCGATCCTCGCCACCGCGAGGCAGCGGCGGAGCCGACGCTCGACGCGGTCGCCGCGGTCGCTGACGATCTCCATCAAAACCTGAACGGCGCGAATCAGCTCGGGCCAGGCGACCTGCTGGCCGGGCCGGAGCGGGGGCGCCGGGGCGCTGTCGGCCGACCGGCCGACGTGCTTTTCGAGCAGTCGGGAGAGCTGAACGAGGTCCTTCTCGGACTGGGTGACAGGCCGACCGCGATTGGCCGCCGCCGACGGGCAGGAGAACCGCATCCCGACCCGCCACTGATTGCCCGCCGGGATGAGCAGAAACGGGAAGAGTCGGCAGACGAACGGTTTGACCTCGGCGCCGAAGCGTTCCTGAATCCGGCAATAATTCTTGCCAGTCAGGAAGACGCAGCCGCCGTCGGGCCGATGGGCGAGGCTCCACTTGTCGCCGCCAGCCGGCCGAAACCACGGCTTCGGGGCGACCTCGGGATCATCGGCCAGGTTGAGCGCCTCGATCCGACGCTTCTCCTCATCGGTGATGACCGCCTCCATCCGCCGGCAGCAATCGCCGCAGGTGTGACAGTCCCAGTTCTGCGCCACGGGGAGGTTCTTGATCGGATGCGGCATCAGTCAGCGAAACCTTCGAGTCGCGGCGAGCAGGCATGAGGCGACAGACGTTCATTCTGCGGGGCGGGCCGAGGGCTCGTCAAGATAGTCCCAACGCCGCCTTCAGACAGTCGTTGAGCTTCTGACTCATGGCTGGCGATAGCGTCTCTAACACCTGAGCGATGGTATCTGTGTAAACCGCCATGAGCACCAGGCACGAGACGACCGAATCCCGGACCAGGCCCGTAGCCTTGCCATCGGGCGTACTCACGTCGATGAACAAACAGGCCGGGGCGCTCTGCATCGTCGCGTTCTTCGTGACCTCCGTCACAACGACCGTGCTGACCACGCCCGCGTAAGAATCGGACTGCACGACCACCGCGGGGCGCTTCTTTCCTCGGACGCCGGACGGATGGGGGAAGCGAACGAGGACGACATCTCCCCGGTTCATGGCTCATCCGGGAGATTGTCGTACTCGTCCATGTCCTCCCAGCCCGCCCGCTTGCCCGCTTCCCACGCCAGGGTCTGGAGTTCCTCACTCGTCCAGGGGCTGTCGTCGTACTCGTCGTGCTTGAGCCGCTCGTATTCGTCGAGGCGGAGCAACACGAAGGTTTCCCCCGTTCGGGGGCTCACCAGACGAAACTGGACAGGCCCGGAATCCTCGAGCACCCGCCATTGCTGCTCGTTCAGTTCGATCATCAGGGGCCTCCACTGCATCGGATAATCGAACGGCGGGCCCTGGAAGTGGTGTGGAGGCTGCCGGCTCTGGTCAGCCGTGTAAGCCGGGACGGCTCCACCAGAAGACGGCCGCCATCGCCCACAGTATCGCATCAATCGCACGGATTCCGGTCAGTATCCATGGGCTGATCCGACCGACGAGGCGCGGGAGACCAGCGAAGAGGATTAGCGGCACGGAGAAGACCGCTGCGATCGATGCCAGCCAGAACAGCAAGCCCAGGCCATTCATCTGGCTCGTCCCCGCCGCGTTACCCGAACCATCGAAGTTCCTGGTCGCTGATGCCTCGGCCCGGGCCACTTCTCACCCCAGAACCAGACCCCGCGACGTCCGGTATACGACCGCCGACGCAGGTCGATGACGAGCGACTCGGACCTGAGCAGCAAGATCAAGCCGAAAGCGATCTCGCCCAGGCCAATCAGGACGACCGCGCCAACGAGAAGCCAGGCCGCGGTCCCCTTCAATCCGTACTGTGCCACGGCGTAAAGCGGTGCTCCCGCGAAGACGGCCCCGTGAAACAGGAGCAGCAAGCCGGGGGCCCGCTCATCGACGGTCGTCTTGAAGACGATTCGGTTCTTATCGTGCGAGGTGAAGGTCGCCAACTCTGGTCCCCCCCTCTGCGACCGATGACTCCGGTGGAATCGTTAAACGGCCCTTCGCTCGACGAGATGGGCCCCCAACCAGTCGGTGAAGGTCTCTCTCTCGAGGTGGCCTGCCGCCAGCTCGAGCACCACCCGCTCCTGTTCATCAACGGAAGCCACGATCTCGTAGCCATGGAGGACAAGAAATGTCTCCATCGCCGCGTGGCCGATTCGCTTGTTGCCGTCGACGAACGGATGGTTCATAACCAGTGAGAAGCCCAGGGCCGCGGCCTTCTCCACAATGGTTGGATACAGGTCGTCCCCGCCGAAGGTCATCCGCGGCTGGGCCACGGCGGAGTCCAGAGCGCCCGGGTCGCGGACCCCTGAGCCGCCGCCGGATTGGTCGACGACCAGCCGGTGTAGCTCCAGGGCCTCGTTCGTCGTCAGGTGACGCATCAGTCTACGCCAGCCGCCGGTAGAGTTCCCGGTTCTTCCGCAGGACGTACGCCGCGGCCTCGGCGAAATCCCGGCCGGGTCGGCTCAACCACTCCTCAACGCCTCCGCGCAGCAACTGTTCGGGAGAGATGCCAGCCTCTCGGGCCAGATCTCGGAGCTGTTGCGCCTGCACCTCAGGAAGTTCGACCGTGAAGATGTCCATCGCGTTCGCCGGCCTCGATGAAGTTCCTGCCCAGGTTCGGATCGCCGCCCAACTTATCATCTGCTTACACTTTCGCGACCTGATCAACAGGACCGCAATGTGTTCAATGTAGTTCGGAACATCCTTGCTGACAATACGTTGCATCCTAGGATCTTCGCCAGGTCGCGCCATCGCGGCGCGTGCACGATCGCGAGGCGACGGATCGGCTCCGACGCCTCGCGATCGGTTCGGTTCGAAGGCGATTCGCTCGATCAGCGGCGCTGGTCGAGGGCCACGCCGGCGGCACCCTTCGGCGCCGGACCAAGCAGCTTCTCAAGCTGTCGGTCGACGTCGGCGGCCGTCCGGATGTTCCGGTTGACCACCTTGCCGTCCTTGCCCGCCAGGAACATCGTCGGCGCCGAGGTGATCCCGTACTCGATCGCCAGCCGACCCTCCAGGCCGCCGCCTTCAAAAATCTGCGGCCAGGCCAGCGCGTTCTCCTTCAAGAACGCGGCCACCTCTTCACGCTCGTTGTCGAGGTCCACGCCGATGACCTCCAGGCCGCGGTCTCGGTACTTCTCCGCGACCTTCTTCAGCTCGGGAAGCTCGGCCTTGAACGGGCTCGCCCAGGTCGCCCAGAAGACGACCAGGACCGTCTTGCCACGGTACTGCGCCGCGTCGATCTCCTCGCCGTTGAGCCCCTTCCCCTTCAGCTCGAGCGACTTGCCGACGAAGTCGAGCCGGCGGAGCGAGCCGGCCGCCTTGCGGGCCGCCTCGGTCCCGGGGTAGCTCTCGACGATCTTCGCATAGCGCTTGTGCGCCTCGTCCTCCTCGCCGTTGAATTCGTTGACGCTGGCGAGCTGAAGGAGCGCCTCGGGCGCCTCGTCGGAGTTCGGATGCTTCGCCAGGAAATCGGCGAGGTCGGCTGTCCAGGTCTTCTGGTTCGCCATCACGTTCGCGCCTGGTTGGTCGTTCTTCATCGCGAAGTCGACGTTCACCAGTCGGAACGCGGCGTACGAGCCGAGCTTGCCGCCATCGGCGGCGACCTGCTCGAGCGCCTTGCGGCCCTGCGGGTACTCGCCGGTGCGCATCGCCTCGACCAGGCTATCGATCACTTGCTTGTTGTACATCAGCCGCTCGTCGTCCGTCTTCAGAGACTTGACGACCTCGCGAAGGAACGGGACGCGGCCGGTGTAGTACGACGCCTTCTCGCGGCCGGAGCCGGTCATCATCGCGGCGTTCTTGCCGTCGTAGTCGGCCAGTGCCTTCAGCGCGGCGTCGACGGTCGCGTCGCGAGGCCCGGCGACCGAGCCCGCGGAGGCCTGCTCGAACAGCATCGCGCGGAGCCCTCCGACCGAGGCCACCACCGGCTTTTCCGGGTCGATCGCGCGAGGAAGCTCGATGAACTTCCAGGTCTCGCCCAGCTTGATCATGTCTGGGATCTGGAGGAAGGCGATCCGAGGGGGCGCCTCGGCCTGGGCGCCGGCGATCCCCGGGAAGATCATCGCGTTTTCATACAGGGTGATGTCCTTCTCGGGTCCGATGGCTGGGTCGGCGGGGATGACGTGCGGATACGTCCCGTCGAACCGATTCCAGACGGTCTGGCGGTTCCAGCCCGAGAGCGACTTGAGCAGCGTCTCGACCTTCGCAGGTCGCTCCTGCGCCATTGCGGCGGCCTTCGCCACCACCTCGCGCGGAACACCGGCGGCGGCCAGCTCGTCGGGGGTTGCCATCACGGAATCGAGCAGCGAGGTGTCGCCGCCGCCCATCGCCTGGATCAGACCCTGGACGAAGACCTTCGACGCCTCCTCGGCGGAGATCTGCTTCCAGGCGGCGACCTTCTGTCGGGTGAGGGTCGCGACCCGGGTCCCGCCGGCGTTCATCCATCGGGCCTCGTCGGGGCGGCGGTCGCCGTCGAGGTCGACCTCGCGATAGACCTCGAAGCCGTCCTGGAAGTAGCTCCACTGGTCCATCGCTGTCTTCGGGCCGTGGCTGGCAACGAAGCGCCGGAGCATCTTCCCCTGGCCGTCGCGAAGCGCGTAGCCAATGGGCCCCTTCTTCGACGTCACCAACTCGACCTTGCACGCCTCGATCGCCTTTGGGTCGGCGGGAACGTCGTACTCGACGAGCCCCGGTAGAGTCGGGCGGAAATCGAGCAGCCGGGCTGCCGGCGGCAGGTTCGACTGTGCCCGGGCCGAGATCGGGGCTCCTGCCAGTAGCCCGAGCCAGCACCAGACGGCCACGGAGCCGCGTATCCTCCGCATCGGTGTCTCCTTTCGCACCTTCCGGGTCCCTGGGCTTTTATCCCTCGCCCACGACTGGCGATCGTGGCCCACACCCCTCGATCGTGTCAAGCCGCAACGCCCAAACGAGCGCCCCAACCCCTCTTATCGGCATTTTCGCGGCTTCTCCTTCGAGGGATGTCCGGGGTTTCCGGCTTCCGGGCCATGGTAGCTCGATCGGGGAAGTGGGAGAATCGCGGCGAGGCAGGGGTTACGTGTTGAGTTCGCGATCGGGGGAATGGGCATGAACGCGGTCGGATGGCTGATTGCGGCGGTGCTGGTCGGCCAGGCGGAGCTCCGGGCGCCCGATTATCCCGATCACCACCGGTTGATGTTCGTCCGCGATGGCGAGGGTCACGAACGACCGGTCGCCGATCGCAACGACTGGGAGGTCCGCCGCGCCCACATTATCGCCCACTTCCAGGAGGTCGCCGGACCGCTTCCGGGCGGCGAGCGGAGGGTGCCGCTCGATCCACGCGTCGTCTCGGAGACGCGGGAGGCCGGGATTGTACGTCGGAAGATCACCTTCGCCACCGAGCCCGGCGACCGCGTTCCCGCCTGGCTCCTGGTTCCGATGGAGACGGACGGGGCTCGGGCAAGGCGCCCCGCCGTGCTTTGCCTGCATCAGACGGTTGCGATCGGCAAGGACGAGCCGGTTGGACTCGGTGGGAAGCCCGACCTCGCCTATGCGCTGGAGCTTGCCCGACGCGGATACGTCGCCCTCTCGCCCGAT